>NZ_CP125957.1:5217500-5535000 GCF_030064125.1 Pseudomonas sp. G2-4 | reverse complement strand
GAAAGAACCCAAAATAAGTTGCAAATCATTGTCTTGAAAGCAATTTAAGGGGTTGACAGAGGTTTTTAAGATTGTAGAATAGCGCGCCTCAGACACACGAACGCAGCGATGCGTAAGGGTAGAAGAGGTTGAAGCTAGCTTCAACGTAGTAACTTGAAATATCAGTTCCGTGATAGCTCAGTCGGTAGAGCAAATGACTGTTAATCATTGGGTCCCAGGTTCGAGTCCTGGTCACGGAGCCATTTCAATCGGGGTATAGCGCAGTCCGGTAGCGCGCCTGCTTTGGGAGCAGGATGTCAGGAGTTCGAATCCCCTTACCCCGACCATCTTTGGGTCGTTAGCTCAGTTGGTAGAGCAGTTGGCTTTTAACCAATTGGTCGTAGGTTCGAATCCCACACGACCCACCATTTTTGAAACCAGCTCGCTGGAATCGAATCTTAAGATCAGAGGCCAAAAGCGCTGATCGAAGAAGGCGACTTGCGAAGGTCGCCTTTTTTTTACCGGGGTATAGCGCAGTCCGGTAGCGCGCCTGCTTTGGGAGCAGGATGTCAGGAGTTCGAATCCCCTTACCCCGACCATATTAAAAATCCTCGTATCGAAAGATACGGGGATTTTTTTTGCCTGCGAAAAATGTGAATCGTCTCAAGTCGTCGTACAACTTGCCGATAACCCGCCGACAGGGGCACGGACGTCCGCCCTATTTCAGGCCAAATAACAAAAAAAGGCACTTCGTTATGTTTCTTCGTCAGCTGAATATCGCCCCCCGTGCGGCGCTGGGGTTTGCCTTGATCGCCGTGTTGGTGGCGTTGCTCGGGGTGTTTGCGCTGGGGCAGATGTCGAGTATCCGTGACAGCGAAGTCGCGGTGGAAACCCAGTGGCTGCCGAGCATTCGCGGTGGCGATGAGATCCGTGAGTGGATGTTGCGTATCCGCACGATTTCCCTGCGCATGGCCCTGGACCAGGACCCGAAGAACATCCCGGTGTACCGCGGGCAAATGGATACGCGCGACAAGGAACTGAGCGAAAAAATTGCCAGTTACGAAAAGCTTGTCGTTACGCCTGAAGGCAAGGCGATTTATGACCAGTTCAAGCAAACCTTCGCCGCTTACCGCACCGGTATCGCTCAATCCTTCACCCTGGCCGAGCAGGGGCGTCGGGACGAACTGATCAAGCTGCTGCTGGTGGACATGAAGACCGTGGTGGACGGTTCCGGTAAACAGCTCAACGACCTGGCGGAGCTGTTCTCCAAACAAGTCTCCATCGAGAGCCAGAAGTCCCAGGAACACTATGCCAATTCCCGGATGATCGTCAGCCTGTTCGTGGTGCTCGCTGCCCTGGCCACGGTTGTCCTGGCCATGCTGCTCACCCGCAGCATTGTCAAACCCTTGGGTGAGGCGCTGAATGCCGCAGAGAACGTGGCCCGAGGTGATCTGACCCGACCGATCGAGACCCATGGCAACGACGAAGTGAGCCGTTTGCTCAAGGCGCTGGCGGCCATGCAGCAGAACCTGCGGGAAACATTGCAGGGCATCAGTGGCTCGGCGGCGCAATTGGCCACCGCCGCTGATGAGTTGAATGCGGTCACGCTCGACAGCACCCAGAGCTTGCAACAACAGAATAACGAAATTGAACAGGCGGCCACGGCGGTCACAGAGATGACCACGGCAGTTGAAGAGGTTGCGCGTAATGCGGTTTCCACCTCTGACGCCACACGCCAGTCCAGTGAGTCGGCGTCCCTTGGGCAGCAGCGCGTCAGCGACACGGTCGAGGCCATCGGCGCCCTCGCCAGCGATGTGCAGGTGACCGGCGGCCTGGTGCAGTCCCTGGCCAACCAATCGCAGGACATTGGCAAGGTACTGGACGTGATCCGGGGCATCGCCGAGCAGACCAATCTGCTGGCCCTCAATGCGGCCATCGAGGCAGCCCGGGCCGGTGAAAGCGGTCGCGGGTTTGCGGTGGTGGCCGACGAGGTGCGGGCGCTGGCTTATCGCACGCAGCAATCGACCCAGGAAATCGAGCAAATGGTCCAGGGCATGCGCAGCGGCGCCACCCAGGCGCTGGATTCCATGGAGGCCAGTTCCACGCGCGCAGCCAGTACCCTGGCGATGGCGGAGCGGGCGGGCGGGCGAGGCACTACAGACCATCACGACGTCGGTCAATGAAATCCACGAACGCAACCTGGTGATCGCCAGCGCCGCCGAAGAGCAGGCACAAGTGGCCCGTGAAGTTGATCGCAACCTGGTGAACATTCGTGATTTGTCGGTGCGCTCGGCCACGGGAGCTGACCAGACCAGCACGTCCAGCCATGAGTTGTCGCAACTGGCGAATTCGTTGAGCACGATGGTGCAGCGGTTTCAGGTTTGATTGATGGATAGCACGGACAGAGATTCTGCCCGAGGTTAAGCATTGACTGTTCTGCCCTCATCGCGAGCAAGCTCGCTCCCACAGTTGATCGCGGTCATCCTGTGGGCGGTTTCAGGTTTGATTGATGGATAGCTCGGACAGAGATCCTGCCCGAGGTTAATCATTGACTGTTCTGCCCTCATCGCGAACAAGCTCGCTCCCACAGTTGATCGCGGTCATCCTGTGGGAGCGAGCTTGCTCGCGATTGCGGTGGATCATTCAGCATCAATATTGCTGATCCAGCGCAATCGTCAGTCAGGCCTCAGTGCAACTTCAGCCGTGGCTCGGTGCCACGTCCGATCTTGCTGCCCAGCATCAACATCGCCGTGCGAAACATGCCATACAGTGCCATCTGGTGCATGCGGTACAGCGACACGTAGAACATCCGCGCCAACCAGCCTTCGAGCATCACGCTGCCGGTCAGGTTACCCATCAGGTTGCCTACTGCCGAGAACCGCGACAGCGAGATCAGCGAGCCGTAGTCGGTGTATTTGTAGTGCGGCAGGGCCTTGCCTTCGATACGCAGCTTCAGGGATCTGGCCAGCAGCGATGCCTGCTGATGCGCGGCCTGGGCGCGGGGCGGAACATTGCGATCGCTGCCGGGTTGTGGGCAGGCGGCGCAGTCGCCGAAGGCGAAGATGTTCTCGTCACGGGTGGTCTGTAGTGTTGGCAGTACTTGCAGCTGGTTGATCCGGTTGGTTTCCAGCCCGTCGATTTCCTTGAGGAAATCCGGTGCGCGAATCCCGGCGGCCCAGACTTTCAGGCTCGCGTCGATCACCTGGCCGTCCGCGGTAATCAGGCTGTCGGCGGTCACCTGGCTGACGGCGGCGTTGGTCATGACATTGACCCCGAGTTTCTCCAGAGTCTTGTGCACCGGTCCGCCGATACGCTCCGGCAGCGCCGGCAAGACCCGTGGACCCGCCTCGATCAGGGTGATGTGCATGTTCTCCGGTTTGATCCGATCCAGGCCGTAGGCCGCCAGCTCGTGGGCGGCGTTATGCAGCTCGGCCGCCAGTTCGACGCCGGTCGCACCGGCTCCGACGATGGCGACGCTGATGCGTTCCACCACATCGGTCTGGCCGGCGTGGGCGCGCAGGTAATGGTTGAGCAATTGCTGATGGAAGCGCTCGGCCTGCTTGCGGGTATCAAGAAACAGGCAGTGCTGCGCCGCGCCTTCGGTGCCGAAGTCATTGGTGGTGCTGCCGACGGCAATCACCAGGGAGTCGTAGCCCAGCTCCCGGGCCGGTAACAGCTCCAGGCCGGCCTCGTCGTAGGTGGCGGCCAGTTGGATTCGCTTGCGCTCGCGATCCAGGCCGCTCATACGCCCCAGCTGGAACTCGAAGTGGTTCCATTTTGCCTGGGCGACGTAGTTGAGTTCGTCTTCGGAGGAGTTCAGGGATCCGGCGGCCACTTCGTGCAGCAGCGGTTTCCAGATGTGGGTCAGGTTCGCGTCGACCAGCATCACACTGGCCGTGCCACGCTTGCCCAGAGTCTTACCCAGACGGGTAGCCAACTCCAGGCCGCCGGCGCCGCCGCCAACGATGACAATTCGATGAGTCATGGGGATATCTCGCAAGGCTAAAGGAAATCGGTGCCGTTACCCGAGCGAGCGCGACGCGCTTCATAGCGTCAGGTAACTGATCATTCGGCTCAACAGGCCCAGGCCGATGGTCACGGCCACCACCACCACCAGGAGCATCCATGGCCGGAAAGGCCGGCGCTCGACTCGGTGCTGGGACAGTTGCAGGTACTCTTCGACATGCTTCTGGTCTTCTGGGTTCAGGCGGCTGGTCATAAAGGCCTCGTCAGGTAGACGTTGCGAAAGGTGTAGACGCTACAGCGTCTGGCTATCCGGCATTGAAAGCAGCGTAGCCGCTCGCTGGAACGGGTTCGACACTCAAGCTGTCATCCAGGCGAATGATTCCACTTTTTAACACCCGTGCGGTGATTCCGCCATGGCCGCGTACGGCCTGGAACGTACCTTCCCCAAGGTTGCGCTCCAGCCGCGCACACGGCTGGCACCAACCGGTGGTTTCGAAGAGAGCCTGGCCGATGCGAAAGCGCCGGCCCTTGAGGCTGAACAGATTGATACCGCTGACCACGATGTTGCGTCGCAGTTCTTGCGGTAAAACGGGGCGATCCGCCGGGCGTCCCATTAGCGAGGCGATCACGGCCAGGTGTTCCCATTGAATCAAGGTGACTTGCCGCGCATTGCGCACGCCGGGACGGGCATGGTCGCCCGTCAGGCCAGCCTCCAGGCGTGCCTCCACGGCGTCCAGCTCGAGCATGGGCGCATGGCCTTGGGGTCGCACGCCAATCCAGCGTACGCGGCCTTGCTGGGGCACGGTGGCAATCAGTTCCTGTAATGGACTCACAGGCTTATCCCGACATCGAACACAATGCTGCGCCCCAGGTTGCCCCGCAGGAAGTCCGGTGCATCGGGATGGGCGAACAGCACTCGGGCGAACGTCGGTCCCACCAGCGACAGCGAGCGCCAACCCTGGCGCAGGTATTCGGTGGGCGGCGGGAAGTGGCTATTAAGGTCCAGCACTTCGCGCTTGAGGCTGGCGAAAGCAATGATGTCCAGCTCCCCCAAGTCCATGCCGCGCTCGGTGTAGTTGTGGGCCTTCTTGCGCAGGGTCGGGGCCAGCCGCATCAGGAACTCATTGGCCGGGATCCGCCGGGGCTTGGCTTCGCGGCGCACCAGTTGGCTCAGGGAGAAGGCGCTGCGGCGGCGTTGCAGTTCGTCGCGCCACTCGTCATTGAGGCGCCGGCCTTCGTCGAGGACGAAAAACACCTCGAAGTTGGCATCCCGAAACAACACGTCCGGCGGCTCGCCTGCGGGGGCGAACTCGTCGGCGCGATAGGGTACGTTCAGCCCTTGCAGCAGACGCTGGCAGACCCAACGCTCACGCTCCCATTTGCGGGCATTGGAGAGAAAGGCGTTGGCTTGCTCGGCCGCGATGGTCAGCAGGCGTAAATAATCGGAGTCATCCATGAGCCCAAGCTTAGCGTTCAATTGCGACAAGCTGAAAGGGTTGCGTTGATTAATGGCGGCTTTATGGTGGGGTGTAGACTGCTGGCTTGAAGTCACCGTGGCGAGGGAGCTTGCTCCCGCTTGAGCGCGAAGCGGTCGCAAATTCTTTGGGTCTGCTTCACGCCCAGCGGGAGCAAGCTCCCTCGCCACAACAGCCTGTTTGATGCAAGGACAAGCGAAAGGAGCAGTCCCATGATCGGTGCCGAGTTACTCTCACCACAGACCTTGGCGGGCGGCTGGCTGATCTACGTGCCGGTGTTGGTCTGGGCGGTGGCGCGGGCGCCGTGGGTCGAGCTGTTCACTGACAACCGTCGCCAACACTTGCTGTTCGGCACGGTGCTGGCGCTGTTCCTATTGTGGCTGGTGCGACGGGACTTCGACACGGGCGTCTCGTATCACTTTATCGGCATGACCGCCGTGACCTTGCTGCTGGACTGGCCGCTGGCGATCCTCGGTGGCTTTTGTGCCCAACTTGCGCTGGTGCTGCTGGGCCGCCAGGACATGGCGGCGGTGGGCGTCAACGGTGCGTTGCTGATCCTGTTGCCAGTGCTGGTCACCGAGTGTTGCGCGATCCTGGTGGAGCGCGCCCAGCCGCGCAATCTGTTTGTGTACATCTTCTGTTCGGGATTCCTCGCCGCCGCGCTTTCGGCATTGTTGTGCCTGCTGCTGGGGCTCGGTTTGCTCTGGTACGACGGCCTATTTGCCATGCCTTACTGGCTGGAGGATTTCATCGGCTATCTCTGGCTGATCATCTTCCCCGAGGCCTTCATCAACGGCATGGTGATCAGTGCGTTGGTGGTGTTCAGCCCTGAATGGCTGGAGACGTTCAACCGCACGCGCTACCTGTCGGCACCCTGGAACGATGACGACAAGCCTTGATTCACATCAAGGCTGGCCGGGCAGGCGCCCTTCATGCTCTGGAAAACTTCCAGGAGTACAACCATGAGTGTTTATGAGTGGGCGAGACAAGAGATCAGGCGTAGCCACGATGCCGCGATGGAGATCGGCTTCGACCCGGGCTTGAGCCTGCGTGCCCTGCTCAGTGCGATCGTGCAACAGAGCAAGACAGTGCGCAGCGTTGAAGATCTGGCCGATGAGTTGAGTTTCCTGGCGGAAAACCTCGACGATGAGCAGGACTACGGTTTCATGCGGCCTTAATGGTGCGAGCGAGGCTCGAAATCCTCGCTGAACAGCTCATCCTCGGCATCGGGGCTGACCGGGATCTTGTGTTCTTCCGACGCCCAGGCGCCCAGGTCGATCAGTTTGCAGCGATCGGAACAGAACGGCCGGAAGGTGTTCTCCGGGCTCCATTCCACTGGGGCGCCACAAGTTGGGCAATCAACGGTTGGGGTTTGGCTCATGATTGGCCTCCACGCAAAGTAAGGTAAAAGTGATGCAGGCGCTCGACCTCGCTGTGCAGCCAGGCGAGGTCGCGGTCGTTGACCACCACGTCGTCGGCATGGCTCAGGCGGTCCTGGCGGCTGGACTGGGCCTTGAGGATCGCCTGGACCTGCTGCTCGCTGGTCTGGTCGCGCTGCAAGGTACGTTCGATCTGTAGGTGTTCCGGTGCATCGATCACCAGGATCCGCTGGGTCATGGCGTACTGGCCCGACTCGATCAACAGCGGCGATACCAGAATCGCGTAGGGCGATTGTGCCTGAGCCAGATGGTGAGCGATTTCCTCGGCGATCAGCGGATGCAGCAGCGCCTCGAGCCAGCGGCGCTCCTCGGTATTTTCGAAGATCAGTTTGCGCAGGGCCGCTCGGTCCAGCGTGCCGTCGCTTTGCAATACGCCCGGGCCGAAGTGTTCAGCGATGTCAGCCAGCGCCGGACGTCCTGGTTCAACCACCCAGCGCGCCGCGTGATCGGCGTCGATGACATGCACGCCCAGGTCGATGAAGTGCTGGGCGGCCGCGCTTTTGCCGCTGCCGATGCCACCGGTCAGGCCGAGAATCCAGGGTTTTTCCGCAGGGTTATTCATAAAAGATCGACATTAGAGACCGACAGACTGCCAATAGAAGTCTGTTATTTGACCACCCCAGAGCAAGGCAATCCAGCCGGCAATCGCTAGATAGGGGCCGAAGGGGATCTGCGTCGACCCCGGGGCATCGCGCAGGCGCAGCACAATGACCCCGACCACGGCGCCCACCAGCGACGACAGCAACAAGGTCAGCGGCAGGATCTGCCAGCCGCCCCAGGCCCCCAGCATCGCCAGCAACTTGAAATCCCCATAGCCCATGCCTTCCTTGCCGGTGATCAGCTTGAACACCCAGAACACCGACCACAGCGCCAGATAGCCGGCCACCGCGCCCCACATCGCCTGGTCCAAGGGCACGAACAGCTCGAAGCTGTTGACGATCAAGCCCAGCCATAACAACGGCAGCACCAGGGTATCGGGCAGCAATTGATGCTCGGCGTCGATCAGGCTCATGCCCAGCAGGCCCCAGCTCAACACCATCACCATCACGGCTTGCCAGCCAAAGCCGAAGTGCCAGGCGACGAACGCTGACAAGGCGCCGCAGGCCAGTTCGGTCAGCGGGTAGCGCCTGCCGATGGGCGCGGTGCAGTTGGAACAGCGACCGCGCAACATCAGGTAGCTCAACAACGGGATATTTTCCCAGGCGCGAATACGATGACCACAGTGAGGGCACTGGGAATGCGGCAGCATCAGGTTGTAGACCGGGCCGGGCGCTTCGGCCGGCAGGCCCAGCAGGTCATGGGCTTGCACGCGCCATTCGCGGGTGAGCATCTTCGGCAGGCGCCACACCAGTACATTGAGGAAGCTGCCGACGATCAATCCGAGCAATAACGCAGTGAGCACGAAGGCCAGGGGATAGAGCACGAAGAAATCAGTCAGGGGCATGTCAGATCGCAGAGCCAAGTTGAAAGATGGGCAGGTACATGGCAACCACCAGGCCACCGACGACCACCCCCAGGACCACCATGATGAAGGGTTCCATCAGGCTGGTGAGGTTGTCCACCAGATTGTCCACCTCGGCCTCATAAAAACTCGCCACCTTGTCGAGCATGTCGTCCAACGCGCCGGATTCTTCGCCGATGGCGGTCATCTGGATCGCCAGGTTGGGAAAGATGCCGGAGGCGCGCATGGAAAAATTCAACTGCATCCCGGTCGAGACATCCTGGCGAATGCGCTGCACCGCGCGCTTGAACACCACGTTGCCGGTGGCGCCCGAGACCGAATCCAGGGCCTCCACCAGCGGTACGCCGGCGGCGAATGTGGTGGACAGCGTCCGGGCGTAGCGAGCCACGGCGGACTTGTACATCAAGCTGCCTATCAGCGGCAGCTTGAGCAGCCATTTATCGCGCCAGTCGCGAAAACGCTCGGAACGCCTGAGGGCGTATTTCACACCAAAAAACGCCCCGACCAAACCGCCAAGCACTACCCACCACCATTCCTGCAAGAACTCCGACAGGCCAATGACCATCACCGTGAAGGCCGGTAGCTCTGCGCCAAACCCTGAAAAGACCGACTCGAATTGCGGCACCACCTTGACCAACAGGATGCCGGTGACCACGGCCGCGACCACCACCACGGCCGCCGGGTAGGTCATGGCTTTCTTGATCTTGGCTTTGAGCGCTTCGCTCTTTTCCTTGTAGGTCGCGACCCGGTCCAGCAACGTGTCCAGGGCACCGGCCTGTTCACCGGCGTCCACCAAGTTGCAGTACAACTCGTCGAAATACTGCGGGCACTTGCGCAACGACGCCGCGAAGCTGTTGCCGGCCGCGACTTCCTGTTTCACCTCGTCCACCAGCTTGCGCATGTTGGCGTTGTCGAAGCCCTCGCCAATGATGTCGAACGCCTGCAACAGGGGCACGCCGGCCTTGAGCATCGTCGCCATCTGGCGGGTGAACAGGGCGATGTCCAACGGCTTGATGCGCTTGCCCTTGCTGAATATCGAGGTGGACTTCTTGCGTACCTTCTCCGGGCTGATGCCCTGTTTGCGTAACTGAGCCTTGATCAGGGCTGGGCTCTGACCGGTCAGTTCGCCGCTCATTTTCGTGCCTTTGCGGTCCTTGCCTTCCCACGTGTAGACATCGGTTTTGACTGCTTTGACCGCCATGTTCAATCCTTGGTGACCCGGTTGATTTCCTCGAGGCTGGTGACGCCCTGCATCACTTTTTGCAGCCCCGAGGTGCGTAGGTCGTTGAAACCGTCTTTGCGCATCTGCAGGTCGATTTCCAGCGAGTTGCCCTCGGCCATGATCAACCGTTGCAGTTCGGGCGTGTTCTTGACCACTTCGTAGACCCCCACGCGCCCTTTGTAACCGTGGTTGCACTGTTCACAACCGACCGGCTCATAGATCGTGAATGTACCGATGCGTTCCCGGGGGAAACCTTCCTTGAGCAGGGTTTCCTCGGGAATCTCGATGGCTTTCTTGCAATGGGTGCACAGCTTGCGCGCCAGCCGCTGGGCGATGATCAGGTGCACCGCGGTGGCGATGTTGAAGCCAGGGATGCCCATGTTCTGCAGGCGGATCAGGGTTTCGGCGGCGCTGTTGGTGTGCAGCGTGGAGAGCACCAGGTGCCCGGTCTGGGCGGCCTTGATGGCGATTTCGGCGGTTTCCAGGTCGCGGATCTCGCCGACCATGATCACATCCGGGTCCTGGCGCAGGAACGAGCGCAGGGCCTGGGCAAAATCCAGCCCCTGGCGCGGGTTCACGTTGACCTGGTTGATGCCTTCCATGTTGATTTCCACTGGGTCTTCGGCGGTGGAAATATTGATGTCCACGGTGTTGAGGATGTTCAGCCCGGTGTACAGCGACACGGTCTTGCCCGAGCCGGTCGGCCCGGTCACCAGGATCAGCCCCTGTGGCTGCTTGAGGGCCGCCATGTACAGGTCTTTCTGGTCCGGTTCATAGCCCAGGGCATCGATGCCCATTTGCGCACTGGATGGGTCGAGGATCCGGATCACCACTTTTTCGCCCCAGAGCGTGGGCAGGGTGTTGACCCGGAAGTCGATGGATTTGTTTTTCGACAGGCGCATTTTCAGCCGTCCATCCTGGGGTTTGCGCCGTTCGGAAATATCGAGGCTGGCCATGACCTTGAGGCGGGCGGCGATGCGGGTGGCCAGTTGGATCGGCGGCTTGGCCACTTCCCGAAGGATGCCGTCGGTGCGCACCCGCACGCGGTAGGTTTTTTCGTAGGGCTCGAAATGCAGGTCGGAAGAGCCGCCCTTGATCGCGTCCAGCAACATCTTGTTGACGAAGCGCACCACCGGGGCGTCGTCGGTGTCCATGCCGCCGATGGACTCCTGCTTGGAATCGTCGATCGATTCGATGTCCAGGCCGTCGAGATCGACGTCGCCCATGCCTTCCAGGCCTGTACTGCTGGATTCGAAGAATTTCTCGATGGCATCGCTGAGCTTGTCGTCCTCCACCAGGATGGCTTCGGTGGTGAGGCCGGTACTGAATTGAATGTCATTGATGGCTTGGTGATTGGTCGGGTCGGAGATGCCCACGAACAACTTGTTGCCGCGCCGCCACAGCGGCAGCGCGTGATGTTGACGCAGCAGCTTTTCGCTGACCAGCCCGATGGGCTGAGAGTCCTTGTCCAGGCTGTTGAGGTCCAGCAGGGCGACGCCGAAATGCTCCGAGGCAATTTCAGCAACCCGGCGGCTCTGCACCAGTTTGTTCTGCACCAGATAGCTGATCAGGGGCATGCGATTGCGCTGGGCCTGTTGGTACGCCTGCTGCGCACTTTGCTCGGTGATCAGTTCGGCCAGCACCAGTTGCTTGGTCAAACCGCTGAGGGCGATGTCATTCATGGGGATACCGGCGGCGGACAGTTCATGACTTATAGCCTAGTCAAGCATCGACGCCAAACCAGCGGGGCAGGGTGACAAAAAACGTCAGATAGTGCGGTTGTTGGGGTAGGACGCTGGAGCTTTACTGGTTGAACCCCCTTGCCGGCAGGGCGCGCAGGGTTGGCATGTGCCGTGCAACGGCCGTTTCAGGTCATGAGATTTCGCCTCATGCATTGGAGATGTTTATGAATAAGCAGAGTGGTTTTACCCTGATCGAGCTGCTGATCGTTGTGGCGATCATTGGCATTCTGGCGACGTTTGCGTTGCCGCAATATTCCAAGTACCAGGCGCGGGCGAAGGCGACAGCCGGGTTGGGGGAAATCAGCGCATTGAAGGTGCCATACGAGGATCTGGTCAATCAGGGCACCGATCCGTCGGCGACCAACATGAACTTCCCGACGTCCAGTAACTGCACGTTTTCCGTCACAGGCTCGGCCGCCGCTGGGGGAACCATTGTGTGTACCCTTACGAAAGCCCCCAGTCAGGTAATGGGCAAGACCATTACGCTCTCTCGCTCGTCCGCAGGGTCTTGGACATGTGGTTCGAATGCCGCCCAAGATTTTCTGCCAGCGGGTTGCACCGGCTCTGGAACAGCTCCGTGATTTAGATGTGGTTATATGGCGGGATTTAAGGTCCCGCCTTATAAAATCTTCGAAATCATAAACTTAGAAATGAACACCGAACCGGCAAGTTGCATGTTGAAAATCGGCAAGTCTTGCATTTTGCATGATTACGAAAATCGCCGCTTCGCTTAACTTATTGATTTAAAACGATTTAATTAATGTTTCAAAACTGGCACAGCCTTCGCACTACTCCTGTTAACCCTGCCGGGATGCACGTCCGGCAGTTTTTGAGAAAAACAGGAGTTACTCGTATGAAGAAGTTCGCTATCACTGCCGCCGCTGCTACCGCACTGACCCTGACCATGGCTAGCGCTTTCGCCGAGACCACTCAAGCAACTCAGGCTCCAATGATGCTGGCTGCGGGCGAAGTGACAGAGGCCAAGGAAGACGTTTCCGATACCTGGATCACCACCAAGGTCAAAGCTGACCTGGTCACCGAAAAAGGCATTCCTGGCAGCGACATCAAAGTCGAAACCAACAAAGGTGTTGTGTCCCTATCTTCGATGACCAAAGTCACTGATGCACAAAAAGACACCGCTGTGGCGATCGCCAAGAAAATCAAAGGCGTCAAGGCCGTATCGGCTGACGGCCTGAAAGCCGAATAAGGCTTAAGACTTCTCGCCTGGACTGGGAGAAGGCGCGGCAAGCGGGCCTAGATATACGTTTGCCGTTGCTTTGGAGTTCATGCGAAAGGCCACACGGACGTGGCCATTACAGGCCCCCGGCATTCGTGCCGGGGGCCTGTTCTATTCTGGGGTGGATCAATCTGTGGGTCAGCGGTTGCGGATAGGCTGTAGAGTCGAGTTGCCGCCATCGCGAGCAAGCTCGCTCCCACAGGGGGGCGGCGGCGAACATTGATTTTGAGATCACCCAAAACAATGTGGGAGCGAGCTTGCTCGCGATGGCGGCAGCACATTTAACTCCTCTGTACGGACAAGCTCAGCGCCCGCGCTTGCTGGTGATCTGCACCAGCCGATTGCCTTCGAAACGCAGGTACTGATACATGCCGCTGTTGGGCCCGTAGGTCCATTCCTCCACCGGGTATTCTTCCCGGCGATTGACACTGCGTTTATAGCCCAGGTCATCCCGCGCCGCAGGCTGCCCGCACTTTTGCAACACTTCGCTCGAGCGGTCGCCGACGCTGATCAACTGGCTGCCGCAACGCAGCGTATCGGCCGCCGACGCTTGGCCGACGGCGAGCAGTAGACCCAGGCTGAGCCCATACAAACGCTTCATGTCATTCAGCATCCAGGTGCAGGGGGGTAATGACGCGACCGTCGCTTTCGGCCTGACCGAGGCTGGCGTCGATGAAGTACACGCGGTCGTCGGCCAGGCGGCCCTTGTCCACCAGGAAGTCCTTGATGCTGCTGGCCCGCTCTTGCCCCAGTTGACGCAAGAGCACGTCACTGCCGCTCCAGAACTTGATCACGCCTTCGCGCAGTTTCTCGCTACGCGCCTTTTTATCCAATTGGGTCCATTCGGCGGGTGGTTGGGTCTTGAGGCGCGTGCGATAAATGCCTTCGAGCAGCGGGGGCTTCTCATCCTCGGGCACTTCCAACAGCGAGGCCTGGGCCGGCACCTTGTCGCCCCGGCGCTGGAGCATCTTGTAGTAGTTGTATTGGTATTCACGCTCCAGGCGCTGGGCCGCGAGCAGTGGGCCGTCGCTGTTTTCAGCGGCGGTGCCTTCGATCTCCAGGCGCAACTCCGGACGCTTGCCGAGGGCCTCGGACAGTTTCAGCAGCGTGCCTTCGTTTTCCTTGCTCAGGTCGCTGGAGCCCGCTGCGAACGACACACTGCCCAGGTCCTCCGAACCGCCACCGGCCACCAGCCCGCCGATGAGTTTGAACGGGGCCTGGGCCGCTCGGACCACCAGGTTGCGCAGGGTCTGCCAGACAATCGGCATGACACTGAATTGCGGATCGTTGAGGTTACCGGTGACCGGCAATTCGATGGAAATCTTGCCCTCGGAATCCTTGAGCAGCGCGATGGCCAGTTTCAGCGGCAGGCTCACGGCGTCCGGGCTGTCGACTTTTTCCCCCAACTGCAGTTGCTCGACCACCACTTTGTTTTCCGCCTGGAGCTGGCCCTTGGTGATGCGGTAGTGCAGGTCGAGATTGAGCCGGCCCTTGCGGATGCGGTAGCCGGCAAACTTGCCGGAGTAGGGCGTCAGGGTGGTCAGCTCGACCCGTTTGAAGCTGGTAGCGATGTCGAGGCTGGCCATCGGGTCGAAGGGGTTGACCGCACCCTTGATGGTGACCGGTGCATAGCGGTCGACCTTACCCTTGACATCCACGGTCGCCGGGTTGGCTTGGCGGCTGTCGATGGTGCCGATCGCACCGTTGAGCTGTTGGACAGCCGTGGCGAAGTTGGGCGTCAGGCTGAAGTCGGCGAAGTTGGCCGAACCGTCATTGATGGCGATCCCGCCAATATGAATGCCCAGCGGTTTTTCCTGGGATGCCGGTTTAGCCGCGGTGTTTTTTGTGGCGCTGTCGGCCGGTTGCGGGATCAACAAGTCATCGACGTTGGTGGTGCGGTCGTCGTTGATCATGAAGCGCACGTAAGGCTGGAACAGGTTGACCTTGTCGATGGACAGGCTGTCCCCGTGCTGATAATTGAGGCCTTCAAGCACCAGGCGCTGCCATTTGAGGAAATCGCGGGTCTTGAGGGTATCGAGGGTGTGCAACTGATCGACCTGGGCGCGACCGGTGACCGCGAATGCCAGCGGCTCGGTGCTCTTGAGGTCTACCGCCAGCTCGCTGCCGAGCATCCCGGAACGCAGTTCCAGGCGAATGAACGGGTTGATATACGCCTGGGTCACCCGCAGGTCGATGTCCTGGGTCTTGACCTTGAGCCGGGCGCTGATCGGGTTCAGGTTGACCTCGCCGTCGGCCAGGATCTTGCCTTGCTTGCCCAGCCCGGTGTCCAGCTTGAGGGTAAAAGGCGAGCTATTGAGGGTGTCGTAGTTCTGCAGATCGAGGTTCAGCGGGCCGACGTCCAGTGCCACGGCTGGCTGTGCCTGGCGGTCAGCCAAATGCACCTGATAGTTGCGCAGTTGCACGTCCTTCAACACCACCTGCCACGGTTTGCTGGGGGCTGCGGGTTCAGGTTTCGGCGAATCGGCGGCGGCCGGAGCTGATGCCGGCTCGACCTTGGCTTGCGGCTTGGCCGGCTGGCTGGCAAAGAGTTTTTGCCAGTCCAGCTGCCCGTCCGCCTCGCGAGCGGCCCAGGTTTCCAGCTTCTGGCTGCGAATCTTGCCGACGATGACTTGCTGCTTGGCCAGGTCCACCGTGGTTTCACTGACGTCCAGGCGCTCGAGTTTTACCAGTGGACGACCATCGGGCGCCTTGATGGAGAAGGGCGCGACACTGACAGCGGCATTGCTGAGCAACAGTTCGGTGCCCTTGGCCAGGTTGAGCTTGTAGTCGGTGCTGAGGTTCAGGATGCCGTTTTCCAACACCAACGGTACCGCGTCGCGTACATAGGGCCACCAGGCTTTCATTTGGCCGCCGGTCACCTTGAGGGTGCCTTCGGAGGCGATTGGCGTGAGGCTGAAATTACCGGTCCAATCGATCTGCCCGCCTTCGGGGCCGGCGGCCACCAGGGTCATGTCGGCGTTGTCGTCGGGCAGGGTGCTGAGGTTTTTCAGCTCGAAATCGAGGGTGTCGTAGAGAAATTCGATGGGCTCGCTGGGGCGCAAATCCTGGAAATGCAGATAACCGCCGGCCAACTTGATGCGATCGACCCGCAGCGGGAACGGCTGGGCGTCAGGATTGGCGGGTTTCGGTTCGCTGGGTGGCAACTTGAACAGGCTCAACAAGTTCAACTGACCGTCCTTGGCGAACACGACTTCGGTCTTGGGCTTGTCCAGTTCGATATCGGTCAGGTGCAGGGCGCCGGACCACAGGCTGTCGAGTTGCAGGTTGGCGTATAGCCGTTCGAAGCCGACCTGTTCCTTGCCCGGTTCACCGATATTCAGGCCCCAAAGGGTGACTTCAAGGCTGAAGGGATTGAGTTCGATGCGTTGGATCTGGGCCGGCACCGTCGCATGCTCGGCCAATTGCTGATTGGCGATCCGCAAGGCGATGCCCGGCAATATCAGAAAACCCAACAGGCTGTAGAGGGCCAGTGCGGTCAACAGGGCGCCGAAAGCGCGAATCAATCCTTTGGGCATGTGCGGCTTCATCTAATGTGAATTCGGAGTGCCTTGGAGTATGGCATGCGTTTACGGTTCCGAAGCCACTGTGTTTTATGAGATTTGTCCGTTTTCTACGTCAGAATTCCGAGTCTGGCTTAGAGCTGGAGGACCAAAGTCTTGAGCGGCGGCTGCTGGTCCTGGGAGGGGAAATCGCTGCCGGGCGTCAGCACGCTCCATTCGCGTACCGGGCGGCCGGCCTTTTCGGCGCAACGCAATACCTGTTCGCGCCAGTCGTCCATGGAGACTTTTGCCAGGTTATTGCAGCAAATCAGCACGCCATCGTCGGCGGTGGTCAGCAGTGCCGGTTTGAGCAGGCTTTGGTAGTCGCGCAACAGGTCGACGGTCCCGAAAGCACTCTTGGCCCAGGCCGGCGGATCGAGCAGCACGAGGTCGTACTGGCGTTGTTCCAGGCGCACGTAGCTGGGCAGCTTCTGCCCGCGTCGCTGGCTGATGGGCAGGCCGGCCAGTTGGCGGATCGCCGGGAAGTAATCCGACTGCACGAATTCCATGGCGGGCAAATCGGGGTTGAGCAGGCCGTTTTCGCGACCCACCGCCAGGTTGCCTTCGGCGAAGTCCAGGTTGCACACCTCCCGCGCCCCTCCGGCCGCCGCGCTCAGGCCGACGCCACAGGTGTAGGCGAAGAGGTTCAACACGCTTTTGTTGCGGCTGTGTTCCTTGACCCAGCCCCGGGCGTTGCGCAGGTCGAGGAACAGCAGTGGGTCCTGCCCGGCATGGCGTCCGCGAACGCGGTAGTTCAGGCCCCATTCATGGCCGATAAGGTCTTTCAGGGCGGCTTCATCGGCTTGATAGACGGTGTCCTGGCGGTCTATGCGCGAATTGCCCCGGGCACGGTCGTTGTAGACCAGCAGGGTGTCCAGGCCCAGGCGTTCGTTGATGATGCCGTGCAGTTGCAGCAAGGCCTCGCGCTCCAGCGATTGGTGGAAGCTCTGCACCAGCAGTTGCGGGCCGTAGCGGTCGACGGTCAGGCCGGGCGCGCCTTCCTGGCTGCCGTGGAACAGGCGATAGCAATCGGTGCCTTGCTGATGCAATTGGCTGAGCAGGTCCTGACGCTGGTCGAGGGCGGCGCGCAGCGCCTGATTCAAGGAAGACATGCCGGGCGCGCCTTAGAGAAATGAGGCGCGGGAGTTTAGCAGTTATGCAAACCCGGGTTGGGGATTGCATATGTATCTGAGCCTGGCACTGACCCGTGGCGAGGGAGCTTGCTCCCGCTGGGCTGCGCAGCGGCCCCTCATTTTTGGGAGCGCTACGCACTCCAGCGGGAGCAAGCTCCCTCGCCACGGGTGAATTGCGTCGCCTGGCTCAGCGATTCAGCCGCTTGTCGATCAACCCCTCCACCACACTCGGATCGGCCAGGGTCGAGGTGTCGCCGAGGCTGTCGAGCTCGTTGCAGGCGATCTTGCGCAGGATCCGCCGCATGATCTTGCCCGAACGGGTCTTGGGCAGTGCCGGTGCCCACTGGATCAGTTCCGGTTTGGCGAAGCTGCCGATTTCCTTGCTGACGTGGGCCAGCAATTCTTTCTTCAATTCGTCGTTGGCCTCCACACCGTTCATGGGCGTGACAAAGGCATAGATGCCCTGGCCCTTGAGATCATGGGGGTAACCGACGACCGCTGCTTCGGCGATGTTGTCGTGCAACACCAAGGCACTTTCTATTTCGGCAGTGCCGATGCGGTGCCCGGAGACGTTGATCACATCGTCGATGCGCCCGGTGATCCAGTAATCGCCGTCTTCGTCGCGGCGAGCGCCGTCGCCGGTGAAGTAGTAGCCGGGGTAGGGCTTGAAGTAGGTGTCGACCATGCGTTGATGATCACCGTAGACGCTGCGAATCTGCGCCGGCCAGCTGGACTTGATCGCCAGCACGCCGCTGCCGGCACCGTGGATTTCCTTGCCGACTTCATCCAGCAGCACCGGTTGCACGCCGAACATCGGCCGGGTCGCGCAGCCGGGCTTGAGCCGTGGGGCACTCACTAGCGGGCTGAGCATGATGCCGCCGGTTTCGGTCTGCCACCAGGTATCGACAATCGGGCAGCGCTGCTCACCGACCACGTTGAAATACCATTCCCACGCCTCCGGGTTGATCGGCTCACCGACACTGCCGAGCAATCGCAGGCTTTTGCGGGACGTTTCCTGCAACGGCCCGGCGCCTTCACGCATCAATGCGCGCAAGGCGGTCGGGGCAGTGTAGAAGATGTTGACCTGATGTTTATCGATCACCTGCCAGAAGCGCGAACTGCTGGGGTAGCTGGGTACGCCTTCGAAGATCAGCGTGGTGGCGCCGTTGGCCAGCGGGCCGTAGACGATGTAACTGTGGCCGGTGACCCAGCCAACGTCGGCGGTGCACCAGAACACTTCGTTGTCGCGGTAATCCAATACGTATTTGAAGGTCATTGCCGCTTGCAGCAGATAACCGCCGGTGGTGTGCAGCACGCCCTTGGGTTTGCCGGTGCTGCCGGAGGTGTAGAGGATGAACAGCGGGTCTTCGGCGTCCATCGGTTCGGGCGGGCAGTCGTCGCTCATTTCGTGCATGGCCTGGTGGTACCACAGGTCACGACTCTCAACCCAGTTCACTTCACCCTGGGTGCGCTCGACCACGAGTACGGTGCTGACGTTCGGGCAGCCTTCCAGGGCCTTGTCGACGTTGCGCTTGAGCGGTATGAAGCGCCCACCGCGCACGCCTTCGTCGGCAGTGATGACGGTGCGGCAATCGGCGTCGAGAATCCGGTCACGCAGGGAATCCGGTGAGAAACCGCCGAACACCACCGAATGCACCGCGCCAATGCGGGTGCAGGCGAGCATGGCGTAGGCCGCTTCCGGAATCATCGGCATGTAGATGCAGACCCGGTCGCCTTTCTTCACTCCACGGCTTTTCAGCACGTTGGCCAGTCGGCACACATGGTTGTGAAGTTTTTTGTATGTGATTTCTGCCGATTCGGCGGGGTTGTCGCCTTCCCAGATGATCGCCGTCTGGTCGCCACGTGCTTCCAGGTGTCGGTCGATGCAGTTGGCGCTGACGTTCAGCTTGCCGCCCGCGAACCACTGGGCGTCACCGGTCCTGAGGTCATAGCGCTGGACGGTTTGCCAGGGTGTCATCCAGTCGAGAAAGCGCGTGGCCTGCTCGCCCCAGAACGCACTGGGGTGTTCGATGGATTCTTTGTAGAGCCGCTTGTACTCGTCCTGACTCAGTTGCGCCGCCCGGCGGACGGCATCGGCTTGGGGGTACTGGCTGATATCGAACATGACGGTTCCTTATTCTTGTTTTTGCGACAAGTCATAAAGATGCGCCGAGTAGCCGGAGGGTTCAAGTCATGCACAAACAACTGTGGGAGCGAGCTTGCTCGCGATGGCGGTGTGTCAGTCAACATGAGTGTCAACTGATCCACCGCCATCGCGAGCAAGCTCGCTCCCACAGGGATCAGCGGTGAGCTGTGGGACGATCAGCCGCGATGACGCCCGCGGAAGTAGTTGATCAAACCCTGGGTCGAGGCATCTTCGGCCGGGCTTTCTTCGCTGCCCACCAGACGGTTGTAGACACCTTTGCCCAGCTCCTTGCCCAACTCCACGCCCCATTGGTCAAAGGCGTTGATGCCCCAGACCACGCTTTGCACGAACACCTTGTGTTCATACAGCGCCACCAGGGCGCCAAGGCGACGTGGGCTGATGCGTTCGACCACCAGGGTGTTGCTCGGACGGTTGCCCGGGATCACCTTGTGAGACGCCAGTTTCTGCACGTCTTCTTCGCTCGCGCCCTTGTCCCGCAGCTCGGCTTCGGCTTCGGCGCGAGTCTTGCCCAGCATCAGCGCCTGGCTCTGGGACAGGCAGTTGGCATACAGCCACTGGTGGTGATCGGACACCGGGTTGAAGCTGACAATCGGCACGATGAAATCGGCCGGGATCATCTGGGTGCCTTGGTGCAGTAACTGGTGGTAAGCGTGCTGGCCGTTGCAACCGACGCCACCCCAGATCACCGGGCCCGTGTCGGTCGACACCGGTGTACCGTCCTGGCGCACGCTCTTGCCGTTGGATTCCATGTCCAGCTGCTGCAAATGCTTGGTGATGTTGCGCAGGTAATGGTCGTACGGCAGGATCGCGTGGCTTTGCGCGCCCCAGAAATTGCCGTACCACACGCCCAGCAGCGCCAGCAGCACCGGCATGTTCTGGTCGAACGGGGCGCTCTGGAAGTGCTGGTCCATGGAATAGGCCCCGGAGAGCAATTCCTTGAAGTTCGACATGCCGATGGCCAAGGCGATCGGCAAACCGATGGCCGACCACAGCGAGTAGCGCCCGCCGACCCAGTCCCACATCGGGAAGATGTTTTCTTCGCGGATGCCGAAGGCCACGGCGGCAGCGTTGTTGCTCGAAACCGCGATGAAGTGGCGGTACAGCTCCGCTTCGGAACCGCCCTGGGCCAGGTACCAGGCGCGAGCGGCCTGGGCGTTCTTCAGGGTTTCGAGGGTGTTGAAGGATTTCGACGAGACGATGAACAGTGTGGTCTCGGCGCGCAGCTTCATGGTCAGTTCGTGGAACTCACTGCCATCGATGTTCGCCAGGTAGTGGCAGCGAACGCCTTTATGCGCGTAGGACAACAGCGCTTCGGACACCAGCTCCGGGCCGAGGAAGGAACCGCCGATGCCGATGTTCACCACGTCGGTGATCGGCTTTTCGGTGTAGCCGCGCCACAGGCCGTCGTGGATGCGGCCCACCAGATCGGTGATCTGGTTCAGCACTTTGTGCACGTCTGGCATCACGTTGACGCCACTGACCAGCAATTTATCGCCCACCGGCCGACGCAGGGCGGTGTGCAGGGCCGGACGGTTTTCGGAGGCGTTGACGATTTCGCCTTCGAACAGCGACTTGATCGCCCCCTTGAGGTCGACTTCATTGGCCAGGCCCACCAGCAGGTCGCGGGTCTGGGCGTTGATCAGGTTTTTTGAATAGTCGAGAAACAAGCCGCAGCTCGACAGGGTGAATTGGCTAAAACGCTGCGGATCGGCATTGAACGCTTCGCGCATGCTGAAATCCTGCATGGCTTTGCGGTGGTCATTCAGCGCTTGCCAGGCAGGCAGAGCGGTCACGTCATGAGGGGTTCGGTAATACGCCATCGCTGCGGGTTTCCTTTTTACTTGAACGACCTTTTGTACACTAAAAATTCCGGCCCGACCCGAGGTGGGCGTCCGGACAACTGCGTCGACACGATCTTTGGGCGCAGGGCGACTACAGTAAACCTCGCGTTGCGATCTGTCTTGACTTTGTCAGACCGGTTCCCGGTACTTTTTTATACACACAGGCGGGGAATGGTCCGACAGACGGAAGAGTAAAGGCCTCTTCCTGACACTGAGTACTCATTGTGGGAGCGAGCTTGCTCGCGATAGCGGTGTGTCCGTCGACATCTCTATCAACTGACCTATCGCTATCGCGAGCAAGCTCGCTCCCACAGGGAGAGTGGTGAAGCCGGTGCCTTCGATCAGGCAACCTGAACCGGGATGGCGTTGCTGGTGTGGCTCAGTTCGTTGCCTGGGGCCATGTACAACATGCGGGGCTTGAAGTTGAGCAGTTCGGCTTCGCTGTAATGGGCGTAGGCGCAGATGATGACGCGGTCACCGACCTTGGCCTTGTGCGCCGCGGCACCGTTGACCGAGATCATCCGCGAACCTTCCTCGCCACGGATGGCGTAGGTGGTGAAGCGCTCGCCGTTGTCGACGTTGTAGATCTGGATCTGTTCGTACTCACGGATACCCGACAGGTCCAGCCATTCACCATCGATGGCGCAGGAGCCTTCGTAATCGAGGACGGCGTGAGTGACTTCGGCGCGGTGCAGCTTGGCCTTGAGCATGATGGCGTGCATGAGGGTTTCCTTCAGCTTGATTGGCGACGTTCAGACGGATGCGTCAAGGTCCAGGTGCAGGTTGTCGATCAACCGCGTGGTGCCCAGGAATGCCGCTATCAGAATCACCAGATCGCGGTCTTCGCTCGTGGCCGGACGCAAGGTCTTGGCGTGACGGACTTCCAGATAATCGGGACGCAGGCCGGCAGCTTCGAGGTGCCTGATCTGCTCGGCAACCAACGCCGGGAAATCCCGCTGTCCCTGGCGGATCGTCTCGGCAATCTGGCTCAGGCTGCGGTAGACCAAGGGCGCAACGGCGCGCTGCTCAGGGCTGAGGAAGCCGTTGCGCGACGACAGCGCCAGGCCATCCTCGGCGCGCACGGTGGGTTCGCCGATGATCTGGATCGGCATGTTCAGGTCATGGACCAGCGCCCGAATCACCGCCAGTTGCTGGAAGTCTTTCTGGCCAAACACCGCCAGGTCGGGCTGGACCATGTTGAACAATTTGCTGACCACCGTCGCCACGCCCTCGAAATGCCCGGGGCGACTGGCGCCGCACAGGCCTTCGGACAACTGCGGGACGCTGACCCGTGTCTGTCCGGCCATGCCGTCGGGGTACATCTCCTCGACGCTGGGGGCGAACAGCAGCTGGCAGCCGGCCTGGAGCAGTTTCTCCTGGTCGGCCGCGAGGGTGCGGGGGTATTTGTCCAGGTCTTCGCCGGCGCCGAATTGCAGCGGATTGACGAAAATGCTTGCGACCACGAAGTCGGCCCGTTGCGCTGCCTTGGTGACCAGCGCGACATGGCCGCTGTGCAGGTTGCCCATGGTCGGTACGAAAGCGATGCGTTTGCCTTCGCCGCGGGCGTGGGCCACGGCGGCCCGCAGTTCACGTACGGTTTTGACGGTGTTCATGCAGAGAATCCGTGTTCGACGCCTGGGAAGGTCGTCGCTTTGACTTCAGTGACATAGGCGCTCAGGGCCGCCTGGATGGAGGGTTGTCCGATCATGAAGTTCTTCACGAACTTGGGCACGCGACCGGTGATCGACAGCCCGAGCATGTCGTGCAGGACCAGTACCTGGCCATCGGTGGCGCTGCCGGCGCCGATCCCGATCACCGGGATCTTTACCGCCTGGGTGATTTCTTCCGCCAGCTCGCTGGGCACACATTCGAGCAGCAACATCGCGGCGCCAGCCTGTTCCAGGGCAATCGCATCGGCGCGCATCTGCCGGGCCTGGTTCTCATTGCGGCCCTGGACTTTGTAGCCCCCGAGAATGTTCACCGCCTGGGGGGTCAGGCCCAGGTGCGCGCACACCGGGATACCGCGCTCGGCCAGCAGCCGAATCGAATCGGCCAGCCACAACGCACCTTCGACCTTGACCATGTGGGCGCCGGCCTGCATCAGCATGGCACTGTTGGTCATGGTTTGTTCGAGGGTGGCGTAGGCCATGAAAGGCAGGTCGGCGAGGATCAGCGCATCGGTGTTACCGCGTTTGACGGCAGCCACGTGGTAGGCCATCTCGGCGGTGGTCACTGGCAGCGTGCTGTCGTGACCTTGCAGCACCATGCCGAGGGAATCGCCCACCAGCAGCACTTCGACACCCGCCTCGTTGCAGGCATGGGCGAAGGTTGCGTCATAGCAGGTCAGCATGGCGATTTTCTCACCTTTTTGCTTGAGACCTTGCAGCGTGGTCAGGGTAATAGCTGGCATGAAAAAGTCCTCATTAGGCGCTCTTGAGCTACTGCGAGTAACGCGCATGAATCGTCATTTATACAGGCGCACCCTCTATGCGTGGTGCTTGTAAGGCCTGGATTGCGCCCTTTAACGCCGCGTTGGCGGCTACGGGACGCCTATAGTCGTGAGGCGCTGCCGGGAAGTCAATTGGATGTGTTACCGACGGGTGTTACCGGGATGACTGATGCGTTTCAGCCCGGGAGAGCGTCCCGAATATGACTGTCCGGTACCGGAACAGGGGATGGTCTTCGTCAGTGGGAGGGCAGGCGTTCCAGGCCGGCAAACGGGCACGCGGCAAGCAGATCCTTGAGCCGGCGCCCATCGGCCAGGCGCAGGTCGGTGGGCGCCAGTTCCGCCAGGGGATACAACACGAAGGCCCGGGCCTGCATATGGTAGTGGGGGACTTTGAGGCGGGGCTCGTCGATCAGGCGATCGCCAAACAGCAGAATATCCAGGTCCAGCGTGCGCGGGCCCCAACGCTCCAGGCGTTCACGGCCTTGTCCGGTTTCGATGGCTTGCAGCGCATCGAGCAGGTCCAGCGGCGCCAGTTGGCTGTCCAGCGCTGCCACCGCGTTGGTGTAGCGCGGCTGGCCGGGCAGCAGGGAATCGCTTTGATAGAACGCTGAAACGCCGGCCAGCTGGGTGTCGGGCAGTTGCGCCAGTGCCTGGATGGCACTGCGCAACTGTTCGCTGGGTTCGGCCAGGTTGCTGCCCAGGCCGATGTAGATGCGTTCCATCGATTACTCGCCCGAAGCGCTCGGCGCGCCGGCGCGTTTACGCTTGGCGCCGCTGCTGCGGCGACGCTTGCGCGGGCCGCTGGCGCCGTCGTCCTTGCCGCTGAGCTCACGAATCATGTCGCGGCGCTCGCTTTCGTTGGCGTCCTGATAATCGGTCCACCATTCACCCAGGCCATCGGTCTCCTCGCCAGCGCTTTCGCGCAACAGCAGGAAGTCGTAGCCGGCACGGAAGCGCGGGTTGTCCAGCAACAGGTCGGCACGTTTGCCGCTGCGCCGTGGCAGGCGTTCCTGCATGTCCCAGATCTCGCGGATCGGCATGGTAAAGCGTTTTGGAATCGCGATGCGCTGGCACTGTTCGCTGATCAACTCGTGGGCCGCTTCCTGCATCGCTGGAATCGGTGGCATGCCACGTTCCTGCAGACGCAGGACCCGGGCCGGCAGGGCAGGCCAGAGCAGGGCGGCGAACAGGAAGGCCGGGGTCACCGGTTTGTTCTGCTTGATGCGCAGATCGGTGTTGATCAACGCGTCGCTGATCAGCGTGTGGGTGTAGGTCGGGTTGTGCTCCAGCGCCTCGGCGCTGGCTGGGAACAGCGGGTCGAACAGCTGCAGGTCCACCAGCATCTCGAAGGTGTCCGCCGCGTGGCCCGACAGGAACAGCTTGAGCACTTCTTCGAACAGGCGAGCCGAAGGGATCTCCCGCAGCATTGGCGCCAATTCACGAATCGGCGCAGCGCTGTGTTTTTCGATACCGAAATCCAGCTTGGCGGCGAAACGTACGGCCCGCAGCATCCGTACCGGGTCTTCCTGGTAACGTTGCTTCGGATCGCCAATCAGGCGGATCAGGCGATTGCGGATGTCATGTACGCCGTTGGCGTAATCGAGGATGCGCTCGCTGACTGGATCGTAATACAGGGCGTTGATGGTGAAGTCGCGGCGTTGCGCGTCTTCTTCCAGCGAGCCATAGACGTTATCGCGCAGGATGCGCCCGCTCTCGTTGCGAGAAGACTGGTTGCTGTCTTCTTCTTCATCGTTTTGCGGGTGATTGGCGCGGAATGTCGCCACTTCGATGATTTCGCGACCGAAGTGGATATGGACCAGCTTGAAGCGCCGGCCAATGATCCGCGCATTGCGAAATTCGGCCCGTATCTGTTCCGGCGTGGCGCTGGTGGCGACGTCGAAATCCTTGGGTGTGATGTTGAGCAGCATGTCGCGCACGCAACCGCCGACCAGGTAAGCCTGGTAACCGGCATTCTGCAGGCGTTCGACAATGTTCACTGCATAACGGCTGAACTGGGCCTTTTGCAGGGAATGCTGGCCGCTGTTGAGCACTTCAGGCGTGCTGCGAATGTGTTGCGTACGACGCAAGGGAGAACGGAATGACTGGAACAGCTTCTTCAGCATGGGATGCACTGTTTGAAGGAATATTCGGCCAAAAACGAAGAATGACCGCATGATGGGCGGGGATTCTAGCATTTAGTCGAGGGATGGTGTAGGACCGAGCAGTTTTGAGCTGCAAGCTGTAAGCGACAAGCTTTGTAGGCTTCAGGGAAGGGGAATGACAGAAACCACAAGGGGAGCCGAAGCTCCCCCAGAATGAGTTACGTGCTCTATTTTTATTATTGGTTTCGGGCTTCTTGTTTTTGTTGAGTGCCCGCGCCACAAGGATTTTCCTTTGTGACCCTCCCAATCGGGAGTCAAGAGCAAACGGATTGCTTTGGTCGCTGTGTTGCAGTGATCAATCGATCCAACCAGTTCAGGCACCTGTCTTGAGACAGTTTTTATTGTTCTCGGCCTGGTTGTGGGGCAAGCCCCAAATACAACGCCTCTCCAAAAGAATCAGTTAGCTGCGCCTCTCGCCGTCTTGTTTTTA
This sequence comes from Pseudomonas sp. G2-4, assembly GCF_030064125.1. Classification (NCBI taxonomy): domain Bacteria; kingdom Pseudomonadati; phylum Pseudomonadota; class Gammaproteobacteria; order Pseudomonadales; family Pseudomonadaceae; genus Pseudomonas; species Pseudomonas sp. G2-4. Next base: position 5,508,736 of record NZ_CP125957.1, on the reverse strand, counting down.
TTGTGCGTGAGTCGATTCGTCTTATTTTTATTGTCTTGTGCATTGCTTGTTATTGTTCTTGTACCAAAGCTATAGCAGGGTGCGTGCCAACTTTTTAAAAGCCCAGTAAAACCGGGGCTTCTAGGCTTATAGCGGTTTTTCCGGGGCGAAAAAAAGCCGGGGTTTCGTTACCGTAAACCCCGGCTTCTGTTACGTGAAAAAACTGAGGTAACAGTTTTTTCACATTCACTGTGGGAGCGAGCTTGCTCGCGATGGGGGATCAGCTTGCCGATGGGGCGACTGACACACCGCTATCGCGAGCAAGCTCGCTCCCACACAGTCAGCTTTCGCTGGCCACCCCTGTCTTGCGTCGTGGAATGCCCAGGCGCTGGCGGCGTTCCCACAGGCATTTGCGGCTCACGCCCAGCTTGCGTGCCAGTTCGGTCTCGGTCATGTGGTCCTGGTGTTCCAGGACGAAATGCTGGAAGTAGTCTTCCAGTGACAGATCTTCGGTGGGCTCATGGCTGGTGTTGTTGGCCGCGCCCTGTTGCGGGGCCAGACCGATGAATTCCTCATCGTCCAGATCGCTGAGCTCGATGTCGATGCCCAGCAGATCGGCGGAGATCTCCGGGCTCTCGCACAGGATCACCGCTCGCTCCACCGCATTCTCCAACTCTCGGACGTTACCCGGCCAAGCGTAATGACGAATCGCCTGCTCGGCGTCCGGGGCAAACGTCAGGTCGGTGCGGTTGACCCGGGCGCTCTGGCGAGCGAGGAAGGCATTGGCGATTTCGTTGACGTCCGCGCCGCGCTCGCGCAGGGCTGGCAGCTTCAAGGCGATGACGTGTAGACGGTAGTAAAGGTCTTCACGGAACTGGCCGATCTTCGCCAGGCTCTTGAGGTCACGGTGGGTGGCCGCGATCAGGCGTACGTCGACCTTCTGCGACTGCACCGAGCCGACCCGGCGGATTTCGCCTTCCTGAAGTACACGCAGCAAGCGTGCCTGGGCTTCCAGCGGCAGTTCGCCGATTTCATCAAGGAACAGCGTGCCACCGTCCGCCGCTTCCACCAGCCCGGCACGCCCGGCACTGGCGCCGGTAAACGCTCCTTTCTCGTGACCGAACAGTTCGGACTCGATCAGGCTTTCCGGGATCGCCGCGCAGTTCACCGAGATCATCGGCGCCTTGGCCCGGCGAGAGAGGTTATGCAGTGCCCGGGCCACCAGTTCCTTACCGGTACCGGACTCGCCCTGAACCAGGACATTGGAATCAGTCGGCGCCACTTTGCGGATCTTGCTGTACAGGTCCTGCATGGGCGGGCAGGAACCGATGATGCCGATTTCGCCATTATGGTTGCTGGCGCCGGCTTTCGCCGCAGCCGCAGTCTTGCCCGCGGGTTCCGCCGTGTTGCCGGTTGCCGTCTGTCGGTCGCGCAGGATGCGGGCCACGGCCTGGAGCATCTCGTCGTGATCGAAGGGCTTGGCGATGTAGTCCACGGCGCCCATTTTCATGGAGTCGACGGCCGAGCGCAGGCTGGCGTAACTGGTCATGATCAGCACCGGCGTGCCTTGGCCAAGCTTGATCAACTCGGTGCCGGGGGCGCCGGGCAGACGCAGGTCGCTGACGATGAGGTCAAACGTTGGGATGCTGAAACGCTCTTGTGCTTCCTGCACTGAACCGGCTTCGCTGACCTGGTACTGGTTGCGTTCCAGCAGGCGGCGCAAGGCGGAGCGGATAATTGTTTCGTCTTCGACGATCAAAATGTGCGGCATTGATTCGATTCTCTCGACGGTCTCAGTTCACAGCGGACGTCGCTTCGACATGACGCGGCAAGGTTACCCGGATACGGGTGCCGCGTTGGCTTTGTACATCGGCCGGGCTGTCGATGGTGATTTGTCCATAATGCTCTTCAACGATGGAATAGACCAGTGCGAGGCCCAGACCGGTGCCTTCGCCAGGATCCTTGGTGGTGAAGAAAGGTTCGAACAATCGGTCCATGATGTTCTGTGGGATACCGCTGCCTTCGTCTTCGACGATCAGGTCGATCGTGTGTTCGCTGGCTTCGCTCTTGACCCGCACCGCGCTGCCCGCCGGTGAGGCGTCCCGGGCGTTGGAGAGTAGGTTGATCAACACCTGGGCGAGCCGTTGGGGATCGCCGTCGACCCAGTGATCCGGATCGCACAGATTGAAGAATTGCACTTCGAAGTTGCGCCGGTTGAGTGCTAGCAGACCAATGGCATCCTGGGCGACTTCGGCCAGACAGACGGGCTCATCGTTATGTTGGTGGCCGCCTGCATGGGCGAAGCTCATCAGCGACTGGACGATGCGCGATACACGCTTGGTCTGTTCGAGGATCTGGCCACTGATTTCCGTCAGTTCGCCGTCATCCTCACGCTCTTCGCGCAGGTTCTGCGCCAGGCAGGCGATGCCGGTGATCGGGTTGCCGATCTCGTGGGCCACCCCGGCGGCCAGTCGGCCGATGCTCGCCAGGCGTTCGGAGTGGACCAACTTGTCTTCAAGCATTTGGGTATCGGTCAGGTCTTCCACCAGCAGCACCAGGCCGCTGTTACCCGGCGCCAGAGGCTCGTCGATCGCCGCCTTGTGCAGGTTCAACCAGCGCGTCTGGCCGTCGAGGGCCAGGTGTTGTTTATGCAGATGTTCGTCCGGCAGGTCGATGAAGCCTTGCAGCAAGCCTTTCCACGGCTCGCCCAACGTGCTCAGGCGTGAACCGACCACGCGTTGGGCAGCGATGCCGGTCAGTTCTTCCATGGCCTTGTTCCACATCAGGATTTCCTGATCCTTGGCCAGGGAGCACACGCCCATCGGGAGCTCTTGCAGGGTCTGGCGGTGATACCGGCGCAAGGCGTCCAATTCGGCGGCAAGGCCCGTGAGGCGCGAGTGATAGTCCTCGAGGCGGCTTTCGATGAAGTGGATGTCTTCGGTGACGTAGTTCTCGCCGCCGGCCTTGTAGGGCAGGAACGTCTCGACCATGTCCTGGGCCACGCTGGGGCCCATCAAGCCCGACAGGTTGGCTTCGATCCGGTCCCGCAGACGGCGCAAGGCGTAGGGGCGGCGTTCATCGAAGGGCAGATAAAGGTCGCGCAGGGCCTGTTCGACTTCCTTTTGTGCGGCCTTGGCCCCCAGGGGCTTGGCCAGTTGCGTGGCGAACTCCTGGGGCGAGGCGGCGTGCAATTCGCGGCGTTGCGGACGGCGGACGTTGTCCACCGCACAGGCTTCGGCGGCGCTGGCCTCTTCGCTGCTGGCGTTGGTGAAGAGCGAAATCAGAGTGAACATCAGCACGTTTGCCGCCAGGGAGGCGATGGCTGCCATGTGCCAACTGGTGTCGTCGAGCACGTAAATCATGTTGAGCAGCGGAATATAGAAACCCTGCAAGTTGCCTACCAGTGGCAACAGCATCGCGACCAGCCACACCAGGATCCCAGCCAGCAGACCGGCGATAAAGCCGCGACGATTGGCGGTCGGCCAATACAGCACCGACAGCACGCCGGGCAGGAACTGCAGGGTGGCGACGAAGGCGACGATGCCCAGGTTGGCCAGGTCCTGCCCTTCACCCAGCATCAAATAGAAGCCGTAGCCGGCCATGATGATGGCAACGATTAATGCTCGACGGGTCCACTTCAGCCAGCGATAGATATTGCCCTCGGCCGGTGGCTGGTAGAGCGGCAGCACCAAATGGTTGAGGGCCATGCCCGACAGCGCCAGCGTGGTGACGATGATCAGCCCGCTGGCCGCCGACAGGCCACCGATGTAGGCCAGCAATGCCAAGGCCTTGCTGTTGGCGGCGATGCCGATGCCCAGGGTGAAGTATTCCGGATTGGTGCTGGCCCCCAGTTTCAAGCCCGCCCACAGGATCAGCGGCACCGCCAGGCTCATCAGCAGCAAAAACAGCGGCAGGCCCCAGCTCGCGCTGACCAGCGAACGCGGGTTGAGGTTTTCGGTAAAGGTCATGTGGTACATGTGCGGCATCACGATCGCCGAGGCGAAGAACACCAGCAACAGCGTGCGCCACGGGCCTTCCTGCAAGGGCGTGTGCAGGGCGGCGAGGGCGGTCTGGTTCTGCAGCAACCACACTTCCAACTGTTGCGGGCCATCGAACACGCCGTACAGGGCATAGAGGCCGACACCGCCGATGGCGATCAGTTTGATCACTGATTCGAAGGCGATGGCAAACACCAGGCCTTCGTGTTTCTCCCGCGTGGCAATGTGCCGGGAACCAAAGAAAATCGTGAAGAGGATGATCAGCACGCAGAAGCTCAGCGCCACCCGGTGCTGCACGGGCTCTCGGGTCAGGATGCTGATGGAGTCGGCCACGGCCTGGATTTGCAAGGCCAGCAACGGCAATACGCCGACCAGCATGAAAATGGTGGTCAGCGCGCCGGCCCAGGTGCTGCGGAAACGAAAGGCGAACAGGTCGGCCAGGGATGACAGTTGGTAGGTGCGGGTGATTTTCAGGATCGGGTAGAGCAATACCGGCGCCAGCAGGAACGCGCCCGACACGCCGAGGTAACTGGACAGGAACCCATAGCCGTACTGATAGGCCAGCCCGACCGTGCCATAAAACGCCCAGGCGCTGGCGTAGACGCCCAGCGACAAGGTGTAGGTCAGCGGGTGTCGGATGATCGCCCGGGGGATCATGCCTCGTTCGCTGATCCAGGCCACGCCGAACAGCACCGCCAGGTAGGCTGCGCTGATCAGGATCATCTGGGTCAGGCTAAAGCTCATCGGCATCTTTTTGGCTCTGCAGGATGAAGGTCACGACAATCAGGATCAGCCAGAGCAGATACGGCCGATACCAGGCACCCGTGGCATCGATCCACCAATCCATGATGGCCGGGGAGAACAGGTAAATCCCCACTACCAGGAGCAGGACCAAGCGATAGATATACATCCCGGCCTCTCTTATTTATGCACGTGCCCGAAAACGTGCGGCGATGGTAACGGATGGGCGCCAAGCTGCAAGGGCCGTCAACGTATTTGCGCTTCGGGCAGGCTCAGTGTGCGCGGGATCTTGGCTGCATCCCAGTGGCGAACGCCCCAATCCAGCAGCTCCCGTGGGCTGGCATCGGCCAGCTCTGAGCCCGGTTGCTGGCCCAGCGCGCGCAACGCCCGCAACAGCAGCGGCGTGGCCTGATCGGCCGCCAGCGGTGGCGAGCGATAGGACTTGCCCAGCTTGTGCCCGTCCGGCTGGGTGATCAGCGGTACGTGCAGGTAACGCGGTTGTGGCAGCTCGAGCAGTTCTTGCAGGTACAGCTGGCGCGGCGTGGAGTCCAGCAGGTCGGCCCCGCGCACGATATCGGTCACCCCTTGCCAGGCGTCGTCCAGCACCACCGCCAGTTGATAAGCGTAGAGCCCGTCACGACGGCGAATCACAAAGTCACCGGCCTCGCGGCCCAGGTGCTGGCGAAACTCGCCTTGGACCCGGTCGGTGAAGTGGTACACAAGCTCCGGAACGCGCAGGCGGATGGCGGCGTTTTCAGTGCCATGCCCGGCGTTGCGACACCATCCAGGGTAAATGCCCTGGTATGCCTCCAATTGTTTGCGCGAGCAGGTGCATGCGTAGGCCAGGCCCTGGCTGAGCAGCCGGTTGATGACCTGGTCGTAGGCCTCATGGCGCTCGCTCTGGCGGACCATCTCGCCGTCCCATTCAAACCCGTAGCTTTCCAGCGCCCGGAGAATCGCTGTTTGCGCGCCAGGTTCCTCCCGTGGCGGGTCGAGGTCTTCCATGCGTAACAGCCAGCGTCCGCCTGCGGCCCGGGCGTCCAGATACGACGCCAGCGCGGCGACCAGCGAGCCGAAGTGCAGGTGGCCGCTGGGGGTGGGGGCGAAGCGGCCGAGGTAGGGGATGGTGGGCGTCATGGGAAGAATGTTACTAGGTCCGGTTTGGCAGGAACATGTATCTATCTGCGATCACTCTGTGGGAGCGAGCTTGCTCGCGATGGCGGGGTGTCAGTCACATGGATGCTGGCTGATCCAGCGCTATCGCGAGCAAGCTCGCTCCCACAGGGTTTTGTCAGGCTTGGAGAAAGTTTCAGAAACAAAAAACGGAGCGTGTGAACGCTCCGTTTTTTTGTGACAGCCCGGGCAATTACTTGCCGACCTGTTTTTCCTTGATTTCCGCCAGGGTCTTGCAGTCGACACACATGTCCGCGGTTGGACGTGCTTCCAGTCGCTTGACGCCGATCTCGACGCCGCAGGACTCGCACCAACCGTATTCTTCGTCTTCGATCAGTTGCAAGGTCTTGTCGATTTTCTTGATGAGCTTGCGCTCACGGTCACGGGCGCGCAGTTCCAGGCTGAATTCTTCTTCCTGGCTGGCACGGTCGGCCGGGTCAGGGAAGTTGGCCGCGTCGTCTTTCATGTGGTCCACGGTGCGGTCGACTTCCTGCATCAAGTCCTGTTTCCACTTATTCAGGATCTTGGTGAAGTGCGCGCGCATGGGGGCGCCCATGTACTCTTCGCCAGCTTGCGGGACGTAAGGCTCAAACCCGCTGAGCGACTGATTTTGATTCTGCTTTGCTTGGGTGGGCATGAATGGACCGCCTCTACTCTTGTAATCCACTACGCAGGATTGCTCCATCACCGACACCTGCCGGCCCTGCGGCTGCAAGCGGGCGAACTTACCAGATCAAATCGGGCCGCGCTACTCCCGGTTGTCGAGCCTGCGGCTGCCGGGGCTTTGTAAAGCGTGGTCGGGTTCGGTTCGGTGCAGATGTAATCCTGCTCAATGCTTGATTCTAGTCAAGCCTGGGCCAATCGCCGGAGTCATTTCCAGAAATTCGAGGGCTCTGACCGCTTCAGGTTCGCCCTCGTTCCCACAGTTGTTTCTGACTTGGGTAGAGAGTTGGGTAGAATCGGTTCTTTTTTACCTGAAGGAAGGCTAATGGCTCAGCCCTACAGTGCGCGTAGCCGCGCCATCGAACCTTTCCATGTGATGGCGCTGCTGGCCCGTGCCAATGAATTGCAGGCTGCGGGGCACGACGTCATTCACCTGGAGATCGGCGAGCCGGACTTCACCACGGCTGAGCCGATCATCCAGGCTGGCCAGGCGGCGCTGGCGGCGGGCAAGACCCGCTATACCGCTGCCCGCGGCATCCCCGAATTGCGTGAAGCCATCGCCGGTTTCTACGCCCAGCGCTACGGAGTGGACATCGATCCTCGACGGATCCTGGTCACCCCGGGCGGCTCCGGCGCGTTGCTGCTGGCCACGGCTTTGCTGGTGGACCCGGGCAAGCATTGGCTGCTCGCCGACCCGGGCTATCCGTGCAACCGGCACTTCCTGCGGTTGGTGGAAGGCGCGGCGCAATTGGTGCCAGTGGGTCCGGACGTGCGTTACCAGTTGACGCCGGATCTGGTGGACCGCCATTGGGACCACGACAGCGTCGGCGCGTTGGTGGCGTCGCCGGCCAACCCGACCGGGACAATCCTGACCCGGGACGAGTTGGCCGAGTTGTCCAAGGCTATCAAACGGCACAACGGCCATCTGGTGGTGGATGAGATCTACCACGGCTTGACCTACGGCACCGACGCCGCCAGCGTGCTGGAAGTCGACGACGATGCTTTTGTCCTCAACAGTTTTTCCAAATATTTCGGGATGACAGGTTGGCGGCTGGGCTGGCTGGTGGCTCCTTCGGCAGCCGTTAGCGAGCTGGAAAAACTCGCGCAGAACCTCTACATCAGTGCGCCGAGCATGGCCCAATACGCGGCCCTGGCCTGTTTCGAACCCGCCACCATCGAGATCTTCGAGCAGCGTCGGGCCGAGTTCGCGCTGCGGCGTGACTTTCTGCTGCCGGCCCTGCGTGATCTGGGCTTCGGTATCGCGGTAGAGCCGGAAGGGGCGTTTTACCTCTATGCCGATATCAGCGCCTTCGGCGGCGACGCCTTTGCGTTCTGCCAGCACTTCCTGGAAACCGAACACGTGGCTTTCACGCCGGGGTTGGATTTCGGGCGTCATCAGGCCGGCCACCATGTGCGTTTTGCCTACACCCAGAGCCTGCCGCGGCTTCAGGAGGCGGTGGAGCGCATCGAACGTGGACTGCGGAGCTGGCAAGGCTGATGCTTTTTTTCCCTGCTTTGGAAGAAGGTCGACTGATTCGACGTTACAAGCGTTTTCTCGCCGATATCGAGACCATTCATGGCGAGTTGCTGACCATTCACTGCCCGAACACCGGTTCGATGCTCAATTGCATGGCCGAAGGCGCACGCGTCTGGTTCAGTCGCTCCAGCGACCCCAAGCGCAAGCTGCCCGGCACTTGGGAAATCGGCGAAACCCCGCAGGGAAGGCTCGCCTGCATCAATACCGCACGGGCCAATGCCTTGATCGAAGAGGCTCTGCGCGCCGGGGTCATCAGCGAATTGAACGGGTTTACCGGGCTCAAGCGTGAGGTGGCCTATGGTCAGGAAAACAGCCGTATCGATTTCAGACTGGACTACGAAAACAGTTCGGCCTGGGTCGAAGTCAAAAGCGTCACGCTGGGTTTTGATGGTACGAACGTGGCGGCGTTTCCCGATGCGGTGACCTTGCGCGGGGCCAAGCATCTGCGCGAACTCGCCTGTCTGGCCCGGGAGGGCGTACGGGCGGTGCAGCTGTATTGCGTGAACCTGAGCGGCATTGAAGCGGTGCGCCCGGCGCAGGAAATCGACCCGGTGTACGCGGCTGCCTTGCGCGATGCGGTGGCGGCGGGGGTAGAGGTGCTGGCCTACGGGGTCACGCTGACGCCCGAGCAGATGTGGGTGGATCGTCCGCTGCCGGTGTTGCTCGAACCGCTACAACTGCACCCAGATGCCTTGCTCGTCCTCCCGGCAGTCTAACGCCACCAGGGACTGACCGGCGCAGGGGCCGGCCACGCACTCACCGCTTTCGATCAGAAACAGTGCGCCATGGGTGGCGCACTGGATCAGGCTGGCGCTGGGGTCGAGAAACTGGTCGGGTTGCCATTCCAGTGGCACGCCGCGGTGCGGACAGCGGTTGAAATAAGCATAGACCTGGCCCGCGCGCCGCACCGCCAGTACCTTGCGTCCATCAATGTCGAAGCCGCGACTGCCGTTGTCGGGCAATTGGTCGGCGGTACAAAGAAACTTCATGTGTGTCTCGATATTTGTCGAGTGAATCCACTGTGGGAGCGAGCTTGCTCGCGATGACGAGGGTACATTCAACATCTTGGTGACTGACACGTCGCTATCGCGAGCAAGCTCGCTCCCACAGGGTTTCGTGTGGCTAAAGGTTCATGCTTGACGGCTAAATGAAAACAATTATCAAATGGCGCCTCCTTCGCAGGGGCTGAGGATACTTGGCCAGGCGGGTCCATGCTCGACCCTGTGGAAAACTTCTTTGAGGAAGCTGCCTGATGCGCCTGAATATCCGCGTTGTTGCGCTCTGTGTCGCACTGCTGACTAACCAAGGGGCCACTGCGGCCGATTTGCCACAACGCTGGGTCAGTGCCGGCGGCGCATTGTCGGAATGGGTCAGTGCCTTGGGTGGCGAGTCGAAATTGGTGGGCGTGGACACCACCAGTCAGCATCCCGAATCCTTGCGGGCCCTGCCCAGTATCGGTTATCAGCGACAGCTGTCGGCGGAGGGCGTGCTGAGCCTGCGGCCGCAGATCCTGGTGGGCACCGAAGAAATGGGGCCGCCGCCGGTGTTGTCGCAAATCCGTAGCGCCGGGGTACGGGTTGAGTTGTTCTCGGCTACACCGGATCTGCCGACCCTTCAGGGCAATTTACGGCACCTGGGGCAGTTGCTGGGGGCCGAGGCCGAGGCGGCGCAGTTGTTTGACCGCTATCAAAAACAGCTCGCCGAGCAAAATGCCCGGGTGACCGAAGCCCGGCGTAAACAAAAGGCTCCCGGCGTATTGCTGTTGGTGGGCAGCTCCGGCGGCAAGTCATTGGTCGCGGGCAAGGGCACTGCCGCCGACTGGCTGTTGCAGCAGGCCGGCGGTCACAACCTGGCGACCCATAGCGGTTACAAGCCGTTTTCCGAGGAGACCCTGGCGAGCCTGAATCCCGAAGTATTGGTCTTCGCCGACCGCGCCTTGAGCGGTGAAGAAGCCCGCGCGGCATTGTTCAAGGAAAACCCGATCCTCTCATCGACCCGGGCCGCCACTGCTGGGCGTGTCATCGAACTCGACCCGACGCTGCTGGTAGGTGGCTTGGGTCCGCGGTTGCCGCAAAGCCTGGCGGAACTGACGGCCGGGTTCTATCCGACCCCGTCGGCCAAGGCGCCATGACTCGGTCGGTCAAGCCACGCACCCTGTTCATCGGCCTGAGTCTGCTGTGTCTGCTGGCGATCTGGCTGTCCCTGGCCCTGGGGCCGGTAAGCTTGCCGTTGTTCGATACCCTGCGCGCCGCGTTGCGCCTGTTGGGTTTGCCGGTGGCCGCCGATGGCCTGGAGCAGGCCGAACTGATCCTCGGCCAGATCCGTTTGCCGCGCACCTTGCTGGGGCTAGCGGCGGGCGGGGTATTGGCGTTGTCCGGTGTGGCGATGCAGGGGCTGTTCCGCAATCCCCTGGCTGATCCGGGATTGGTGGGGGTTTCCGCCGGCGCGGCGCTGGGTGCGGCCTTCGCCATTGTCGGTGGTTCGGCGCTGGGTGGATTGCCCGAGGCCTTTGGTCCCTACGTGTTGTCGTTGTGTGCATTTCTCGGTGGGCTCGGGGTCGCGGCGTTGGTCTATCGCCTCGGTCGACGCAACGGCCAGACCCACGTCGCGACCATGCTCCTGGCCGGTATTGCCCTGACCGCGTTGTCCGGTTCGGCCGTTGGGCTGCTCACTTACCTGGCGGACGACGCAACCTTGCGCACCCTGACGTTCTGGAACCTGGGCAGTCTTAACGGCGCCAGCTACGCGCGGTTGTGGCCGCTGTTGCTGGTCAGCGCCGGGGTAGCACTGTGGTTGCCACGTCGGGGCCGGGCGCTCAATGCATTGTTGTTGGGTGAATCCGAGGCGGCCCACCTGGGCGTCGACGTCGAAGGCCTCAAGCGTGAGCTGGTGCTCTGCACGGCCTTGGGCGTGGGCGCGGCGGTGGCGGCAGCGGGCATGATCGGTTTTGTCGGGCTGGTGGTGCCCCATCTGGTGCGGCTGGTGGCGGGCCCCGACCATCGCGTCCTGCTGCCGGCTTCAGTGCTGGCGGGGGCGAGCCTGCTGCTGTTCGCCGACTTGGTGGCGCGCCTGGCATTGGCGCCGGCGGAGTTGCCGATCGGCATCATCACGGCATTTATCGGGGCGCCCTTCTTTCTCTATCTGTTGCTGCGAGGGCGCGCCTGATGTTGCGAGCGCAGAACCTGCACATTCACCGTGGCCGAAAAACCGTGCTGGCGGATGTCGACCTTGTGCTTCAACCCGGCGAAGTGCTTGGGGTGCTCGGGCCCAATGGCGCCGGTAAAAGTACCTTGCTGGCGGGCCTGTGCGGCGAATTGCGCCCGGCCCGGGGAGAGGTTTGGCTCGATGATCGGCCGCTGGCGCAGTGGAACGGTGCCGAGCGCGCCCGTCGCCTGGCGGTGTTGCCACAGTCTTCGACCCTGGATTTTGCCTTCCGCGTCGAGGAGGTGGTCGGCATGGGGCGCCTGCCTCATCAAAGTGGTCGAGTGCGCGATGAGCAAATCGTCGCGTCGGCGTTGCAAATCGCAGACGCGACGCATCTGCACGGGCGGAGTTACCTGGCCTTATCGGGTGGCGAACGCCAGCGCGTGCATCTGGCGCGGGTGCTCGCGCAACTGTGGCCGGGAGAGCCGGGGCAGACCTTGTTGCTGGATGAGCCAACCTCAATGCTTGATCCCCTGCATCAGCACACCATCCTGCAGGCGGTGCGTGAATTCGCCGATCGCGGCGCTGCCGTGCTGGTGATCCTGCATGACCTGAACCTGGCGGCGCGTTACTGTGATCGCCTGTTGCTGCTCGCGTCCGGCCGACCGGTCGCCCTGGATACCCCCCAGCAAGTGCTGCGCCCGGAGCCGCTCAAAGCGGTGTTTGGCCTGGAGGTGCTGGTGCAACCCCATCCGGAACGCGGGCATCCATTGATCATCGCCCGCTGAGGGTTCCTTGAGGATATAGACGTGCGCCTGATCCTGATGCTGGCATTGACTCTATTGACGGCGTGTCAGAGCCTCACGCCGCCCCCGGTCGACGGGCAGATCCGAGATATGCACACTGGCCAGGCCCTGACGCCCCAAGCACTGACCGAACGCCTGGCGAAAGCACCCCGGGTGGTGGTGGGCGAGCAGCACGACAATCGAGATCACCACGCCTTGCAGCTATGGCTGCTCCAAGCCTTGGCTGGGCAGCGGGATCAAGGCAGCTTGTTGCTGGAAATGCTGACGCCATCCCAACAGCCGCGAGTGGACGCAGTCCGCCGGTTACCCGCCTTGCCAAAGGATCTGCCTGGGGCATTGGATTGGTCGCCGGGCTGGGACTGGAGCCTGTATGGGCCCGTCGTCGAGTTCGCCCTGGCGCAACATTATCCTTTGCTGGCCGCCAATCTGGATGCCGCCGAGATCCAACGCTTCTATCGCCAAGCGCCGGACTTGAACGGCACCCGCGCCAATGCGGAGGCTGTAAAGGACGCGCTCCTGGGACAGATCCGCGAATCCCACTGCGGCCTGCTGCCGGAATCACAAATGCCGGCGATGCTGGCCGTCCAACAACAGCGTGACCGGCGCATGGCTGAACGTCTACTGAGCGCACCGACGCCCGCATTGCTATTGGCCGGCGCCTGGCATGGACGCAAGGACGTCGCGGTACCGCTGCACACGCTGGACCTCGGCGCTGACGAAGCACCCATAGTCCTGATGCTGGCCGAGGAGGGCAGCGACGTGACATCAGCCATGGCCGATTACGTGTGGTACACCCCCGCCACACCACCTCAGGATTACTGCGCGCAGATGCGGGAGAACATGAAGGGTTGAAGCCGCTTGTACGGACCGGACACAGGGTTGACGACTGTGCGGGGACATAGTGGACACTTTTCCGCGAACCAATTCGCCGAAAAGCCGCTTTTGCTTTTGCTTTTGCTGTGGACGTTGATCTCGGCGCCCCATTAACCACGCTGGCCGAACGCAGGCATTGCGCAGTGGGCAACCCGGCATGGATGCCGGGTTAGCCGCGCTGGACCATGGATGGTCCTTCGCGGCGGCCCACGGAGCAATGCCGGAGTGAGGGCATGCCGAGCCTAGGCGAGGCACCAAGTGGTGGGGCAAAGCGCTTTGGTTACTTTCGCGCTTTTCGAAAGTGACCCGCCGTCAGGGCGGAACCCTAAGCAGCCATTACCCCAGAAACGGATATTCACACGGTCTCCGAATCTCGCGAGTAGCCCCGTAGAGGGGGCTTTTGTGCAGACAAAAAAAGACCCGGCAAGAGCCGGGTCAAATAACCGTGATTAGCCTGATGAGGAGATATCTGAGAGTCCGAACCAAGGGCTGTTCAAATATCGACCAGTCTCGCGACCGGATGCGCTAATCATAGCGATTCTCATTACCATGTCAAACATTGTTTTTCCAAATCGCCAAAACAACCCGATCAATCACAGCACCCATCGAAAGACAAAGAAGAAAATCAGACCTTATGACGCGTAGAAATAGCATCCAACTGCTGATTAAGGGCTTCCTTGCGCTCGGCAGGAATGTCGTTCCAATGAACATCCATCAACGCGCCTTCAATGGCATACAACAACACCTTGGAAGCCCGGAAGCCGCGAGTGCGCACGGCCCGATAGGCATCCACCGCGCCAAGCCGGCGTAAATCCGAGGCGCTATGAATGCCCACGGCATGCAGCCACTGGGCGGATGTCTTGCCCAGATTCTTCAGGTGTTGCAGTTCATCATTCATCGAGCCTCCTTGCGACGGCCGACTGGTGCGTTGGGCAAGCTTCTGAGCAGTGTAGCGGTCAGTAGGAAAAGCGTGATTCTTTGGTGGGATTCAACGCAAAAGCTTCTAATGCATTACGCACGATGGAGTGGAAGGCGCAGCAAGGTGCATCGTCCAGCGCGAGCGGGGGCGCTGGAGCTCAGTCCGGTCTGTGGAGGTCTGCCGCGTGTATCGGCCTACCCGGTTTCCACAGTGTCAGCGGGTACGGTAACGCAACCGGGTGCCGAAATTCATCGACATCAGGATTTCGTCGGCAGACAACTCAGGCGGGAAGTAGGCGCCGGAGATTTGCGCATGGGCCAGGCTCGCGCCTTCCAGCGACGATTTGCGAAAATCAATGCCGCGCAGATCGGCGGAACGGAAATAAGCATCGCTGAAGTCAATGTTGTCTGCGTTCAGTTCCCGCAGATCAAGGCCGCGAAAATCACCGCCACGCATGTCGACCGGACCTTGAGGGCGTTCGCTGTTGAAACCTGCAACATCGTCTTTGCGCAACAAGGCATAAAGCGGGGTATTGAGAAGCTTGGGTTGGCTCATTTCATATCACCTGTTGGTTTTATGACGCCAGTATAGTGCCACTATTTGGCGGCCGTGAAGCCGGGTATCGCCTCACGACCGAAATAGTTACTTACAGACCTGGCAGGCGCTGACGGATCTGTGCGACCACAACATCGAGTGTGCCGCTTTCGTTGGTTTGGACCCGTTTGCTGCAGAGAATTTCCGTCGGGGTGAGGGCTTCACGATTGGTTTGTTGTGCTGCGATGACGGCCAGGTTCGCGTCTGAAGGATCTTTCTGGTCGGCCTGACGCTGCGCCAGCCGGCTTTCGATGACGGCTTGCGGCGCATTGCAGTCAAGGATCAGGAACGGAGCGCCAGTGGCTTCGGCGACTTTCGCTGCTGCGTCGCGCTGATCGCACTTGAGGTAAGTGGCATCGACCACCACCGGGAAACCGGCGCGCAGGATCACGTCGGCGATCTCATGCAGGCGGGCATAGGTGGCGCTGCTGGCGTCGCTGCTATAGATGCCAGCCTGTGGGTCGTTGGGTACTGGTTGCTCACCGAACAGGCGCTTGCGCTCCACGTCCGAACGCAAGCGAATCGCCCCCAGCGCTTCCACCAGGCGCATGGCGACGTGGCTTTTGCCAACGGCCGAAACGCCGTGGGTAATGGCCAGGAAACAAGACGGGATGGTGCTGTAGCTTTCGGCCAGGTTGGCATAGTTGCGGTATTGGCGAAGGGTGGTGGCGCGCTGCACCGGATCGGCTTCGGCTGGCATGCTGAACAGCGCGACCTTGGCACGGACCAGGGCGCGGTAGGCTTTATAGAAGTTCAGCAGTTCCAGTCCCTGGTAGTCGCCGGTCAACTCCAGGTATTGGCTGACAAATCGCCGCGCCAGCGACTTGAGGCCACGGTCTTCCAGGTCCATCGCCAGGAACGCCGTGTCGGCGTAGACGTCGGTGAAGCGGAACGGCTCGTTGAACTCGATGCAGTCGAAAATCACCACGTTGCCGTCGATCAATGTGATGTTGCCCAGGTGGATATCGCCATGGCATTCACGGATGAAGCCTTCGGTCTTGCGCTCGGTGAGCAGCGGCTTGAGGCGTTCGAAGCTGCTTTCGGCCCAGGCTTGCAGCGCTTCGAGTTGTAGCAGGTCAGCCTTGTCGCTGAGGAACGGACGAATCTGTTCGAAGTTCTGCAGCACGGGCGCCATCACGCTGTCCGGGGTGCCGGCGGCATTTTCTGCGGGCACCTTCGGCGTGCTCAGGTGAAATTGAGCGATCTGCGCGGCCATCTCGTCGATGTGCGCGGTGGTCAGTTCGCCGTTGGCTTGCAAGGTGCTGAGCAGTTGGCTTTGCGGGAACTGACGCATCTTCAGCGCGTATTCGATGGCGGGGCCGTCGCCGCCCAATTGCGGCGCTTCGACGCTGCCGGTAATCGGCAGGACTTCCAGGTACAGGTCCTGGGTGAGGCGCTGGTTCAGGCGCAACTCTTCCGCACAGAAATGCTGGCGCGCCTCCAGGCTGGTGAAATCGAGGAAGCCAAAATTGACTGGTTTTTTGAATTTGTAGGCGTAGGGCCCGGTGAGCAACACCCAGGAGATGTGGGTTTCGATGACCTGGAACCCTTCGACGGGATGCGGGTAGAGGGCCGGGTTTTGCAGGGCAGCGATCAGGGATTGGCTCACGGGCGGTCCTTCAGAGTCTGGAAAATTCAAGGCCGTCATTATGGCGGCAAGCCGCGCTAACGCAAACCTCGTCGGCCTCATGTTGAACCGCCGCAAAGTGCGTATAATCCGCCGCCATGACTCGTACCCGATCCTCCCGTACCCCCAAGAAACCACCCGCCAGCCGCCTGCGGCCCTGGCTGGGCTGGGCCCTTAAACTCAGCCTGGTTGGCCTCGTCGTGCTCGCCGGTTTCGCGGTCTACCTCGATGCCGTGGTCCAGGAGAAGTTCTCCGGCAAGCGCTGGACCATTCCGGCCAAGGTCTATGCTCGACCGTTGGAGCTGTTCGTCGGACAAAAACTGAGCAAGGGTGATTTCCTGACCGAACTCGATGCCTTGGGCTATCGCCGTGAAAGCGTGGCCAATGGCCCGGGCGCGGCGTCGGTCAATGGCAATACCGTCGACCTCAATACCCGCGGTTTCCAGTTCTACGAGGGCGTGGAGCAGGCACAACCGGTGCGGGTGCGTTTTTCCGGCGACTATGTGGCGGCACTGACCGGTGCCAACAACGCCAGCCTGTCGGTGGTACGGCTCGAACCGCTGTTGATTGGCGGCCTGTACCCCAAGAACCTTGAGGACCGGATCCTGATCAAGATCGACCAGGTGCCGCCGTTCCTGCTCGATACGCTGATCGCCGTCGAAGACCGCGACTTCTATCATCACTTCGGCGTCTCGCCCAAGTCGATTGCCCGGGCCATCTGGGTCAACACGTCCTCGGGTCATATGCGCCAGGGCGGCAGTACCCTGACCCAACAGTTGGTCAAGAACTTCTACCTGACCAACGAACGCAGCCTCAGCCGCAAGCTCACCGAAGCCATGATGGCGCTGCTGTTGGAATTGCATTACGACAAGCAGGAGATTCTGGAGGCTTATCTCAACGAGGTATTTGTCGGCCAGGACGGCCAGCGGGCGGTGCACGGTTTCGGCCTCGCCAGCCAGTTCTTCTTCAGCCAGCCGTTGTCCGAGCTCAAGCTGCATCAGGTGGCGTTGTTGGTGGGCATGGTCAAGGGGCCGTCTTCCTACAACCCGCGGCGCAATCCGGAACGTGCCCTCGAGCGGCGCAACCTGGTACTCGACCTGCTGCAACAACAAGGCGTGGCGACGGCCGAGCAAGTCGAAGCGGCAAAGAAAATGCCACTGGGCGTGACCAAGCGCGGCAGCCTGGCGGACAGCTCGTTCCCCGGTTTCATGGACCTGGTCAAGCGCCAATTGCGTCAAGATTACCGTGACGAAGACTTGACCGAAGAAGGTCTGCGGATCTTCACCAGTTTCGACCCGATCCTGCAGATGAAGGCCGAAGCGTCGGTCGAGGACACCTTCAAGCGTCTTGGCGGACGCAAGGGCGCCGAGGAAGTCGAAGCCGCCATGGTGGTGACCAACCCGGAAACCGGCGAAGTCCAGGCCATGATCGGCAGTCGCCAAGCCAGTTTCGCCGGTTTCAACCGGGCGCTGGATGCGGTCCGCCCGATTGGCTCCCTGATCAAGCCGGCGGTGTACCTCACTGCGCTGGAGAAACCGAGCCAGTACACGCTGACCAGTTGGCTGTCGGACGAGACGTTCTCGGTCAAGGGCGCGGACGGCCAAGTCTGGAAGCCACAGAACTATGATCGCCGCTCCCACGGCACGGTATTCCTGTACCAGGGGCTGGCGCACTCCTACAACCTCTCGACGGCTCGCCTCGGGCTGGAAGTCGGCGTGCCGAACGTACTCAAGACCCTGGCGCGCCTGGGGGTCAGCCGCGAATTCCCGGCATTCCCGTCGATGCTGCTGGGGGCCGGTGGCCTGACGCCAATCGAGGTGGCCGCCATGTACCAGACGCTGGCCAACGGTGGTTTCAATACGCCGATGCGCGGGATCCGCAGTGTGCTGACCGCCGATGGTGAACCGCTCAAGCG
Organism: Pseudomonas sp. G2-4; assembly: GCF_030064125.1. Taxonomy (NCBI): domain Bacteria; kingdom Pseudomonadati; phylum Pseudomonadota; class Gammaproteobacteria; order Pseudomonadales; family Pseudomonadaceae; genus Pseudomonas; species Pseudomonas sp. G2-4. The sequence goes on along the minus strand of NZ_CP125957.1, from coordinate 5,490,767 downwards.
TTATCCGTTCCAGATCCAGCAGCGTTTTGATCCGGCGTCTATTTATCTGATCCAGAGCGCCATGCAGCGGGTCATGCGTGAAGGCACCGGCAGTTCGGTTTATAACGTGTTGCCCCGGACCCTGAATCTGGCGGGCAAGACCGGTACCAGTAACGACTCGCGTGACAGTTGGTTCGCCGGTTTCAGCCAGGATCTGCTGGCCGTGGTCTGGCTCGGCCGTGATGACAACGGCAAGACCCCGTTCACCGGTGCCACCGGCGCGTTGCAGGTCTGGACCAGTTTCATGCGCAAGGCCGACCCTTTACCGCTGGACATGCCGCAACCGGACAACATCGTTCAGGCCTGGGTCGATTCGCGCACCGGACAAGGCTCCGATGCCAATTGCCCGGGCGCCGTACAGATGCCGTATATTCGCGGCAGCGAGCCGCCACCCGGTGCTGCCTGTGGCGGCACGAATCCCGCCGAGTCGGTGATGGATTGGGTCAAGGACTGGATGAATTAAGCAAAGAGGGTTTCAAGTGAACAAGTGGTTGATTCCAGCGGTAACGGCCGTGGCTTTGCTCAGTGGTTGCTCTACCGTTCAGCGCGGCTCGATTCCAGTGGTCGACTCCGGCACGGCGGTTTCCAACAGTGAGCGGGTTTCGGCCAACGGCGGTTTCCGGCAAACGACCGTGAAGCGGCCGGTGCAGGGCCAGCCCCAGGCGATTCCCCAGGGCGACACCGGTGTCGTGGTGATGGTGCCGGGTGGCGGAGCCGTGACTTCGGCGCCGATCAGCAGCGCGCCGATCACACCAGGTCCGATCACGCCGGGCCCTATCGAGACCTCGCCGATCGATCAGGGCAGCTACAGCATGCCTTCGACGCCGAGCAGCATTCCGTCCACCCGTTCGGGCGGTTTGTCCGCCGACGAGCAGTTGGACGGTCCGGTGCTGGCCCTGCTCACCACGGCGCAACAGCAGCAGGCCGGGGGTGACCTCAATGGTGCGTCCTCCAGCCTGGAACGTGCCCAGCGTGTCGCACCGCGCGAACCGCAGGTGCTTTATCGCCTGGCCCAGGTGCGCATGGCCCAGGGCGATGCACCGCAGGCGGAACAACTCGCCCGTCGTGGCCTGACCTTCAGCAGTGGTCGTCCGGCACTTCAGGCCAGCCTGTGGGAGTTGATCGCCCAGGCCCGTGAGAAACAAGGCGACTCCGCGGGCGCGGCACTGGCCCGTCAGAAGGCCAAGGTTTCGCTCTGATGGATACACGTTTTCCCCAGATTGCCGATCAGTTGCTGCTGATCGAGCGGGAACTGCGGGTCCAGGGCTGGTGGAGCAGTGTTTCGCCTTCGGCCGAAGCGCTGGCCAGTGTCGAGCCGTTCGCGGTCGACACCCTGGACTTCGAACAATGGCTGCAATGGATTTTCCTGCCGCGAATGAAGGCCATCCTGGAGAATGACCTGCCGCTGCCCAACGCCTCGGGCATCCTCGCCATGGCTGAGATGGTCTATGCCCAGCGGCCCGGGCAGGGCGTGGAGTTGCAGCGGCTGTTGGCGCAGTTCGATCGGATGATCAGTAACGTCGGCTGATCGACGTTACTGGCAGTGCTCATCGATCTGCTTGCGGTTTTCCTCGATGCGCTGGCGCCGCTCTTCGTCAGTGAGGCGGCGCATTTCCCCTTCTACGTCTTCGCGCACCCTCGGGTTGTTTTGCAACTGCGCCAGGTTGGTCCTGGCCTGTTCGCAAAATGCCTTGAGCTGAGCTTCCTGTTCGGCAATCTGTTTCTTGACCTCTTTGTCGATCGCCTTCTGGTCGCCAATGACCCCGCCGGAAGGAGGCGCTGGCGGTTTGGCGACGGACGGCGAGGATTTGATCACGGTCGTCGCCTCCGCGCCTTGGGGCGGCTGGGAGCCGAAGTGGGTCACCCCCTGGGCATCGACCCATTTGTAGACCTGGCCGGCCATGCACATCGGGCTCAGGCCAACCACCAGGCTGGCCGTCAAGAAGAACATTCGCATGCTGTTTCCTTGTCATGGGTTGCGCAATTGAAGCTAACACAGTTGCCGTTTAAAGGTTTTTTCTTGCGTTCTCATGCGGTTAGTTCGAATAAAGCACATTGACGACTTGACTTGCAGAAGGCGAAACAGAAGAATCCAAAGTCCGCTGTAGAGGGACTGCCAGAAGCAGACCCACTCGGCAGATCATGAGGTGCACATCCGCGCCGACCTGTTACACCCGCAACGCGTTACCTCGCGCTGGGTGGGAAAGGCCCGCAACACTTGGGACGATCCCAATACTTGCTCAGTCAGTGCTGACGTAGTCGGCGACCACCGTCGCTCATGCTCTGCCGAGAAGTAAACCTATTAAGACCCGTCCCCTTTTGAGGGTCGGTATTCTGGCGTTTTAGAGGTGAACAACGTGGAGCTTTTATCTGGCGGTGAGATGCTCGTCCGCTTTTTGCGTGACGAAGGCGTCAAGTATATCTACGGGTACCCCGGTGGTGCTCTTCTTCATGTCTATGATGCGCTGTTCAAAGAACCGGAAGTGACTCACATCCTGGTTCGTCACGAGCAAGCGGCGACCCATATGGCTGACGGCTATGCCCGTGCCACCGGCAAGGCCGGCGTGGTACTGGTGACTTCCGGTCCAGGCGCCACGAACGCCATCACCGGTATCGCCACGGCGTACATGGACTCCATCCCAATGGTGATCATCTCCGGCCAGGTGCCCAGCACCCTGGTTGGCACCGATGCGTTCCAGGAAACCGACATGATCGGTATCTCCCGGCCGATCGTGAAGCACAGCTTCATGATCAAGCACGCGTCGGAAATCCCGGAAGTCATGAAGAAGGCCTTTTACCTGGCTGAATCCGGTCGTCCGGGCCCGGTCGTGGTCGATGTTCCGAAAGACATGACCAACCCGGCCGAGAAGTTCGAATACATCTTCCCGAAGAAAGCCAAGCTGCGTTCCTACAGCCCGGCCGTACGCGGGCACTCCGGGCAAATCCGCAAGGCCGCCGAAATGCTGCTGGCGGCCAAACGCCCGGTGCTCTACTCGGGTGGTGGCGTGATCCTCGGCGGTGGCTCCGCGCCGCTGACCGAACTGGCGAAGATGCTCAACCTGCCGGTCACCAATACCTTGATGGGTCTGGGCGCCTACCCGGGCACCGACCGTCAGTTCATCGGTATGCTCGGCATGCACGGCAGCTACACCGCCAACCTGGCGATGCACCATGCCGATGTGATCCTGGCCGTCGGCGCGCGTTTCGACGACCGTGTCATCAACGGCCCGGCGAAGTTTTGCCCGAACGCCAAGATCATCCACATCGACATCGATCCAGCCTCCATCTCCAAGACCATCAAGGCAGACGTGCCGATTGTCGGTCCTGTGGAAAGCGTGCTGACCGAAATGGTCGCCATCCTCAAGGAAATCGGCGAGACACCGAACAAGGAGTCCGTGGCCAGTTGGTGGAAGCAAGTTGATGAGTGGCGCGGCGACCGTGGCCTGTTCCCTTATGACAAGGGCGACGGCAGCGTGATCAAGCCGCAGACCGTGATCGAGACCCTGTGCGAAGTGACCAAGGGCGATGCCTTTGTGACCTCCGACGTGGGCCAGCACCAGATGTTCGCTGCGCAGTACTACAAGTTCAACAAACCCAACCGCTGGATCAACTCCGGTGGCCTGGGCACCATGGGCTTCGGTTTCCCGGCGGCCATGGGTATCCAGTTGAGCTTTCCGGATGCCGACGTTGCCTGCGTCACGGGCGAGGGCAGTATCCAGATGAACATCCAGGAGCTGTCCACCTGCCTGCAGTACGGTCTGCCGGTGAAGATCGTGATCTTGAACAACGGTGTGCTGGGTATGGTTCGCCAGTGGCAGGACATGAGCTACGGCAGTCGTCACTCGCACTCCTACATGGAGTCGCTGCCTGATTTCGTCAAGCTCGCAGAGGCCTATGGTCACGTCGGCATGCGCATCACCGAATCCAAGGACTTGAAGTCGAAGATGGAGGAGGCGTTCGCCATGAAGGGCCGTCTGGTGGTCATCGATATTTCGGTCGACACCAGTGAGCACGTCTACCCGATGCAGATCAAAGACGGCTCCATGCGCGATATGTGGCTGAGCAAGACGGAGCGTACCTAATCATGCGACATATTATTTCCCTGCTTCTGGAAAACGAACCGGGTGCTCTGTCCCGTGTTGTGGGGCTGTTCTCGCAGCGCAACTACAACATCGAAAGCCTGACCGTGGCGCCAACCGAAGACCCGACCCTGTCGCGTCTGACGCTGACCACTGTTGGCCACGATGAGGTCATCGAGCAGATCACCAAAAACCTGAACAAGCTGATCGAGGTGGTCAAGCTGGTGGACCTGTCGGAAAGCGCTCACATCGAGCGCGAACTGATGCTGGTCAAGGTCAAGGCCACCGGCGCCCAGCGCGCCGAGATCAAACGCACTACCGATATTTATCGTGGGCAGATCGTCGATGTCAGCGCCAGCGTCTATACCGTTCAGTTGACCGGTACCAGCGACAAGCTCGACAGCTTCATTCAATCGATCGGCACTGCCTCGATTCTCGAAACCGTACGCAGTGGCGTCACCGGGATTGCCCGTGGCGACAAAGTACTGAGCATCTAAACCAAATTAGCGAATGGCCTGAATGGCCGGATAGAGGGGAAATTCATGAAAGTTTTCTACGATAAAGACTGCGACCTGTCGATCATCCAGGGCAAGAAAGTCGCCATCATCGGCTACGGTTCCCAAGGTCACGCCCAGGCGTGCAACCTGAAGGATTCCGGCGTTGACGTGACCGTTGGCCTGCGTAAAGGCTCGGCCACCGTTGCCAAGGCCGAGGCCCATGGCCTGAAAGTCACCGACGTGGCTTCCGCCGTTGCCGCAGCCGACCTGGTCATGATCCTGACCCCGGACGAGTTCCAGTCTGCCCTGTACAAGAACGAAATCGAGCCGAACATCAAGAAAGGCGCCACCCTGGCCTTCTCCCACGGTTTCGCGATCCACTACAACCAGGTTGTGCCGCGCGCCGACCTCGACGTGATCATGATCGCGCCGAAGGCTCCGGGCCACACCGTGCGTTCCGAGTTCGTCAAAGGCGGCGGTATCCCTGACCTGATCGCGATCTATCAGGATGCTTCCGGCAACGCCAAGAACGTTGCACTGTCCTACGCCGCTGGCGTTGGTGGCGGTCGTACCGGCATCATCGAAACCACCTTCAAGGACGAGACTGAAACCGACCTGTTCGGCGAGCAAGCCGTTCTGTGCGGCGGCACCGTCGAGCTGGTGAAAGCCGGTTTCGAAACCCTGGTTGAAGCGGGCTACGCGCCAGAAATGGCCTACTTCGAATGCCTGCACGAACTGAAGTTGATCGTTGACCTCATGTACGAAGGCGGTATCGCCAACATGAACTACTCGATCTCCAACAACGCCGAATACGGCGAGTACGTGACCGGCCCGGAAGTCATCAACGCCGAGTCCCGTCAGGCCATGCGCAACGCCCTGAAACGTATTCAGGACGGCGAATACGCCAAGATGTTCATCAGCGAGGGCGCCACCGGCTATCCTTCGATGACCGCCAAGCGTCGTAACAACGCCGCACACGGTATCGAAATCATCGGTGAGCAACTGCGCTCGATGATGCCGTGGATCGGTGCCAACAAGATCGTCGACAAAGCCAAGAACTAAGTCGCGAGCTTGATCAAAAAACGCGGCCCTGGCCGCGTTTTTTCGTTTGGGCGGTAGCTTCTGGTATAAAGCAGCATCGTTTGTGGCCGAACCGTCGTCCCAGACACCTGTCGAATTTTTTCACACCGTTGCAAGGTACTGTCCATGAGTGAACGTCCCGACGAGCCAAACCAGGCTCCTGACGCTGAAAGCCTGCTCCCCATCGATGAGCACATCGAAGAAGGGCATGACGCTGAAGGCCGTAAGGTCCGGCATCGTGGCATCTATCTGCTGCCGAACCTGTTCACCACCGCGAACCTGTTCGCCGGTTTCTATTCCATCATCAGCTCCATGAGCGCCCAGGCCGCATTGAGCGCCGGCGATAGTGCAGGGGCGAGTCGTTACTTCGCCTTTGCGGCCATTGCGATCTTTGTTGCCATGGTGCTCGACGGCCTGGACGGACGTGTGGCCCGCATGACCAATACCCAGAGCGCGTTTGGCGCCGAATATGATTCGCTGTCCGACATGGTCGCCTTCGGCGTGGCTCCTGCCTTGTTGGCGTTCGGCTGGGCGCTGGGGGATATGGGCAAGGTCGGCTGGATGGTCGCCTTCATCTATGTGGCGGGCGCAGCGTTGCGCCTGGCGCGCTTCAACACGCAAGTCGGCAAGGCTGACAAACGCTACTTCATCGGCCTGGCCAGCCCGGCTGCGGCCGGTGTGGTGGCGGGTGTCGTCTGGGCATTCAGCGACTACGGCATCCAGGGTTCGAAAATGTCGTTCCTGGTGGCGTTGCTGGTCGCGGCGGCCGGGATGTTGATGGTCAGCAACATCAAGTACAACAGCTTCAAGGAGCTGGACTTGAAGGGCCGCGTGCCGTTCGTTGCGATCCTGGCGGTGGTATTGGTGTTCGCGGTGGTCTTCAGTGATCCGCCGCGTATTCTGCTGCTGGTTTTTCTCGCCTATGCCGCTTCCGGACCGGTGCAATACTTACTGCGTCTTCGCCGACGCTAAACGTTGCCTTAATGTAATTTCCCCCATACTCCGCAGTCTATGGTGCATCTGCCTCCAAATACTGCGGAGTTGTCATGCTGATCAAGATCCCCAAGACGTCCGACTGCCGTGAATCGGATGTCACGCCTGAATCCCTTTATCTTTCCCGTCGTCAAATGCTGGGCGCAACCATGGCGGGTCTCGCCGTGAGCAGCCTGCCGCGTTGGGCGGGTGCTGCCGATGCTGCGCGTTATGCCGATGTCGAGCCCGGCAAGGCCCCGTCCGGGTTGGCCAAAAAGCTGCCATCCACCCAATGGGGGGCGGTCACGGTCAAGGATGAGTCAATCACGCCGTTCAAGGACGCCACCCATTACAACAATTTCTATGAGTTCGGGACCGACAAGGGCGATCCGGCGGCGAATGCCGGATCCTTGAAAACCGAACCCTGGAGTGTGGTGGTGGACGGCGAGGTAGGCAAACCGGGGCGCTATGGGTTGGAAGACTTCATGAAGCCTTATCAATTGGAAGAGCGAATCTATCGCTTGCGCTGTGTCGAAGCCTGGTCGATGGTCATTCCGTGGATCGGCTTTCCCATTTCGGCGCTGCTCAAGCAGGTCGAGCCGACCTCCAAGGCCAAGTACATTCGCTTCGAAACCTTGCAGGATCCCAAGGTCATGCCGGGACAGCGCTCAGGTTTCGCCTTGATCGACTGGCCTTATGTGGAAGGCTTGCGATTGGATGAGGCGATGAACCCGCTGGCAATCCTGGCGGTGGGGATGTACGGACGAGAGCTGCCAAATCAGAACGGTGCACCGTTGCGGCTGGTGGTGCCGTGGAAGTACGGTTTCAAAAGCGTGAAGTCCATTGTGCGCATCAGTCTGGTGAGCGAGCAGCCGAAGACGACCTGGCAAAGCATCGCATCTGATGAGTACGGCTTTTATGCCAACGTTAATCCGACGGTCGATCACCCGCGCTGGACCCAGGCCCACGAGCGTCGTTTGCCGAGTGGGCTGTTCAGTCCCAATGTTCGCGATACGTTGATGTTCAACGGCTATCAGGATGAAGTCGCTTCTCTCTATGCAGGGATGGACTTGAGGAAGGACTACTGATGCGTTTCCCGATATGGCGAATCGGCGTTTTCGTCGCCGCAGCGATCTGGCCGTTGTTCTGGCTGTACGAGGCCTTGATGAATTCACTGGGTCCTGACCCGGGCAAGGTGCTGGTGGATCGGCTCGGGTTGGGGGCGCTGATCTTGCTGCTGATCACCTTGAGCATGACGCCGCTGCAGAAGCTGACGGGGTGGGCGGGGTGGGTCGCGGTCAGGCGTCAGTTGGGGTTGTGGTGCTTTGCTTATGCAGTGCTGCATCTGAGTGGGTATGCGGCGTTCATACTGGGGTTTGATTGGTCACAGCTGGGCGTTGAGTTGAGCAAGCGGCCTTATATCATTGTTGGTGGGCTTGGGTTTCTCGGTTTGCTGGCGCTGGCGGTTACGTCCAATCGCTACAGCCAGCGGCGACTTGGCCCGCGTTGGAAGAAGCTGCATCGCCTGGTTTATCTGATTTTGGGGCTTGGGTTGTTGCACATGCTGTGGATCGTGCGGGCGGACCTGAAAGAATGGTCGATTTACGCCTTTATAGGTGCGGTACTGTTGGTGCTCAGAATTCCTGCGATTGCGCGTCGGACTCCGCGCTTGATGGGCAGGAAAGTCCCTTCTGCAACAAAAGCGTAAATTAAGGGTTGACGGCAGATTCTGGACGTCTATAATTCGCCCCACTTCCGGCGCAGTCGAAACGGAAAACTCCTTGAGTTTCAATGAGTTATCCTTGTTTTGAAAGTGCCGGGCTTCAGTTTATCGAAGCCTGGGAAGTAGTTGATAAGGTGGTTTGTTTGGCCTTATTGACGATTCGATCTTCTCGGTCGAAAGCGGAGAAAAAGAGGTGTTGACAGCAGCGAGTAACGCTGTAGAATTCGCCTCCCGCTAACGAGAGATCGGAAGCGCAAGTGGTTGAAGTTGTTGAAAATAACCGCTTGACAGATACACAAGGCGCTGTAGAATGCGCGCCTCGGTTGAGACGAAAGGCTCAACCCACCGCTCTTTAACAACTGAATCAAGCAATTCGTGTGGGTGCTTGTGGAGTCAGACTGCTAGTCAACAGATTATCAGCATCACAAGTTACTCCGCGAGAAATCAAAGATGTAACCAACGATTGCTGAGCCAAGTTTAGGGTTTTCTCAAAACCCAAAGATGTTTGAACTGAAGAGTTTGATCATGGCTCAGATTGAACGCTGGCGGCAGGCCTAACACATGCAAGTCGAGCGGTAGAGAGAAGCTTGCTTCTCTTGAGAGCGGCGGACGGGTGAGTAATGCCTAGGAATCTGCCTGGTAGTGGGGGATAACGCTCGGAAACGGACGCTAATACCGCATACGTCCTACGGGAGAAAGCAGGGGACCTTCGGGCCTTGCGCTATCAGATGAGCCTAGGTCGGATTAGCTAGTTGGTGGGGTAATGGCTCACCAAGGCGACGATCCGTAACTGGTCTGAGAGGATGATCAGTCACACTGGAACTGAGACACGGTCCAGACTCCTACGGGAGGCAGCAGTGGGGAATATTGGACAATGGGCGAAAGCCTGATCCAGCCATGCCGCGTGTGTGAAGAAGGTCTTCGGATTGTAAAGCACTTTAAGTTGGGAGGAAGGGCAGTTACTTAATACGTGATTGTCTTGACGTTACCGACAGAATAAGCACCGGCTAACTCTGTGCCAGCAGCCGCGGTAATACAGAGGGTGCAAGCGTTAATCGGAATTACTGGGCGTAAAGCGCGCGTAGGTGGTTTGTTAAGTTGGATGTGAAATCCCCGGGCTCAACCTGGGAACTGCATTCAAAACTGACAAGCTAGAGTATGGTAGAGGGTGGTGGAATTTCCTGTGTAGCGGTGAAATGCGTAGATATAGGAAGGAACACCAGTGGCGAAGGCGACCACCTGGACTGATACTGACACTGAGGTGCGAAAGCGTGGGGAGCAAACAGGATTAGATACCCTGGTAGTCCACGCCGTAAACGATGTCAACTAGCCGTTGGGAGCCTTGAGCTCTTAGTGGCGCAGCTAACGCATTAAGTTGACCGCCTGGGGAGTACGGCCGCAAGGTTAAAACTCAAATGAATTGACGGGGGCCCGCACAAGCGGTGGAGCATGTGGTTTAATTCGAAGCAACGCGAAGAACCTTACCAGGCCTTGACATCCAATGAACTTTCCAGAGATGGATTGGTGCCTTCGGGAACATTGAGACAGGTGCTGCATGGCTGTCGTCAGCTCGTGTCGTGAGATGTTGGGTTAAGTCCCGTAACGAGCGCAACCCTTGTCCTTAGTTACCAGCACGTTATGGTGGGCACTCTAAGGAGACTGCCGGTGACAAACCGGAGGAAGGTGGGGATGACGTCAAGTCATCATGGCCCTTACGGCCTGGGCTACACACGTGCTACAATGGTCGGTACAGAGGGTTGCCAAGCCGCGAGGTGGAGCTAATCCCACAAAACCGATCGTAGTCCGGATCGCAGTCTGCAACTCGACTGCGTGAAGTCGGAATCGCTAGTAATCGCGAATCAGAATGTCGCGGTGAATACGTTCCCGGGCCTTGTACACACCGCCCGTCACACCATGGGAGTGGGTTGCACCAGAAGTAGCTAGTCTAACCTTCGGGAGGACGGTTACCACGGTGTGATTCATGACTGGGGTGAAGTCGTAACAAGGTAGCCGTAGGGGAACCTGCGGCTGGATCACCTCCTTAATCGACGACCGCAGCTGCTTCATGAGCTCCCACACGAATTGCTTGATTCATTGAAGAAGACGATAGAAGCAGCTTTAAGCTCCAAGCTGATAGCTCATAGCTAACAGTTACAAGCTCGAAATTGGGTCTGTAGCTCAGTTGGTTAGAGCGCACCCCTGATAAGGGTGAGGTCGGCAGTTCGAATCTGCCCAGACCCACCAATTTTGTTATGGGGCCATAGCTCAGCTGGGAGAGCGCCTGCCTTGCACGCAGGAGGTCAGCGGTTCGATCCCGCTTGGCTCCACCATAAACTGCTTCTGAAAGCTTAGAAATGAGCATTCCACCAAGACGGTGCCTGAATGTTGATTTCTAGTCTTTTGATTAGATCGTTCTTTAAAAATTTGGGTATGTGATAGAAAGATAGACTGGACGTTACTTTCACTGGTAACGGCTCAGGCTAAGGTAAAATTTGTGAGTTGCTCTTAAGTGAGCAAGCGTACGAATTTTCGGCGAATGTCGTCTTCACAGTATAACCAGATTGCTTGGGGTTATATGGTCAAGTGAAGAAGCGCATACGGTGGATGCCTTGGCAGTCAGAGGCGATGAAAGACGTGGTAGCCTGCGAAAAGCTTCGGGGAGTCGGCAAACAGACTTTGATCCGGAGATGTCTGAATGGGGGAACCCAGCCATCATAAGATGGTTATCTTGTACTGAATACATAGGTGCAAGAGGCGAACCAGGGGAACTGAAACATCTAAGTACCCTGAGGAAAAGAAATCAACCGAGATTCCCTTAGTAGTGGCGAGCGAACGGGGACTAGCCCTTAAGCTTCTTTGATTTTAGCGGAACGCTCTGGAAAGTGCGGCCATAGTGGGTGATAGCCCTGTACGCGAAAGGATCTTAGAAGTGAAATCGAGTAGGACGGAGCACGAGAAACTTTGTCTGAATATGGGGGGACCATCCTCCAAGGCTAAATACTACTGACTGACCGATAGTGAACTAGTACCGTGAGGGAAAGGCGAAAAGAACCCCGGAGAGGGGAGTGAAATAGATCCTGAAACCGTATGCGTACAAGCAGTGGGAGCCCACTTTGTTGGGTGACTGCGTACCTTTTGTATAATGGGTCAGCGACTTATTTTCAGTGGCGAGCTTAACCGAATAGGGGAGGCGTAGCGAAAGCGAGTCTTAATAGGGCGTCTAGTCGCTGGGAATAGACCCGAAACCGGGCGATCTATCCATGGGCAGGTTGAAGGTTGGGTAACACTAACTGGAGGACCGAACCGACTACCGTTGAAAAGTTAGCGGATGACCTGTGGATCGGAGTGAAAGGCTAATCAAGCTCGGAGATAGCTGGTTCTCCTCGAAAGCTATTTAGGTAGCGCCTCATGTATCACTGTAGGGGGTAGAGCACTGTTTCGGCTAGGGGGTCATCCCGACTTACCAAACCGATGCAAACTCCGAATACCTACAAGTGCCGAGCATGGGAGACACACGGCGGGTGCTAACGTCCGTCGTGAAAAGGGAAACAACCCAGACCGTCAGCTAAGGTCCCAAAGTTATGGTTAAGTGGGAAACGATGTGGGAAGGCTTAGACAGCTAGGAGGTTGGCTTAGAAGCAGCCACCCTTTAAAGAAAGCGTAATAGCTCACTAGTCGAGTCGGCCTGCGCGGAAGATGTAACGGGGCTCAAACCATACACCGAAGCTACGGGTATCACTTAGGTGATGCGGTAGAGGAGCGTTCTGTAAGCCTGTGAAGGTGAGTTGAGAAGCTTGCTGGAGGTATCAGAAGTGCGAATGCTGACATGAGTAACGACAATGGGTGTGAAAAACACCCACGCCGAAAGACCAAGGTTTCCTGCGCAACGTTAATCGACGCAGGGTTAGTCGGTCCCTAAGGCGAGGCTGAAAAGCGTAGTCGATGGAAAACAGGTTAATATTCCTGTACTTCTGGTTATTGCGATGGAGGGACGGAGAAGGCTAGGCCAGCTTGGCGTTGGTTGTCCAAGTTTAAGGTGGTAGGCTGAAATCTTAGGTAAATCCGGGGTTTCAAGGCCGAGAGCTGATGACGAGTTACCCTTTGGGTGACGAAGTGGTTGATGCCATGCTTCCAAGAAAAGCTTCTAAGCTTCAGGTAACCAGGAACCGTACCCCAAACCGACACAGGTGGTTGGGTAGAGAATACCAAGGCGCTTGAGAGAACTCGGGTGAAGGAACTAGGCAAAATGGCACCGTAACTTCGGGAGAAGGTGCGCCGGTGAGGGTGAAGGACTTGCTCCGTAAGCTCATGCCGGTCGAAGATACCAGGCCGCTGCGACTGTTTATTAAAAACACAGCACTCTGCAAACACGAAAGTGGACGTATAGGGTGTGACGCCTGCCCGGTGCCGGAAGGTTAATTGATGGGGTTAGCTAACGCGAAGCTCTTGATCGAAGCCCCGGTAAACGGCGGCCGTAACTATAACGGTCCTAAGGTAGCGAAATTCCTTGTCGGGTAAGTTCCGACCTGCACGAATGGCGTAACGATGGCGGCGCTGTCTCCACCCGAGACTCAGTGAAATTGAAATCGCTGTGAAGATGCAGTGTATCCGCGGCTAGACGGAAAGACCCCGTGAACCTTTACTATAGCTTTGCACTGGACTTTGAATTTGCTTGTGTAGGATAGGTGGGAGGCTTTGAAGCGTGGACGCCAGTTCGCGTGGAGCCAACCTTGAAATACCACCCTGGCAACTTTGAGGTTCTAACTCAGGTCCGTTATCCGGATCGAGGACAGTGTATGGTGGGTAGTTTGACTGGGGCGGTCTCCTCCTAAAGAGTAACGGAGGAGTACGAAGGTGCGCTCAGACCGGTCGGAAATCGGTCGTAGAGTATAAAGGCAAAAGCGCGCTTGACTGCGAGACAGACACGTCGAGCAGGTACGAAAGTAGGTCTTAGTGATCCGGTGGTTCTGTATGGAAGGGCCATCGCTCAACGGATAAAAGGTACTCCGGGGATAACAGGCTGATACCGCCCAAGAGTTCATATCGACGGCGGTGTTTGGCACCTCGATGTCGGCTCATCACATCCTGGGGCTGAAGCCGGTCCCAAGGGTATGGCTGTTCGCCATTTAAAGTGGTACGCGAGCTGGGTTTAGAACGTCGTGAGACAGTTCGGTCCCTATCTGCCGTGGACGTTTGAGATTTGAGAGGGGCTGCTCCTAGTACGAGAGGACCGGAGTGGACGAACCTCTGGTGTTCCGGTTGTCACGCCAGTGGCATTGCCGGGTAGCTATGTTCGGGAAAGATAACCGCTGAAAGCATCTAAGCGGGAAACTTGCCTCAAGATGAGATCTCACTGGGACCTTGAGTCCCCTGAAGGGCCGTCGAAGACTACGACGTTGATAGGCAGGGTGTGTAAGCGCTGTGAGGCGTTGAGCTAACCTGTACTAATTGCCCGTGAGGCTTGACCATATAACACCCAAGCAATTTGTGAACTCGAAAGAGGCCAGATTGCGGTGTGTGAAGACGACACGAACCGAAAGTTCGAAGCTGCTCACAAAGCAACACACAAACTATCGCATACCCATTTGCTGGAACGTGACCGCAAGGCACGCGCCGGCTACCGAATTTCTTGACGACCATAGAGCATTGGAACAACCTGATCCCATCCCGAACTCAGCAGTGAAACGATGCATCGCCGATGGTAGTGTGGGGTTTCCCCATGTGAGAGTAGGTCATCGTCAAGATTAAATTCCGAAACCCCTATCTGCTGATGCAGGTAGGGGTTTTTTTTTGCCCGCAATAAAAGTGTGTCGAACGCTCGTGATAAATTTGCACAGTTATTTTTGAGCCGGAGCACTAGAATAGCCCCAACTTAGCTGAGCCAGAGCTCTTTATGCCCGAACCGTCAGACGCTCATCGGTTGTCAGATCTACCCCTGAACGATCTGGTGGCGTGCCATGAATGCGACCTGTTGATGCGCAAGCCCCAACTGGCCCATGGCGAAAAAGCCGAATGCCCCCGTTGCGGCTATGAGCTTTACGCCCATCGACACAATGTGGTCGAGCGCAGCCTGGCCTTGGTCATCGCCGCCCTGTTGTTATATGTGCCGGCAAACTTTTTACCCATCATGCAACTCAATTTGCTCGGGCAGTCCTCCCAGGACACCGTCTGGAGTGGCGTGGTCGGGCTGTTCGATACTGGTATGCAAGGCGTATCGGCAGTGGTGTTCCTGTGCAGCATGGGCATTCCACTGCTCAAGTTGCTTTGTCAGCTGGCGGTGTTGCTGACCATTCACTGGAACATCGGCCGTAGTTACGGGTTATTGCTGTATCGCATTTATCACCATCTACGAGACTGGGGGATGCTCGAGGTCTACCTCATGGGCGTCCTGGTGGCCATCGTCAAGTTGGCAGACATGGCGGCCATCACCGTAGGCCTTGGCCTGGCGTGCTTCATCAGTTTGTTGCTGGTTCAGGTCTGGCTGGAGGTGGTCATGTCGCCGCACCAGATCTGGCAAGCGTTATCAGGAGAGGATGCCCATGCGGGCGATTGATGCTGGCATTCTGATCTGTACCGAATGCCATGAGTTGAACCGGCAGGATGCTGACGCCGATAAACAAACTTGTACCCGTTGCGGTGCGCTGATCCATCCCCGTCGTCCGAACAGCTTGATGCGGACCTGGGCGTTGTTGATCACGGCGGCGATTCTCTACATTCCGGCCAACATGCTGCCGATCATGACCGTTAGCTCGCTGGGCCAGGGCGCTCCGAGTACCATCATGTCCGGCGTTATCGAGTTGGTACAACACGGCATGATCCCTATTGCCGCCGTGGTGTTCATCGCCAGTATTATGGTGCCCACGTTCAAGCTGGTGGGCATCGCCCTGTTGCTGTTTTCGGTGCAGCGACATCAGCCCCTGTCTGCCCGACAACGCATCCTCATGTACCGCTTCATTGAGTTCATCGGCCGCTGGTCGATGCTGGATATTTTCGTGATCGCCATTTTGGTGGCCGTGGTGAATTTCGGACGGCTTGCCAGTGTCGAAGCCGGTCTCGGCGCGATTGCATTTGCCAGCGTAGTGATTTTGACAATGATTGCCGCAGTAACCTTCGATCCCCGACTGATTTGGGATAACACGGAGTCGGATGACGACCATGACTGATTTGCCTACCGCTAAAACCCGACCGGCTTCGAACTGGTCAGCCATCTGGGTCCTGCCGCTCATTGCCTTGATTATCGGTGGTTGGCTTGGCTGGCGGGCTTATACCGCAACCGGAATCGAGATCACTGTGCGTTTTGAGAGCGGTGAAGGTATTCAGGTCAACAAGACCGAAGTCGTCTACAAAGGCATGCCGGTCGGCAAAGTGAAGGCCCTCACGCTTGATGACGAAGGCAGCTCAAAAGGCGTGCTCGTCACCATCGAGATGAACAAGGAGGTCGAGCAATACCTCAAGACCGGAACACGTTTCTGGCTGGTCAAGCCGAGCGTGAGCCTGGCCGGGATCACCGGCCTGGAAACCCTGGTATCGGGTAACTACGTGGCGATCAACCCGGGTGAAGGGGAGCCGACCCGTAAATTCAAGGCCCTGGCCGAAGAGCCGCCGCTGTCGGACGCCAAGCCGGGTTTGCACCTGACCCTCAAGGCAGACCGACTGGGTTCGCTCAACCGCGGCAGTCCGGTGTTCTATAAACAGATTCAGGTCGGCCAAGTGAAAAGTTACTTGCTGTCCGAGGACCAGAGCAAGGTTGAGGTCAAAGTCTTCATCGAGCCGACCTATGCCAGCCTGGTACGCAAGCACACGCGTTTCTGGAACGCCAGCGGCATCAGCATCGATGCCAACCTGTCGGGCGTCAAAGTGCGTAGCGAGTCCTTGTCCAGCATCGTGGCCGGTGGCATTGCGTTTGCCACGCCGGAAAGCCGCAAAGACAGTCCTCCAACGGATCCAAGCCTGCCGTTTCGTCTCTACGAAGACTTTGACGCGGCCGCTGCGGGGATCCGGGTGAAAGTCAAACTCAGCGACTTCGAAGGGTTGCAGGCTGGTCGTACGCCGGTGATGTACAAAGGCATCCAGGTCGGCAGTCTGAAGAACCTCAAGGTCGACCCGGACCTGTCCAGCGCTACGGCTGAACTGACCTTGGACCCACTGGCTGAAGATTACCTGGTAACCGGCACGCAGTTCTGGGTCGTCAAGCCCTCGATCTCCCTGGCGGGTATCACGGGCCTGGAAGCCTTGGTCAAGGGTAATTACATTGCCATACGCCCAGGCGATAAGGGTGGTGCGCCGCAGCGGGAATTCGAAGCCAGGGCGAAGGCGCCACCGTTGGACTTGCGTTCGCCGGGGCTGCACTTGGTCTTGCTGACCGAAAACCTCGGATCGCTGGAGGTCGGCAGCCCGATTCTCTACAAGCAGGTCAAGGTCGGGTCGGTGCAGAGCTATCAGTTCTCCCGCAAGAAAAAGCAGCTGATCATCGGTGTGCACATCGAGAAAGAATACGAAGGGCTGGTCAACGGCTCGACACGGTTCTGGAACGCCAGTGGCATTACCCTCACCGGCGGTTTGACCGGCGGGATCCAGGTCAAGAGTGAATCCTTGCAAAGTCTGATGGCCGGCGGCATTTCCTTCGAGACACCGGAACCCAATGTGCCGTTGAAACGGCGCGTCCCACGGTTCCGTTTGTTCGAAGACCGTGAAGCCGCACAACAGAAGGGCGCCGTCGTGACGATCAAAGTCGATCGCGCCGACGGTTTGCGCAGCGGTACGCCGATCCGCTTCAAAGGGCTGGATGTGGGCAAGATCGAGGATGTGGATCTCAGCGGTGATCTGCAATCGGTGCTGCTCACGGCGCGGATCACCGAAGTGCCGGAGCGCATTGCCCGGGTCGGTTCGCAGTTTTGGGTGGTCAAACCCGAACTCGGGTTGATCAAGACATCCAACCTGGAGACGCTGGTGACCGGCCAGTACATCGAAGTGCAACCCTCGGCGAAAAACCTCGGGCCGCAGAAGAGTTTCGTCGCTCTGGCCAATCCGCCGGAATCCGCTGTGCCCGAAGCAGGTTTGAGCCTGGTGTTGAGCGCGGCCCGCCGTGGATCGTTGAAGACCGGCGTGCCGGTGACCTACCGCGAGATTACCGTGGGCAAGGTTACCGGTTATGAACTGGGCCAGACGGCGGACCGGGTGCTGATCCATATTCTGATCGAACCCAAATATGCGCCACTGGTGCGCAGCGGCACGCGATTCTGGAATACCAGCGGTTTTGGTTTGGACTTCGGTTTGTTCAAGGGGGCGACGGTACGAACTGAATCTTTGGAAACGCTGATCCAGGGTGGCATTGCCTTCGCAACGCCGGATGGCGAGAGAATGGGCAGCCCGGCGCGGCCGCAGCAGACCTTCCCGCTGTTCGATAAGTTTGAAGATGAGTGGCTGACCTGGGCGCCGAAGATCAGTCTCGGCAAGTAACAAGTTCGGCGTTGTCTGGATTAACGCCATCGCGAGCAAGCTCGCTCCCACATTCGATGGATGTCGTACTTGACTGCCATGAGCGACACTAACCCTGTGGGAGCGAGCTTGCTCGCGATGAGGCCATCAGTTGCACTGAAATCCTAAAAGCACTCTGCAATAAAAAAGGCCGCGATCCATTTGGATCGCGGCCTTTTCATTTCCGGCTTTTCATATCACACCGGATCCAGCTCCGGCTCATCGGCTTGTACATTCACCGTGGCTTTCACCGCATCGTGACGACGGATGTATTTCCAGTCCGCTTCGTCGATGTAGATGCCGTTCGGCCCGCTGCCACCTTCCAGGTCGATGGCGACACTGGCGCAGACTTGCGGTTTCACACTGGCCAGGATCGGCACGAAGCCCAATTGCAGACTGGTCTCCAGCAGTGCGGCCTGGTTTTTCTCGTCGATGTCCGCTGCTTCGTCGAGGTAGTACGGCAGACGCACGCGACCGGCCTGTTCGCGGTCCATCAGGTGCAGCAACAAGTACATGTTGGTCAGCGCCTTGATGGTCATCGTGGTGCCGTTGGACGCCGCACCGTCGATGTCGGTGTGGATCACGGGCTGGCCGTTGACCTTGGTGATCTCGAACGCGAGTTCGAACAGGTCCTTGAGGCCGAGCTGGTTGTGGTTCGCCGCCACCAACCGCGCCAGGTATTCCTTGGCTTCTTCGTTCTTGTTGTCCTGCTCGGCGCTCTGGCTGAGATCGAACACCGACAGCGTCTCGCCTTCTTCGTACTGTCCGGCGCTGTGGATGATCTGGTCGATGTGCTTGAGTGCTTCCTTGTTCGGCGCCAGGACGATGCGGAAGCTCTGCAGGTTGGACACCTGGCGCTTGTTGATCTCGCGGTTGAACAGCGCCAGTTGGTGTTCGAGACTGTCGTAGTCGCTGCGGATGTTGCGCAGGGTCCTGGCGATGTCGGTCACCGCTGCACGGCGTGCCTTGCCCAGGGTCAGCGCTTCGTCGGTGCGGTGGGCATAGGCGTTGATCAGCAACTGCAGGCGCCGCTCCATGTCGTCTTCGCTGTCGAACTTGGCCACGCCCTTGAGGCGCACCTGGGCATATAGCGCTTCGATCTGGCCGTCGACCCGCAACAGGCCTTGCCAGCTGTCCTGATAGTCGTTGAGCAGCGGCAGGAGGTTGTCCATGGAATCGTCGACCGGATCCATGAACGGCGTGCCGAACGGCAGGTCCGCCGGCAGCAATTGGCGACGGCGCAGGGCGTCGTCGAGGGTGCGTTGCTTGGCTTCCATGTCGGCGATCTGCCGGCCCACCAGTTGCAACTTGGCGGACAACTGCTGGACGCGCTCGGTGAAGGCGTCGCTGGAGCGTTTGAGTTCGTCCTGGGCCGCTTCCATCTGCGCCAGCTGTTCGAGCTTCTCGCCTTCTTCGGCACTCAACGTCTGGGTACGACGGAAGTCTTCCAAGGCTTTTTGCGCATCCAGGACCTGCTGGTACAGCGCCTCGGTCTGGGTCTTGCTCGCCGCACGGTCGGCCGCCACGGCTTGCTGGGTCTTGAGCTGCTTGAGTTCTTTTTCCAGGCGCTCTTTCTGGTCCCGCAGCGCGGCGCGGTCGGCCAGGGCTTGCAGGGCTGGCGGCTCGATGTGGGACAGGTCGATGGACAGGCCTGGCACTTCGAAACGCTCACCCTTGAAGCCGTCGAGGATCAACTCCATGGATTTGACCCACTCGCCGTTCTCGTCCAGCGCGATGCCGTGCTCGCCCAGCGGCAGGCTGAACAAGGCGCTGTTGAACAGGCGCATCAGTCGCTCGACGTCTTGCTGCGAGAATTCTTCCCGCAGGCGGGCGTAGCTGTTGTTGTCGGCGTGATCAAGTTGCTGCTTGACCGACTTCAGACGTTTTTCCAGATCCCGCAGACGCTCTTCCAGGTCTTCGGCGCTGAACTGCCGGGACTGGGCCAGGGCGCCGGCCAGTTCGTCGTGGGCGTCCTTGGCGGCAAGCAGTTGTTGCTCCAGGACCTTGACGTCATCCACCAGGGCGAAGCGGTTCTTGAGCACTGACAGTTCGCCGATCCAGCGCTGGATGCCGCTGATTTCCCGCTCCAGGCGCATCAGCTCCTGAGTGCCGCCGCGCTGGTCGTTCTGCAGCGAATCCTGTTCGTTGCGGTAGTGTTCGGCCTGGATGGTCAGCTCTTCCTTGCGCGCACTGGCGTAGTCCGACCAAGTGCCCAGCAACGAGTCGAGCAACGGCGAGAGGCGATGCAGTTTGCCGCGCAGGATGTCGCGTTGCTTCACGCCATTGGCCAAGGCTTCCACCAGCGGGCCGGCCGCCACCAGGGAGTTGTAGTCCTGCTCCATGCGTCGTACGTCGCGGAAGGCTTCTTCGCACGCGGCAATGTAGTCCACGCTACCGGAGCGCAGGCTGTGTTCGAACGCGTCGAGGAACAGTTGCTTGAGCTTGGCTGCGGTGATTTCGCGCATGTGCAGCAAGTTGATGAACAGTGCGCGGAAGGTCTTGAGGCTTTGCTCGCTGGTTGAGCGCAGCGGGATCAGCGTCAGGTCCAGCGGAATGGACGTATGACCGCCTACCAGCAGGCGCCGCAGTTCATCGGGCTTGAGCTCGTAGGCTTTGAGGCCTTCGCGTTCCAGGTTGGTGAACAGCTCTTTCTGACGCAGGCAGGTGTCGTCTTTCTGATAGTGGGCCAGGTCCAGTTTGCCGGCGTAGGCAAAGAACTGGTGACCGAAACCGCCGCCGGGGCCGCGACCGACCACGCCGATGACGTGTGGGCCATGGGGCAGGGCGACTTCCACCAGGATGTAGCTGGTGTCCGAGGCAAAGTAGAACCGCCGGGATTGCTCCAGGCTGTACTTGCCGAAGCTCATGTCCGACATGCGCGCCAGGATCGGGAACTGCAAGGCGTTGATCGAGGCGGATTTACCGAGGTTGTTCGCGCCGTACACCGACAGCGGTTCTTCCAGCGGGAACAGGCCGAGGCTGTAGCCGGCGGTGTTCAAAAGGGCAAAGCGGCGGATGCCGTAGCGTTCCTTGCTCATGCGTCGGTCTCCTGTTCTTCGGCAATGGCGCGGGCCAGGGCGTCTTCTTCGCTTTCACCTTCGAATTCGCTGAGGTCCAGCGGATCATCGGTTTGCAGCAGTTTCTCGTCGCTGTCTTCGTCGATCAGTACCGGCACAGGCAACGGCAGCACGCTGTGCAGGCTGGCGGCCAGGTCGCGATCCTGCTGGACCGACAGGCAGACGTCGAGGAAGCGGTGCATCGGCGGCAGGAAGCGGTACACGCCGTTTTCCTCGCTGGCAAAGCCCAGTTGGGTCATGCGGCGCATGATTTTTTCTTCCAGCTCTTCCTGGGTCTGCACTTCGGCCTGGATGAACAGGTCACGGTATTTTTCCAGCAGTGAAGGCAACTCGTCGCGGCCCAGGCTGCCACCGTCGAGCACGGCGACCGGGTCGCGGCCCTGGTCGGCCAGATGCTCGACCAGGATGAAGGTGAACAGCGCCAGGCGCTGGGCGGTCTTGTTTACCGCCGCGGCGGCCAGGTCCGGCACGAAGTAGTAGAAGCCACGGGTATCGCACACCAGTTCGAAGCCCAAGGCCTTGAACAGCGTGCGGTACTGGTCCTGGAAGTTGGACAGTTGCGCGTACAGCTCCGGGTCGCGGCGGCTGACGTGGTAGCCCTTGAACAGCTCGCGAAAGATCGGCGCCAGATGGGACAGTTCGGATAGATCAAGATGCATGGGGGATGCTCGCAGAATCCTCGGCGGCGGTGTCGCGGGCCGAGAGCAGGGCGAAGGAGCGCAGGCTGACCTGATGCTCGTGAGTGTGATAGTCGCGGCGTTCCAGACGCTCGCGCTTGAAGCGTTTTTCGCGCGACAGGCGCGAGAACCAGTACAGCAATTCGTCGGTGGCGCCGTCCGGCTCCTGCTCCAGCAGCCAGGTCATCAGGTCCGGCATCGGCAGCGCGTCTTCGCACCGCTCGACCATCTCGCGCACGGTACGCGGTGCGCGCGGCGCCTCGCCGCCCTTGTGGGTCTTGTGGGACTTGGGGAAACGCGCGGGTTTCGGTTCGAAACGGGCCAGGGCGTAGACATAGGCTTCGACCTGGCTGGCGCTGCCCAGGAAGGTGCTTTGCGGCCGGGTGAACAGCGGCATGGCGGCCTGTGGCACGGCATCGATGCCTTTGCGGCGAATGGCGGCCAGGGCCAGGGCGGCGCCACGGGTCACGGCGTTGTGGCGGCGAGCCTCTTCGCGTAACGGCAGGAGCAGTTCACGGGCATGGCGCAGAGTCAGCTGGGCACTGGTCTGCATTTCAAGGATGCGCGCGTGGGTGCGCAGCAGCATGTCGTCGTCCACCAGGTGGCCGAGGCGCTGCTGTTCGGTGAGCATGCGCAACAGCACGTTCTCGACCTTGCGCACGCCTTGCTCGAATGCACCGTCGGCGTTCACCAACTGGATCATCGGCTCAACGTATTCATCCCAGGTCGCCAATACTTCGGCATAGCGCTGACGCAGCGGGATCTGCCGGTCGCTGGTCTTGGCGCGTTCGGCCACGGCCACCAGGGCCTGTTCATCGTTGGCGAGTTTCTTGAGGACGTCTCGCACGCGCATGTCCAGCAGGCGCAGCTGGCGGGCCAGGTCGTCGCCGTCGCGCACGTCGAAGGCGTCCTGGATGTAGCCGGCCAGACGCTCGAGGTGGCGCAGGTAGGCTTCGATCTCCAGGCACAGGCCCAGGCGGTGTTCGCGGCGCAGGTAGGCGAGGAAGTCATGGATCTGGGCGTTGAGCTCGAAGCGGTTCGGGCTTTTCGCCACCGGCACGAGAATGTCCAGGCGGATCCACACGTCCAGCAGGCTGGTGATGTCCTGGGGCGTGCTGTCCAGTTGTTGGGCGGCCAGCTGTGAACGCAATTCGTTGAGGCTCAGGGTGCCCTGGTCGAAGTGCTCGCACAAAGGTTCCAGCAATGCCCAGTGTTCAGCGAGGGCGCGCAAGACGCGCTTGGGTTCGATCATCGCAATGGCCGTCGGGTTGGCAATTAAAAGCGGCGATTGTACTGCATCGGGCCGCTTGCGATTCACCCCCTGAGACGGACTGTCGTTTTGTATCGATCAACTATTGGTTTAACAGGGAAGCGATCCGCGTCGAAGGGCGGTAGAATCCCTCCCACTTTCAGTTATCCACAAGTGGCCGACCCTTGCTTATCGAGTCCCGTCGCCGCGCTTATCTGACCGCCATGCAGGTGGTCAGCTGGCTGCCGCGCACCGAATTGCCGTTTGCCGCCCCGTCGCGGCCCGAGCTGCTGGAAACGCCCGAGCCGGTAGAAAGTATGCCGGTGGTGACAGCGCCTGTGGCCCAGACCGTCGCCGAGCCGGTGGCGCCTGCTGTCGAACGGCCGAAGATCGAGGTTCCTCGCCCAAGCCTGGCCTCGACCCGCACCAATGCCAAACCGGTTGAGGCGGTGGATGACACCCCAGCCCCGGTCAAGGCACCTTACGTCGCGCCGCCGCGTTTCGCCCTTCAATTGCTGCGGGCGGGTCGCTGCCTGCTGCTGGTGGAGTTGCCCACGGGCGAACCCTTCCAGAGTCGCGATCCGGCGTACTTGCTGCTCAAGGACATGCTGCGCGCCGCCGGTCTGCCGGACAGTCCGCAAATCATAGGCGAGCCAGTGCGCTGGCCGCTGTTGTCTCGCGGAACCATGGACCAGGGGCCGGAAGCGGCACGGGATTTCGTTCAGGGCTTTGTTTCGGCACGTCTCGAAGACGAGCCCTGTGTGTGTCTGTGGCTGATCGGCCTGCCGGCGGTTAGGTTTGCCGGCGAGGCGGACGCCGAAGCGTTCAATCGCGAACTGCAGGTCGAAGGCCTGGGCTCGGCCTGGGCATTGCCCGGGTTGGAACTGTTAATGGAAACGCCACAGCGCAAGGCTGATGTCTGGCAAGCCATGCGCCGGCTGATGGCGCGCTGGAAAGAATCGAATGAGTGACGCTGTATCGTTCCGCCCGATGACCGAGGCGGACCTCGACGCTGTGCTGAAAATCGAATACGCGGCCTACAGCCATCCCTGGACCCGAGGAATCTTTCTCGACGGACTGGGCAAATATCAGATCTGGCTGATGTTCGAAGGCCAGCAACAGGTGGGCCACGGCGTGGTGCAGATCATCCTGGATGAGGCGCACCTGCTCAACATCACCGTCAAACCGGAAAACCAGGGCCGTGGCCTGGGTTTGCGCCTGCTGGAACACCTCATGTCCATCGCCTACAAGGCCCAGGCCCGGGAATGCTTCCTGGAAGTGCGTGACAGCAACCGCACGGCGTTCCGGCTGTATGAGCGCTATGGTTTCAATGAAATTGGCCGGCGCCGGGATTACTACCCGGCGGTGGGTGGGCGTGAAGACGCGGTGGTCATGGCCTGCACCCTCGTTGATTGAAACGGCTGCCGAGTCAGCAACACACTTTTATCCACAGCAGGTCCAATGTGGGAGCGAGTTTGCTCGTGAAGGCGGCGGCACCTCCAACATCGATGCAAGCTGATCCAACGCTTTCGCGAGCAAGCTCGCTCCCACAGGGGATATGCGGTATGTGAGCTGCTCTGATCAACGCTTGCCATCCAGCGGATCGATATCCGCCATTTCCGCCTCGTCCAGGCCGTCGCCTCCGCCAATATCGTTTTCATCCACGACGCTCAGGTCCCAGTCGGCCTGACCATCTTCGCCCGCCTCGTGGGCATCGCGGGCGCCGTCTTCACGAATGAGTGTTTCCGGGCTCATGTCGTCGTCGGTCGGTTGGTGGTCGTCTTTCGACGCCCCCGTCAGGCCGGCTTCACGGACGCGCTCACGCGGCATCAGGTGCTCGCGTTCGTCTTCCGGCAATTCGTCACCGATTTTCGCGCTGGGCTGGTCTTCGTCGAATTCCAGCTCATGCATCGAGCCCATGCGGTCTTCGTTGTCGTCGATGGGTTCCGGTTGCACCGCATCGAAAGGACGTCGTGAATCATTCATGGCAATTCCTCATACTGTGGCTCTTACTGGGTGGACCCGCAGTCGTGCCGAGAATTCCAACGGCATCATCGAAGTGACCTCGACAGGCGGTCGACTGTCAAAGTTGCGCACTATTCTCGAGGGCTGGACAGCATGAACGAATTACAAGATCTGATTGATAACAACGCGCGCTGGGCCGATGCGATCAAGCAGGAGGATCCTGACTTCTTCTCCAAGCTGGCTAATCAGCAAACCCCGGAGTACCTGTGGATCGGCTGTTCCGATGCACGAGTGCCGGCCAACGAAATCGTCGGCATGCTGCCGGGTGATCTGTTCGTGCACCGCAACGTGGCCAACGTGGTGCTGCACACCGACCTCAACTGCCTGTCGGTGATCCAGTACGCGGTGGACGTACTCAAGGTCAAGCACATCCTGGTCACCGGCCATTACGGCTGTGGCGGCGTGCGTGCCTCGATGCAGGACCGGCAACTGGGCCTGATCGACGGCTGGCTGCGCTCGATACGCGACCTGTACTACGAACATCGTGAGGCGTTGGCCCAACTGCCGACCGAAGAAGAGCGCGTCGACCGCCTGTGCGAACTCAACGTGATCCAGCAGGTGGCCAACGTCGGCCACACCAGCATCGTGCAGAACGCCTGGCACCGCGGGCAGAAACTGTCGGTTCATGGCTGCATCTACGGCATCAAGGACGGTCGCTGGAAAAGCCTGGACACCACCATCAGCGGTTTCGAGCAATTGCCGCCGCAGTATCGCTTACGTCCGGTCAGCGCGCCCTGACTTGGGTGTTTCGGTATAGGCCTTGATAGCTTCACCCAAGTCGGCGACATCTTCTGGGTGACTCTGAAAGGGTCTGAAGGCGCTTTCCCGCATGGCTTATACGGGAAGGCGCCTCAAGGGTTTATACCGCCTCGGCAGGCAGCGGCATGGGCACCTTCAGTTGCGGGAGTTGCGACTTGATCGCCGGCGTTTCGCATTTTTTCGCCGCTTCATCCTGCTTCAGGTCGCGCACCGAGGTATAGAACAACTCGCAGGTCTTTTCCTTTTGCGTGACCTGCCAGGTTTGCGTGCATTGGTTCAGTTGGGTGGTTGGATCGGTGCCCGGCTTGCTGCCCATGCCGGCCTGCCAGCACGCAGCGCTCAGATCCTGGCCCATGACTTTCAAGCCGGCGGCGTCAGCCTTGGCTTCGTCACCGTCGTAGTTGTCCTTGTCAGCGGCGTACCAGATATAGCTCGGGTGGTTGGAACCCAGGACCGGCACCTTGACTCCCGCTGTGGGGGTGATGGTCGCCAGGCCGAGCACACCCACGGTCTGGCCGTACTGGGTCTTGATCCAGTTCCGCACGGGAGCGCCGAAGGCCACCATCGGCAACGCGGCCCCGCTGGCGGTCTGGCTGACTTGCTTGACCATGGTGGTCTGATAATCGTTGAAGTAGCCGTAGAGCCCCTCCAGCGTCTGGCCAGCATTGGAGGGCGCGGCGATGGGCGCGATGTCGATGATGGTCTGGTAGGCCGGCGTCTGGTCAGCGGCAATGCCGTTGACGGTCAGCAGCGTGGCCCAGCGATCGGTGGTGGCCGATTCCAGGTAATCCTGGGCCTGGGTCAGCGAGTAATCCGGCGGGAAGTGCAGCAACTCGACACTCTTGCGATTTTCCAGGGCCATGCCCAGCGGCAGGAACAGGTACCAGTTGTAGGACCATTTCTTGTCGCTGTTGAGTTTGCTGGCGCCGTTGTACGCCAGGTCCCCGGCGTCGAGCAGTGCAGTCAGCGGTTGGCCATAGCTTTTCGGTACGCCGCTGATGTGGGCATAGACGATCCCGTTGTCGTTTTTGACGCTGACCTTGGCCGCGCTGTAGCCGTCGCGCTGCACGCTTTGGGTCAGGTAATGTTCGACGGTCTGTTCCAGGGTCCAGTCGCGAAAGCAAATGACGTTGCAGTTGTTGGGATAGGCGAAGAGACGGGTGACGCGTTCGGTGTTGCCCAGCTGTACGTCGATGTCGGCGGCTTGGGCGGTGGCACTGAAGGCCAGGGCGGCTAGAGAAAGTACGGCAAGTTTGGACATGCTCAGATCCTTTTCAGCGTGTGGGCCCCTCGAAACAGGGTGTTGCCATACTGAAACAGTCCGAGCCGAAGAAACAGTGGGCCGACGGAAATATCGGCCCTTTTTTATGGCTTTATGGCATCACTGGCGGTAAGTAAGTCAATGTCTTCCCCAGCGCCCATAGCAATACCAGCACCAGTGGCGTATGCACCAGCAACTGCACGAAGGAGAAGCCGATCAGGTCCCTGGCCTTCAGCCCCAGGACGCCGAGCAACGGCAGCATGTAGAACGGGTTGATGAGGTTCGGCAGAGCTTCGGCGGCGTTGTAGATCTGTACCGCCCAGCCCAGGTGATAGTTAAGGTCGTTGGCGACCTGCATGACGTAGGGCGCTTCAATGATCCACTTGCCCCCGCCAGAGGGGATAAAGAAGCCCAGTACCGCCGAATAGACGCCCATCAACAGGGCGTAGGTGTCATGGGAGGCAATCTGTACGAAAAAGGTCGAGATGTGGTGGGCCAGCGTCTGGGCGTCGCTGCCCTTGACCGTGGTCAGCAATGCGGCGATCGAGCCGTACAGCGGGAACTGGATCAATACACCCGTGGTGGTCGGCACCGCACGGGCCACGGCATCCAGAAAACTGCGCGGCCGCCAGTGCAGCAACGCGCCGAGCATCAGGAAGAGGAAGTTGTAGGTGTTGAGCCCGGAGATGGCGCTGATTGCAGGCTTGGTCGAGAACTCGTGGAACAGCCAGCCGGCGGCCAGCAGCACCAAGGCGATGGTCAGCAGTGGGCTGTGCTCCAGCCATTCCCCGGGACGGGTGCGTGGCTGCAGCGCCGGCATGCTGAAACTGGGGTCGATCCCGCAGGCGGCGGCATCCCGGGCGCTGTTAGGCCCAGGTGCGGTGGCGTAGGCGATGATCAATGAGATGACGATCAGTGCCAGCAACATCACTCCGGACTGCCAGAGAAAAATGGTCTGGGTAAAAGGAATGACGCCGGTGATCGACAGGATCGAGGGCGGCAGGCTGGCCGGGTTGGCCTGCAATTGCGCAGCCGACGAAGACAATCCCAGGGCCCACACCGCGCCCAGGCCAAGGTAAGCCGCGGCACCGGCGGCGCGATAATCCATCTTCAGGTCGGTGCGACGGGCGAGGGCGCGTACCAGCAAACCGCCAAACACCAGTGACAGGCCCCAGTTGAGCAACGACGCGACCATGGAAATCAGCGCCACCCAGGCCACTGCGGAGCGGCCGTTCTTCGGGATACGCGCCAGACGATCAATCAGCTTGACGGCCGGCGGTGAGCTGGCGACCACATAACCGCCGATCACCACGAAAGCCATTTGCATGGTGAATGGGATCAGGCTCCAGAAACCGTCGCCGAACGCCATGGCCGCAGCCGTGGGCGTGGCGCCGATGAATTGCGTGGCCAGCGCGACCACCAGCACGGCCAGGGCGGCAAAGACCCAGGAGTCAGGGAACCAGCGCTCGGCAAAACTGGAGCAGCGCAGGGCGAAGCGAGCGGAACGGCTGTCTTCGATGTCGGTGGTCACGGCAAGTACCTCAATTTTTTTATGGTTATGGGTATGCGTATGCGTAGCGGCAAGGTCAATCCCCCAGCGCTTGACCCTCGCGCCTTGGATCCGCCCCACCCGCCAATGATGCTTTCCCTTGCGCATCGCGCACCCGGACAATCGCCTGGGTGCCGCTGGTCATGTCAATTTCGCTCACCGCATGGCCTTTGTCTTTCAACGCCTGGATCAGTGTCGGGCTGAACTGGCCCTGTTCCAGTTCGGTGGGGCCGTTGCGGCTGCCGAAGTTGGGAAGGTTGATGGCGGTTTGCGCGTCCAGTTCCCAATCCAGCAGGCCAATGACTGACTTGGCGACGTATTCGATGATTTGCGAGCCGCCGGGTGAACCGACAGCTGCAACCAGTTCACCGCGGCGATCGAAGATCAGCGTCGGTGCCATGGACGAGCGTGGGCGCTTGCCCGGTTCGACGCGGTTGGCGACTTTCTGCCCATTCTCTTCGGGGATGAACGAGAAGTCGGTCATCTGGTTGTTGAGCATGAACCCCTGAACCATCAAGTGTGAGCCGAACGCCGACTCCACCGTCGTGGTCATGGACACGGCGCCACCCTGGTCGTCCACGGCCACCACTTGCGAGGTGGAAATACGCAGGGGTGAACGATCCGGGGCGTAGGCCACCTGGATGCCCGGTGGCGTACCGGGCTTGGCGACGCCCATGCTGCGAGGGCCGATCAGGCCGGCGCGGCTGGCCAGATACCCAGCATTGACCAGGCCGTTGAGCGGCACGGCTACAAAATTGGGGTCGGCAATGTATTGGGCGCGGTCGGCGTAGGCCAGGCGCTCGGCTTCGGCGATCAGGTGCACCGCTTCGGGGGCGGGTTCAATGCCGGCGGGCTTGGTGGTCTTGACGGGTTTCAAGGGCGCGAGGGCCGCGTGGCTATCGCGCTGTTCCAGGGCCTGCAACGTCCCGAGGATCTGCGCCACGGCAACTCCGCCCGAAGACGGTGGTGGCATGCCGCAGACTTGCCAGCGCTTATAGTCGGTGCACAACGGTGCCCGTTCTCGCGCGGTGTAGCCCTGGAGGTCGTTCAGCGAAAGGCTGCCGGGGTTGGCGTGGCCTTGCACCTTGGCGACGATCTCCTCGGCAACCGGCCCCTTGTACAAGGCGTCGGGACCTTCGTTGGCGATGCGCTTGAGCACGCCGGCCAAGGCTGGATTCTTCAGCACCGTGCCAACCGCCTTCGGGCTGCCATCGGCGTTGAGAAAGTAGGCCGCCATGTCTGGAGAGCCCGGCAAGGATGGGTCGGTGGCGATCAATGTGTGCAGTCTGGGCGAGATCGCGAAGCCCTGCTCCGACAGCGCGATGGCTGGCTCGAACAGCGTCGCCCATTTGAGACGGCCATGTTTGCGATGGGCCAGTTCCAGCCCGCGCAGCACCCCCGGCGTGCCCACGGAACGACCACCGATCTGCGCGGCCGTAAAGGACATGGGTTTGCCGTCAGCTTGCAGGAAAAGTCGTTCGGTGGCGCCAGCCGGTGCCGTTTCGCGCCCGTCATAAGTGCTCACGGCCTTGCCGTCCCACAACACAATAAATGCACCGCCGCCGATGCCAGAGGATTGCGGCTCCACCAGGGTCAGCACGGCCTGCATCGCAATGGCCGCGTCGATGGCCGAACCTCCGCGCCGCAACATCTCCCGCCCGGCCTCGGCCGCCAGAGGGTTGGCCGCAGCGGCCATGTGTTTGTCGGCGTAGCGGGTCTGCAGGTCGGTACGGAAGCCGGAGACGACCTCCGGTGGGGCGGGCAATGCAGGTGTAGCGGTGGAGGAGGGTGGGGCCTTGCAGGCAGCGAGTGTCAGAGCGACAGCCAGCAGCGAAACGGCTGACAGGCGATGAAAGTTCGGTTTCAGATTTGCAAGCATGTGTCGCTCCATCCGTGGCCTGGGGTATGGAGAACGACTGTAGCGACGCGAGGCGTGGGGCGCAAATCAACACGAGGCTGGTCGCCTTGATTTGCAGCTTGCCTGGCACCACCGTGGCGAGGGAGCTTGCTCCCGCTTGAGCGCGCAGCGCTCACAAAAAAAGGGGCTGCTGCGCAGCCCAGCGGGAGCAAGCTCCCTCGCCACGGTGGAACGAACACATCTGAGAGAGCAGGCGCTTTTCTCCAGGCATAAAAAAACGGCTTATCTTTCGATAAGCCGTTTTTAGTACTTGGTGGCTACACAGGGACTTGAACCCCGGACCCCAGCATTATGAATGCTATGCTCTAACCAACTGAGCTATGTAGCCAAGTGGCGCGCATTATTCGCCGGTAGCGAAGATGTGTCAAGCGTAAATCTGAAATATTTCTCTGCGCTTTCAACCGCTTATCCATCCTCGCTGCGGACGCCCCTCAACCGAGTTGAAATCTCCCTGTATTGGCACTCAAGGCCTGGCTACCCTTGCTCAGGGTATCGGCCGCCAGGTTCACAGCCCGTGCGCCATCGAGCAAGCGCATGGCCGCTTGATCGACCTGCTGGATATTGCCGCTGACCTCATCGGCGGTGCTGGCTTGTTCGTCCACCGCAGTGGCGATTTGCGCCAGGGTGTCGGTGACGCTTTGCACGGCGCTGGCGATTTCTCCCAGGCGTTCACCCAGGCCGGTGACGGCTTGCGCGTCGGTCTGGGCCTGACCGCAGGCGGCTTCCATCAGGCTGACTGCTTCATTGACCGTGGCGCGCAGGCTGTCGACGGTGCCGGCAATTTGTTGGGTGGAGGACTGGGTGCGTTGCGACAGACTGCGTACTTCATCGGCCACTACCGCAAAACCACGACCCTGTTCCCCGGCGCGTGCGGCTTCGATGGCGGCGTTGAGGGCCAGCAGGTTGGTCTGCTCGGCCACGCCACGGATGGTGTCGACCACCAGTTGGATCTGTTGCCCCTGTTCGCTGACCCGGCCCAACGCGGCGGCGGTCTCGTTGAGCCGCTGGTTGAGTTGCTGGATGCTGGCCGTGGTGCGTTGGCTGTCGCGGCTGCTGTCGGTAGCGATGCGCCGGGTCTGCTGGGCGCTGTCTGATGCCTGTTCGCAGCTTCGCGCAACACCTTGAGACGTGGCGGCCAGTTGCGTCGCGGCGGCCGCGATCTGGCTGATCTGCATCTGCTGGGCCTCGACTTCGCCCAGGGCGCCGTTGGAATGCGTATTGAGGGTGCGCACGGCATTGCTCAGTTGCAACGTTTCGTGGTCCACCCCCAGCAGGCTGTTGCGCAACTGCACCACGGCGACATTGAGGGCGGTACTGATAGCCGCCAGTTCATCGCGCCCCTGAACGGGCACTTGCAAGCTCAAGTTGCCGTCGCGCAAGGCCTCGGCCAGCAGAGTGATGCCGCTGGCGCTGCGGCGGATGGACGCTTGCAGGCAGATGAAGAGGTACAGCGCGGCCAATACCAGGCAGCCGAGCACCGTCGCCACCAGCGTGAACTGGCGGATCGCCGAGCCGTGGTAGTGGTCCAGCCGCGTATCCAGTGCCACCAGTGATTGTTGCCGCAGGGTCGCCAGGTCGGTGAGGAGGGCGTCCATGTGTTTTTCGAAGTCTTCCGGCTTCAGGTTGATGGAGCCGCCGAATACGCCGTCATCCAGTACTTTCAGGCCGGCGTCCAAGTGCTTGAGGCTGCCTTGGAATTGTCCGGCCCAGGTTTGCAACTCGCTGGGCAGGCGGGTTTCCAGCAATGCGCCGGTCTTGACCAGTTGATCCCGAGCGTCACCGATACGGCTGCGCAGGTCCCGCAGTTGCAGGCGACTCTGCAACGTGAACTGGCCCGACACCACGGAGGCCTGGCCAACGCTGGCCAGGCGGCCGACCCGTTCGATCAGGTCCGGTGTTTGTTGGGTGGAAATCTGGGTCAGCAGATAAGTCTCCAGCCAAGAGGCGAGGGTCAGGCGGTTGTCCATGACCATCTGCTCGCGCAACGCTTGCAGGGCGCTGAGGGCTGTGGTGAAGCGGTCGTAGCCATCTGGCCACCAGCCCACGCTGCCCAGGCTTTTCGAATCCAGGCCGTTGAGGCTGGTTTGCAGGGTTTGATAGCGGGCGAGGGTATCGGCTTCGGCGCCCTCGGTTTGCAAAGTGGTGCCCAGGTCATTGGCGGCCTGGTTGAGAGCCGGTTGCACGGCATCGAAATCCGCCACCGCAGCCAGCGTCGCGGGTGTTGGTTGGCGATTGGTTTCCGTGGCGCGCCAACGGGCTGCGCGGTTGCGTTGGGCGGTGAGCAGGTTGTCCAGGTTATCCAGGGCCAGCAACTGCCGCACCCCGGCGCGTTCTCCGGAAATCAGGCTGAGCTTGTCGCGATAGTCCTGGCCGATGAGCCATAGGCTGCCCATGAGCGGCAGGATAAAAAGCAGGAACAGCAATTGGAATTTGCGGGCGAAGCCGAAATGCCCCAACAACCTGATTCCCGGTGATAGAAAAGCCTGCATGCCCATACTCCCCTGGACACCCATGCACTGTTTTTGTGCGTTTTTACACAGTGCAAAAGCGGGCGCCCTTTTAAAAGGCCTCGAAAGTTTGTCCAAATCGGCTCGGTAGGCCAGCTCTGTAGCGAAACTTCCCATTCTCGGTCTCCTTTGTAAGGAGCCGCGTTGTAGCTCATTAACAAGGCAAGATTCAGACCATGGCGTTGGGCTATCACCTCGGAACTCGACAATTTTTCAAGGTCGATAGCAAGCTAAGGGGATAGCCTTGTTGCACCGAAAAATGGCACATTGACGCACCTGCCCATGTGCACCCTCTGTCGTATGGAAACTCCCATGGCTATCAGCAATACCCAAGCCGCCACCCCATCCGTTGCCGCCCCGGCGCAAAGCAGCCCGTTGGTCATGCGCATCATCGGCGCCGTGGCACTGGCGCACCTGATCAACGATTTGATCCAGGCAGTGCTGCCCTCGATCTACCCGATGCTCAAGGACAGCTATGGCCTGACCTTCACCCAGGTTGGCCTGATCACGCTGACGTTCCAGTTGACCGCATCTTTGTTGCAGCCGTGGGTCGGCTATCACACGGATCGACATCCCAAGCCCTGGTTGCTGCCGGCCGGGACGGTGTGCACGTTGATCGGCATTGTGATGATGTCCATGGTTGGCAGTTTTGCCATGATCCTGCTGGCCGCCGCGTTGATCGGCATTGGCTCGTCGACCTTTCACCCGGAAGCCTCGCGAGTCGCGCGACTGGCCTCGGGTGGTCGTTATGGGCTGGCACAGTCTACGTTCCAGGTCGGCGGTAATGCCGGTTCGGCCTTCGGCCCGCTGCTGGCGGCGGCGATCATCATTCCCTACGGGCAGGGCAATGTGGCCTGGTTCGGGTTGTTCGCCCTGTTTGCGTTGTTCGTGCTGTACCGCATCAGCCGCTGGTACGCCAATCACCTGAACCTGTTCAAGCTCAAGCAAGGCCAGGCGGCCACTCACGGTTTATCCAAGGGCCGGGTCTTGAGTGCGCTGGTGGTGCTGGGACTGCTGGTGTTCTCCAAGTATTTCTACATGGCCAGTTTCACCAGTTATTTCACCTTCTACCTGATCGAAAAGTTTGACCTGTCGGTGGCCTCCTCGCAGTTGCACCTGTTTCTGTTCCTCGGCGCGGTGGCGGCGGGAACGTTCTTTGGCGGTCCTATCGGTGACCGGATCGGACGCAAGGCGGTGATCTGGTTCTCGATCCTCGGCGTGGCACCCTTCACCCTGATCCTGCCTCACGTTGACCTGCTGTGGACCAGCATCCTCAGCGTGGTGATCGGCTTCATCCTGGCCTCGGCGTTCTCGGCCATCGTGGTGTATGCCCAGGAACTGGTGCCGGGCAATGTCGGGATGATCGCCGGGGTGTTCTTTGGCCTGATGTTCGGTTTCGGCGGGATTGGCGCCGCGCTGCTGGGGCATCTGGCGGACATCCGTGGTATCGAGTACGTGTATTGGTTGTGCTCGTTCCTGCCGTTGTTAGGGGTGTTGGCGATTTTCCTGCCGAGGACTAAAAAAGCTTGAGCCGCAGCGACGCCTAATCATCGGCCGCAAAAAAAAAGCCGCGTTGATTCGCGGCTTTTTTCTGGGCGCTCGCTCGTTAATTACGACCAAAGTACTACTTTATACGCCTCCTAAGTTCGATTCTGTCTAAAAGTCGACCGTGTTAAGTTGCTGTTGTGGTTATTGGTCTGAATGGATTCTTCGACGTTATTCAAGAGTGACCCCATGGTTACTGGAAAAGCAGGGATCGCGCATTCTTTCCACCTATCGCCCTTATTGCCCTGGCACCTAAGGCCTTCGGTTCTTGATTTGAATACCTCTCTCTGCATTTCAGGCAGATAGAGTGGATTTACGCCCCACCTGCCACGTTTCAAATACTTATAAAGCAGCTGTATCGCCATGCCTTTCAAGGCGGTTGTCTTGTGGGCAGCGTAAACAGCCACGATTGATTGTTATTCGCCGCGTCGTGCATAAGTTAGAGGCCGTCGCCTTTAACCTTGGCAATAAATAGAATCAGGCAGGGGATGATATGAAGTTCAAGTCATTGCAGGCACGCATTTGTGTCACGGCAGGCATTTGCCTGTTTGTTTCATCCATCAGCCTGGTTGTTTACGGGCTCTTTACCGCTCGGACCAATGAGCAATACGTCGCGACCGAAGTCTCAGCGTTGGTAGAAAAATCAACGATCCGGGAAATCCAGAACCTGGCCGAGTCCCGTGCCAACGCCATCCAGGCCAAGCTGCAGAATGCACTGGATGCGGCCCGCACCATGGCCAATACCTTTGCCGCCAGCAAGGCTGCGCAAAGCCCTCTGGCATTGGGGCGTGAGCAGATCAACAGCGTGTTGCTCAGCGTCCTGAAGGACAACCCTGACTTTAACGGCACCTATTCTTGCTGGGAACCGGATGCGCTGGACGGACAAGATCTCGCGTTTCGCAATACTCAAAATGGCAATAATCCCCTGACAGGACGGTTCACGCCTTACTGGACACGCAGCGCCGGTGGCAATGTCGCGGTGCAGCCGTTGGTCGAGTACGACTCGCCGGACCTTCATCCCAATGGTGTGCCTAAAGGTGGCTGGTACACTGGCCCGCGCGACACCCTGAAGGAAAGCGTACTGGACCCTATTCCTTATGTGGTCCAGGGCAAAAACGTATGGCTGACCACCTTGTCGGTGCCAATCGTGTCCAACGGCAAGTTCTACGGTGTGGTCGGGGCAGACTTCGATATCGCTTTCATCCAGAAGCTCAGCGAGCAGATGTCTGCCGACCTCTACGGTGGCAAAGGCACGGTTTCGATCCTGAGTAACCAGGGGCTGGTGGTTGCGGACAGCCGTCATACCGATCTGATTGGCCAGCCCATCAAGGCCTTGCTGCCTGACGCCTGGGAAAAAGTACTCAGCGATATTCAGAGCGGTCGTGGCGACGGCCTGCTCAATCCGCAAACACAGAATATCGAAGTGCTGATGCCCATTGCGCTCGGTCGCACAGGCAAGCCCTGGGCGGTGCTGATTCGCTTGCCCAAGGCCGTGGTCATGGCCCAGGCCATTGCCCTGGAGCAGGAGTTGCAGGCGCGCAGCATCAGCAACAGCATCTGGCAAGTGTCGGTAGGGGTGGTTATTTCGCTGTTGGCCCTGGCCGCCCTGTGGTTTGCCGCGGCGAAAATCGTCGGGCCGATTCGCGAGGCCGCTGCCTTGGCCGCCAACATCAGCCTGGGGGATTTCTCTCGGCGCCTGGTGCAGAAATCCGAGGATGAAGTCGGGCAATTGTCTGTGGCGCTCAACGACATGTCTGAAAGCCTGCAACGGCAGGTCCGGGTGGCCGAGCGTATTTCCGAAGGCGACCTGGACCTGGAGGTTCGCTTGTCTTCGCCCCACGATACCCTTGGCAAGTCACTGGAGAAAATGGTCAGCAACCTGAACCAGCTGATTTCCGAGGTCCAGACCAGCGCGACCCAGATCACCGGCAGCTCGGCGCAGGTCACCGACCTGAGCCAGTCATTGTCCGATGGCGCGTCCAATTCCGCATCGTCCATCACCGAGATCAGCGCGGTGATGACACAAATGGCCGCCCAGACCCGGGATAACGCCGCCAACGCCAAGAAAGCCGACGAGCAATCCCAGGCCTCGCGCGCCGATGCGGGGGAGAGCGACAAACTGATGAGTGAGCTGATTGCCGCCATGGCCGAAATCGACAATTCGGGCAAGGACATCACCGCGATCATCACCACCATTGATAACATTGCCGCACAAACCAATCTGCTGGCCTTGAACGCGGCCATCGAAGCGGCCCGGGCCGGTGAGCTTGGGCGCGGTTTTGCCGTAGTCGCTGATGAAGTACGTAGCCTGGCCGCTCGCAGCGCCGAAGCCGCCCAGCAGACGGCCGCATTGATCGCCGACTCTTCGAACAAGACACAGCGCGGCATGGTCATCGCCGGTCGGACCGCCGAGTCGCTGAAAAACATCGTCACGGGAACCAGCGCGGTTTCCAACCTGGTTTCGCTGATCTACCAGGCCTCCAGCGAGCAGGCTTCAGGCTTGCAGCAGGCCAGCATCGGGTTGGAGCAGATCGATGAAGTGACGCAGAAAAACCAGTCCAACTCACAAGAGTGCGCGGTGGCAGCCAGGGACCTTTCGGAGCGGGCCTCACTGATGCAGCGTGTGCTGGGGCGCTTTAAAGTCAAAAGAGGCTAGGTATCGCCGCCGCTGTCCAGGCGCAACGCCGGCAGTGGTGAGTGCGACATGACAAAATCCCCGGATCAACGCGTGATACCGGGGATTTTTTGGAAAGATGCCAATGGGTAATACGAATGTCCGCCATTTTGAGATCTCTTACTGCTGTCAGATTTCGTAATAATTCCTCTCCCATGGGGAGTTCCGAAACGTTGTAGGATTTTTTCCCCAATTCTTTTCAGGTCCTTATGAACGTCCCGTCGGAGCCTCCCGGTCGCTTGTTTCACGCCATGCCCTGTATTCCTTCGCGTTACCTCGTCAGGCATGCCTCTCCTTGTTCGGCCGTCCCATGGCCCTTGATGCTGCGAAAGGAGCAATAAGCCCATGGAATGGATTGCCGACCCCACAGCATGGCTTGGCCTGCTGACCCTGATCGTGCTGGAGCTGGTGCTCGGCATCGATAACCTCGTGTTCATTGCGATCCTGGCGGACAAGTTGCCGCCCGAGCAACGTGATCGTGCCCGCATCATCGGCCTGTCCCTTGCGCTATTGATGCGCCTTGGCCTGTTGGCGAGTATTTCCTGGATGGTGACCCTGACCGAGCCATTGTTCGAGGTCTTCGACAAGACGTTCTCGGGGCGAGACCTGATCATGTTGTTCGGCGGCGTGTTCCTGTTGTTCAAGGCCACCATGGAATTGCACGAGCGACTCGAAGGACATGTGACGCAGCGTTCGGGAAATGCGGCCTATGCGATGTTCTGGCCCATCGTTGCGCAGATTGTGGTGCTCGATGCAGTGTTTTCGCTGGACGCCGTGATTACTGCGGTCGGTATGGTGGATCACCTGTCGATCATGATGATCGCCGTGATTTTCTCCATTGGCTTGATGATCATCGCGAGCAAACCATTGACGAACTTCGTCAACGGGCACCCGACGGTCATCATGCTCTGCCTTGGCTTCCTGATGATGATCGGCTTCAGCCTCACCGCAGAAGGCCTGGGTTTCCACATTCCGAAAGGATATCTCTACGCCGCGATCGGCTTCTCGATTCTGATCGAGCTGTTCAACCAGATGGCTCGCCTGCGTCGCAAGAAGACGTTGCAAGGGCATCGCCCCATGCGCGAGCGTACCGCCCATGCCGTCATGCGTTTGCTGGGTGGCCGTAAGCTAGGCGCCGATGAGGTGGGTGAAGAAATCGCCGACATGTTGGCAGGCGATGAAGTCGATCAGGTTTTCGATCGACGCGAACGCGTCATGATCAGCGGCGTGCTTCAATTGGCGGAACGCTCTATCCGCACGGTGATGACCCCGCGTGCTGAAATCGATCACATTGATCTGGCCGATTCACCCGAGAAGATCCGCACAAGGCTGATGCATTCGTCGTACTCCAGGTTGCCGTTGATCCGGGAGGGACGGATTGATGAGCCGTTGGGGTTTGTTCACAAAAAAGAGTTGCTCAAGGAGCTGTTGGCCGGTAACCAGCCGAATCTGGAAAGCATCGCCCGCCAGACGATCAACCTGCTGGACACCTTCACGATTCTCAACGCGTTGGAGCAAATGCGCAAAGAGTCGACCCACATCGCTTTTGTGGTCAACGAATTCGGTGACTTCATCGGTCTTCTTACCATGACCGACATCCTCGAATCGATTGCGGGTGAATTGCCCGATGCCAGTGAAATCGAAGGCCCGAATATCGTTGCTCAAGAGGGTGGCTTTCTCGTCAGCGGTGCGCTGAATCTCAGCCTGGTTTGCGAACACATTGGCTTCCAGGCGAAAGCGACGGATGACTATCAGACCCTCGCCGGGATGGTGATCAGCCTGTTGGATCGCTTGCCGGTCATCGGAGACCAACTTAGCTGGCAAGGGTGGAGCATGACTGTCGTGGCGGTGCAGGAGCGTCGAGTGACGAGGGTGCTCTTGCGCAAGGATGAAGTGTAAGCAAGCGAGACGGCGTTGGCGGTAGTGCTTTGTTCAAAGGTGCTCGATAACTTGCTGGAGGGGTGTACTATCGACATCTGCCCATCGGATATCAGTTAGCCATGTCCACGCTAAGCGAAGAGAGCCGTCAGATCGTAGCTTCTCTGGCGCACCGCGTTGGCCCCAACGCTGACATTGCAAAGACCGCCCACGCGATCATTTCAATTTTGCAGGATATAGAGGCGGCCCTCGCGCCCGTCATTGGTCAACAAGGGGTTGCCGCGCTTTATCGCCGCAGCCTGCATCTGTGTGGGTCCACTCATCCGCGTCTGGCCAGCCCCTGCGACAGGGTGCAGGCCGGTCAGGTTCTGATTGCCCTTAAATCCGTACTCGTTGAGCAAAGCGAAGCCGATGCGCTGTTTTTCGGTGAAATGTTGCTGACCATCTTCTACGAGTTGCTGACCACGTTGATCGGGCCCTCGCTCACCGCACGTTTGCTTCGTGGCGTGTGGGAACCTTCCTTGAGCGACACCCCTTCGCAGGAAAATTCGCCATGAGCACCAAAGTGACTATCAACCGCTTGGCCACCGGCGTGCCAGGACTGGACGAGGTCTTGGGCGGAGGATTGCCGGAGTTTTCGTTCAACCTGATCGCCGGTCCGCCCGGTTGTGGCAAGACCACCCTCGCGCACCAGATGATGTTTGCCCTGGCAACCCCTGAGCGTCCCGCGTTGTTTTTTACCGTGCTGGGCGAGCCGCCGCTGAAGATGCTGCGTTATCAGCAGCAGTTCGATTTCTTCGACAGCGAGGCGATCAATCAATCGATCCGCTACGTCAACCTGGCTGACGACACCCTGGCCGGGGACCTGGACGAAGTGCTGCGACGTATTGTCAACGAGGTGGAGGCTCACTCCCCGGCGCTGGTGTTCGTTGATTCGTTCCGTTCGGTGGTGCTGGCCAGCCAGACCCAGGACAACCCGAACAACAACCTGCCGCAGTTCGTCCAGCAACTGGGCATGCTGATGACCACCTGGCAGGCCACGACGTTCCTGATCGGTGAATATTTCACCGAAACCGATACCAACCCGATTTTCACCGTGGCCGATGGGCTGATCTGGCTGCGTCAGAGCGTTCAGCGCAATTCCATGGTGCGCAAGATGGAAATCATGAAGATGCGCGGCCAGCCGACGCTGCCGGGGCTGCACACCTTCCGTATCGCCTCGTCGGGGATCAAGATCTTTGCCCCGGCGCCCTTCAACCCGGTCGAAGCCCCGCTGGAGTTCCCCATCAAGCGCCTGGCCATGGGCGTGCCGCAGCTTGATGAGATGCTTGGCGGTGGGTTGCCGTGCGGCTACTCCCTGTTAGTGGCGGGCCCGTCCGGTTCGGGCAAGAGCATCCTGGCGGCGTCCTTCCTCGCCGAAGGCGCGCGAAACGGTGAAACCGGCGTGATCGCAGTATTCGAACAACGTCCCAATCATTCCCAGAACGCTACCCTGGCCAACTTGATTCAATGCGGTAAGGTCGGGCTGGTGGATAGCCGCGCTCCGGACCTGTCCATCGATGAAATCGTGCAGTTGCTGTTGGGCGAGATCGCCCGATTGAAAGCGACTCGGGTGGTCATTGATTCGCTGTCGGGTTTCGAACTGGCGTTGGCGCCGACCTTTCGTGAAGACTTCCGCGAATCGCTGTCGCGCATGGTCACCGCGTTGACCAGTGCCGGTGTCAGTGTCTTGCTGACTTCGGAGCTGGAAGACCGTTACACCGACCTGCGTTTCAGTCCTTACGGCACGGCCTTTCTCACTGACGCAATCATCGTACAACGCTACATTGAGGTGCAGAGCCGTCTATTGCGCATCATGGCCGTGGTCAAGGTGCGGGCCAGCGCCCATTCCGATGAGTTGCGCCTGTATCGCATCGACGATGACGGTTTGCAGATCGGCGAAATGTTGCCGGACCAGGAGGGTTTGCTCGGCGGCCGACCTACCCGGCAGCTAGCTGACAAAAGCAGTGGATGATCCACCATCATGGATGAGGCCAATGACAAGAATGAGAACGCGGTGGCCACGGTCGCTCGCGAGCTGTTCCTGCTCGGCCAGAAAACCGTCGAGGCGCGGGCGGTGCTGGCGGCGTTGCACAAAGAGTTGAGTGACGCCAACACTCAGATCGCCGACAAGCAACAGATCGAGCAATTGATCGAGGCCAACCAGCAGTTGGTCCTGGCGATCCTGTCGGCCCAGTCCGAGGCGGAAAAGCCAAAACCCACGCAGGCCGAACAACAGCTGTACCTGGATATGCGCGAAGCCAATGAGCTATTGGTCATCGCCGCGCTCAGCGCGCAACACCTGAGGACCTCGGCCGAACGCGCCCTGGAGCGCCAACGGAACGTTCTCGCCCTGGTGGCTCATGAGCTGCGCAACCCGCTGACCCCCATCAGCATGATTGCCGGCCGACTGGCGCGGGTGCCCAGTGAGGAGTTACCGCGCATGCAGAAGTTGATCGAAGGCCAGGTGCAGCACATGTCCCGATTAGTCGAAGACTTGCTTGACGTCTCTCGCGTCAAGACCGGAAAGCTTCGCCTCGATTGTCACAGGGTCGATATGCTTCAGATCATTCATGAGGCCATGGAGATCTGTGGGCCGGTGATGAGCTCTGGGGATTTGCATTTCAGCGCAAAATTGCCCGAGTGTGCCCTGTCGGTGAACGGCGATCCGGTGCGACTCGCTCAAATTCTCGGCAATCTGCTGGGCAATGCGGCCAAGTACACCCCGGCGGGCGGCACCGTCGTCCTTTCGGTCACCGTTGAAGTCGACGTAGTGGAAATAAGCATCCGCGATACCGGCATAGGGATCTCGGCCAAGGCGCTGCCGTTCATCTTCGAACCCTTTGTGCAGGACGTTCATGCCGTCGGTTTTAACGGCGCAGGCCTGGGCATTGGTCTGACGGTGGTGCGCGAGTTGGTCGAAAGCCACGGTGGCACGGTGATCGGCAAGAGCGCGGGCGACGGCGACGGTCAGGGGAGCGAGTTCGTGGTGAGGTTGCCGTTGATGAATCAAGCCATGCAAGGCAACCCTTCCTGATCGCTTACTGCACTGACGCCTCCCAACGCCGTAGACGAGTTTTCAGGTGGCGAATCTTGATTACGTGATCATGAGGATAACTTGTGATCATCAAGATTAAAATGAGTTTGTCTCACCAGGCGGTAACTGTCGACAATGGCGCCCATCGAGCACATTGGAGATATTTGTCATGGCATTGGCCCATTCCCTTGGATTTCCGCGCATTGGCCGCGACCGCGAACTGAAGAAAGCACAAGAGGCTTTCTGGAAGGGCGAGCTAAACGAAGAGGGTTTGCGGGCCGTTGGTCGTGAGTTGCGCAAAACCCACTGGGACTTGCAGAAAAACGCCGGCATCGAGCTGTTGCCGGTCGGCGACTTTGCCTGGTATGACCAAGTCCTCACCCATTCCCTGATGTTCGGTGTGATCCCCGAGCGCTTCCGCCCAGCGGATGGCCAAGCTTCGTTGCAGACCCTGTTCGGCATGGCACGCGGTGTCAGCGACAGTTGCTGTGGCGGTGCGCATGCCCAGGAAATGACCAAGTGGTTCGATACCAACTACCACTACCTCGTCCCTGAATTCAGCGCAGACCAGCAATTCCAGCTCGGCTGGGATCAACTGTTCGAAGAGGTCGAAGAAGCCCTCGCGCTGGGCCACAACGTCAAGCCCGTGATCATTGGCCCGCTGACTTACCTATGGCTGGGCAAGGCCAAGGGTGCCGAATTCGACAAGCTCGAACTGCTGGATCGTCTGTTGCCGCTGTACGGTCAGATCTTCCAGCGCCTGGCCGCACAGGGCGTTGAGTGGGTGCAAATCGACGAGCCGATCCTGGTCCTCGATTTGCCGCAAGCATGGAAAAACGCTTTTGAGCGTGCCTATAACCTGATCCAACGTGATCCGTTGAAAAAGCTGCTCGCCACTTACTTCGGTGGCCTGGAGGAGAACCTGGGCCTGGCCGCCAACCTGCCGGTCGATGGTTTGCACATCGACCTGGTGCGCGCCCCGGAACAGTACCCGACTATTCTGGATCGCCTGCCCGCTTACAAAGTACTGTCGCTGGGCTTGGTCAACGGCCGCAACGTATGGCGGTGCGATCTGGAAGAAGCATTGGCCACTCTGCAACATGCCAGCGAGCGTCTGGGTGACCGTCTGTGGGTCGCACCGTCCTGCTCGTTGTTGCACAGCCCGGTCGACCTCGAGCGTGAAGATAAGCTCGATGCTGAACTGAAAGGCTGGCTGGCCTTTGCCGTGCAGAAGTGCGAAGAAGTCGCGGTGTTGGCCCAGGCCGTGAATGAGCCGGAAGCTGCGAAGGTGCTCCAGGCACTGGCGCAAAGTCGCGCCGTCCAGGCCGATCGTGCGGCCTCGCCACGTATTCATAAGCCGGCGGTTCAGGCCCGCGTTGCCGCGATCACCGCCAAGGACAGTCAGCGCCATTCCCTGTTTGCCCAACGAATCGAGAAGCAACGCGCTGGTTTGAACTTGCCGTTGTTCCCGACCACCACCATCGGATCGTTCCCGCAAACCGCCTCTATTCGCCTCGCTCGCCAGTCGTTCAAGCAAGGCAAGCTGAGCGAAGCGCAGTACACCGAAGCGATGCACAGCGAGATCCGTCACGCGGTCCTGGTACAGGAACGCTTGGGGTTGGATGTGCTGGTACACGGCGAGGCCGAGCGTAACGACATGGTCGAATACTTCGCCGAGCAACTTGACGGCTATGCGTTCACCCGTTTCGGCTGGGTGCAAAGCTACGGTTCGCGCTGCGTTAAGCCAGCGGTGATTGTCGGTGACCTGAGTCGTCCGAAAGCCATGACGGTGGAGTGGATTCGCTATGCCCAAGGCCTGACTGACAAGGTCATGAAAGGCATGTTGACCGGCCCGGTGACCATGCTGATGTGGTCGTTCCCGCGCGAAGATGTATCGCGCAAAGTCCAGGCTCAACAACTGGCCCTGGCCTTGCGAGACGAAGTGCTCGACCTGGAAACGGCCGGCATCAAGATCGTGCAGATCGACGAAGCGGCATTCCGCGAAGGCCTGCCTCTGCGCCGGGCGCAATGGCAGGAGTACCTGGACTGGGCGGTGGAGGCGTTCCGACTGAGCGCCTCCGGTGTGCGTGACGAAACGCAGATCCATACACACATGTGCTACAGCGAGTTCAACGACGTCATCAAGTCCATCGCGGACATGGATGCCGACGTCATCACCATCGAGACTTCGCGTTCGGATATGGAATTGCTGGATGCGTTCGAAGCCTTCGACTACCCGAATGACATCGGCCCCGGGGTCTACGACATCCATTCGCCACGGGTTCCGGATGCTTCGGAAATGGCCAACTTGTTGCGTAAAGCCGCCAAGCGTATTCCCGCCGAGCGTCTATGGGTCAACCCCGATTGCGGCCTGAAAACCCGTGGCTGGCAGGAAACTGAAGCGGCGCTGGTGCACATGGTCAGTGCGGCACGGCGTCTGCGTAAAG
The DNA here is from genome assembly GCF_030064125.1 of Pseudomonas sp. G2-4. Taxonomy (NCBI): domain Bacteria; kingdom Pseudomonadati; phylum Pseudomonadota; class Gammaproteobacteria; order Pseudomonadales; family Pseudomonadaceae; genus Pseudomonas; species Pseudomonas sp. G2-4. The sequence goes on along the minus strand of NZ_CP125957.1, from coordinate 5,446,258 downwards.
AATTGGCTTGACGCTTTACCCGCATGACACCCAACCGAAGCCCTTCACTGTGCTTCGGTTTTTTCATTGAGCGTCGGGCAGGGCGCGTAGTGCGCTTGGCTACAGAGGGTTAAAGCACAAGACTTCCGATTGAAAAGGCGGATAATGGCCGCCTATTTTTTGCTCGTTATTCTGGTAATCCCGTATGGAAATCAAGGTCAATTTTCTCGACAACCTTCGACTTGAAGCCAAGTTTGATGACTTTACGGTGGTGGCCGATCAACCTATCCGTTACAAGGGCGATGGTTCGGCACCGGGGCCGTTCGATTACTTTCTGGCTTCATCGGCGTTGTGCGCGGCTTACTTTGTGAAGTTGTATTGCCAGACCCGCAATATTCCCACCGAAAACATTCGCCTGTCGCAAAACAATATTGTTGATCCGGAAAATCGCTACAACCAGATCTTCAAGATCCAGGTCGAGCTGCCGGCAGATATCAGCGACAAAGACCGCCAAGGCATTTTGCGTTCCATCGACCGTTGTACGGTGAAGAAGGTCGTGCAAGCCGGGCCTGAGTTTGTCATTGAAGAGGTGGAGAACCTCGACGCCGATGCCCAGGCGTTGCTGATGCCGAATTCGGTTTCCCAAGCCGGCACCTATATCGCCGGCAAGGACCTGCCGCTGGAGCAAACCATCGCCAATATGTCGGGCATCTTGGCGGACCTGGGCATGAAGATCGAGATCGCTTCGTGGCGCAATATCGTTCCCAATGTGTGGTCGCTGCATATCCGCGATGCACACTCGCCGATGTGTTTTACCAATGGCAAGGGTGCGACCAAAGAGAGCGCACTGGCGTCGGCGCTGGGCGAATTCATCGAGCGACTGAACTGCAACTTTTTCTACAACGATCAGTTCTGGGGCGAAGACATCGCCAACGCGGCGTTCGTGCATTACCCGGACGAACGCTGGTTCAAGCCTGGCCGTAAAGATGCGCTGCCGGCTGAAATCCTCGACGAGTACTGCCTGAAAATCTACAACCGCGACGGCGAGCTGCGTGGCTCCCACCTGATCGATACCAACTCGGGCAATGAGGAACGCGGCATCTGCTCGCTGCCGTACGTGCGCCAGTCGGACGGCGAGGTGGTGTATTTCCCGTCCAACCTGATTGAGAACCTGTTCCTGAGCAACGGCATGAGTGCGGGTAACACGCTGGCCGAAGCTCAGGTGCAATGTCTGTCGGAGATTTTCGAGCGCGCGGTCAAACGCGAAATCATTGAAGGTGAATTTGCCCTGCCAGATGTACCGGCCGACGTGCTGGCTAAATACCCGGGGATAATGGCCGGTATTCAGGCGCTGGAAGAGCAGGGGTTCCCCGTCTTGGTGAAGGATGCGTCCCTGGGCGGGGAATTCCCGGTGATGTGCGTCACGTTGATGAACCCGCGTACCGGCGGTGTGTTTGCCTCGTTCGGCGCGCACCCGAGCCTGGAAGTGGCGCTGGAGCGCAGCCTGACCGAATTGTTGCAGGGCCGCAGTTTCGAAGGCCTCAACGACTTGCCCCAGCCGACATTCGAAGGCCATGCGGTGACCGAGCCGAATAATTTCGTCGAACACTTTATCGACTCCAGCGGCGTGGTGTCGTGGCGCTTTTTCAGCGCCAAGTCAGACTACGAGTTCGTGGAGTGGGACTTCTCCAGCCAGGGCGATAACTCGAATGCCGAGGAAGCCGCCACCTTGTTCGGCATTCTCGAAGGCATGGGCAAGGAAGTGTACATGGCGGTCTACGAGCATATCGGCGCGACAGCGTGCCGGATCCTGGTGCCGGGTTATTCGGAAATCTATCCGGTGGACGATCTGGTCTGGGATAACACCAACAAAGCGCTGTTTTTCCGCGCCGACATTCTGAACCTGCATCGCCTGGAAGAAGACGAACTGCAAGCGCTGGTCGAGCGCCTGGTGGAAAGCGAGTTGGACGACTACACCGACATCACCACCTTGATCGGCATCGAGTTCGATGACAACACGGCCTGGGGCCAACTGACGATCCTGGAGTTGAAGCTGCTGATCTATCTTGCCTTGCAGCAATTCGAAGAGGCGAAAGAAGCAGTGGAAACCTTCTTGCAGTACAACGACAACACGGTTGAGCGTGGGTTGTTCTACCAGGCTGTGAACGTGGTGTTGGAGATGAAGCTGGACGAAGACCTGGAACTGGAAGACTACGAGGCCAATTTCCGTCGGATGTTTGGCAACGAGCGGATGGATGCCGCGATCGGCTCGGTCAACGGCAGCGTGCGCTTCCACGGCTTGAAGCCGACCAGCATGAAACTGGAGGGGCTCGATAGACACCTGCGTCTGATCGACAGCTACAAGAAACTGCACGCGGCGCGGGCCAGTGTGGTGGCTTTGCCGGGCGGACTCGAGCCGTCGATTGGCTAAATCGCGGCACTCCCATGGGGTTCGTTTTTTTCCGAACCCCGGGATTCAGTCACGCGGAACGAAATCGCAGGATCTGCGCGCCGTCGAAAGGGTCGATCAGGTAATGGGCATGCACGCCGAACGTATCCTGCAAGCGTTGCGGGGTCAGTACCTCCAGTGGTTTGCCAAGGGCCACCAGCCGGCCCCGCTCCAGTACCGCCAGACGATCACAGGTTAACGCCTGATTCAGGTCATGCAGGGCGATGACCGTCGTGACAGGTAGCGCCTGTACAACTTTCAGGATGGCGAGCTGATGCTGGATATCCAAGTGATTGGTCGGTTCGTCCAGCAATAGAATCTGCGGGCGTTGGGCCAGGGCTCGAGCGATATGAACGCGCTGACGTTCACCGCCGGACAGGCTGTGCCAGGTACGGTTTTCCAAGTGCACTGCATCGACGTCCCACAGCGCCTGCTGGACGATGGCAGCGTCTTCGTTTGACCACGGACTCAAGGCTGACAACCAGGGCGTTCGGCCCAAGGCAACCGCATCGAACACGCTGATCGCATCCAGTGTGTCGGCCTGCTGCTCAACCACGGCCAGGGTCTGCGCGACGGTTCGCCGTGCCAGCGTCTTGAGGGGCTGTTTGTTGAGGTGAATATTGCCCCGGCTGGGGGCGCGCACGCCCGCCAGCAGTTTGAGCAGCGTGGATTTTCCCGAACCGTTGGGGCCGACGAGGCCCAGGGTTTCACCCCGGCGGATATCCAGGTGGATATCGCGCAACAACTCGGCATCGCGCACACGGAACCCGAGGCCGGAACAACTCAGCACGGATTCGCCGATAGCAGAGGTGACGGCATTCATCGGGCATTCCTCCTGCCGATCAGGATCAACGCGAACACCGGAGCGCCCACCAGTGCAGTGATGACCCCGACCGGGATCACTTGGCCTTTGATCAGTGTCCGGGAGAAGATATCGGCGGCGATCAGGAACACGGCGCCCCCCAGCGCACTCGCCGGCAACAGGCGCGCATGCCGGGTACCCAGCAGCAAACGCACGGCATGGGGAATGACCAACCCGACGAAACCGATGGAGCCGACAATCGACACCATCACCGCGGTCACCAGTGCCGCGCAGCTGATCAGCAGAAATTGCACGCGGCGTACCGCAATGCCAAGGGAGGCGGCGGAGTCGGAGCCAAAGGTAAAGGCGTCCAGGGCCCGCCGGTGCCACAGGCACACCGCGAGACCGATCAATGCCACGGGTACCGATAGCCACACCGATGGCCAACGTACTCCACTGAGATTTCCCAGTAACCAGAACATGATGCCGCGCGCCTGTTCAGAGCTGGCGGACTTGGTAATCAGAAACGCGGTGAGCGCATTGAACAACTGCGAGCCGGCAATCCCGGCCAGGATGATTTGCCCGGTGCCTGCGGATGAGCGGCTGGCGCGGGCCAGCAACACGACCACGGCGAACGCGGCAACGGCCCCGATAAAGGCCCCGACCGACAACGAAATCAGCTCCGCGCCAATGCCCAGCAGCGCCACCAATACCGCGCCTGTCGAGGCGCCGGCGGAGATGCCGAGCAAGTAGGGATCGGCCAACGGGTTACGCAACAGCGATTGCAGGATCACCCCGCAGGTCGCCAGGCCCGCACCGCAGGCCGCTGCCACCAGCGCGCGGGTCAGGCGGTAGTTCCAGACGATGCCTTCGTCTATCGGGTCGAGGGCATAACCTGCGGCCCACAGTTTGTTGGCCAGCACCTGGAACACCACGCTCGGTTCAATACTCGTTTCACCGACGGCCACACCGGCAATCACCGCCAGCAGCAAGGTCACCAAAGCCAGCAACGTTCGAATCAGCGTCGCAGTCATTTCGGTAGGTCGTAGCCGTTGATGGCCATCGCCAGGGATTCCAGGCCGTCGAACATTCTGATGCTGGCCTGCATGGCCATGGCGTCGAGAATGATGATGCGGTTGTTTTTCACCGCGTCCATATTGCGGGTCACCGGGTCACTGCGCAGGAATTGCAGCTTCTTTTCATGGTCATCCGCCGGAAAGCGTCGGCGGTCCATGCGGGCAATGACCAGGAAGGTCGGGTTGGCCTTGGCGATGGTTTCCCAGCCGACGGTCGGCCATTCCTCGTCGGACTCGATCACGTTACGCACGCCCAGGGTACTGAGCATGAAGTCAGGAACGCCCTTGTGCCCAGCCACATAGGGATCGATATCCAGACTGGCGCTGGAGAACCAGAACAGCGCACTCGTCTGCTTGAGGTCCTTGGCCTGCACCGTGGCGATAGACTTCGCCAGGCTGTCCTTGAGTTGAGCGTTCAACTGCTGGCCACGTTCCTGCACGTCGAAGATTTCAGCCAACTGGCTGATGCTCTTGTAGATGCTGTCGATGCGAAACGCCTCCAACCGCGTGCCATCCGCACCGACCAGATTATCCTTGGCCTCGCAATCGGAGGGCATCAGGTAAGTTGGGATCTTCAGTTCGTGAAACTGCTCGCGGGTACCCACCACGCCTTGCGGTCCGACCGTCCACTCCAGTTCCGCCACCACCAGTTGCGGACGTTTGCCGATCACCGCCTCGAAGCTCGGCTCGTTATCGGCCAGGCGTTCGATCTTGCCGTTCTGCGCCTGGTATTTCACCTTCACATCGTTGAACCAGAGCGAAGTACCGACCACCTTGTCGCTCAATCCCATGGCATAGAGCATTTCAGTGCCGGCCTGGCCGATGGTCACGGCGCGACTGGGCGGTTGCTCAAAGGTCAGCGTGCTGCCGCAGTTCGCGATGGTCAGGGGGTATTGAGTCGGGGCCGCGTGGGCGAGGGTGGGCAGACCCAGGGCGATGACGAGGGCGACACGGCGGGGCAGCAGCATGATGCAATCTCCAATGGACCGTACACGGAGCAGGGACGGACTGGAAAACACATCATCGAACGCTGCCGCTAAAGCACAAAAGTGCTGATCAGCCCAGTGACGCGCAGCGCAAGGATGTCCTTCCCGGACACCCCGCCGGTTAGTGATTGACTTGGCCGGCAGGTCTCCTGACTGATGCGTCATCGCCTGGCTCCAGCCTTCCCGGGAGCGATCCCAGTGGCCATTGAGGAGCAGGCTCAGCACCTACAGTTGCGGGGGCAGTTCCGTTTGATACCGTGCGAGGCATCTCGGATTCCCTATTAGTCCCATGGGGAACCGGCGGTCGGCATGGTAGTCGATCAGGGTGTTTATCACCACTCACCGCTGAGATGCCTTCTCCTGGCGTCGTAGGATTTTCGGGAATGATTTTCTGGAGGTGCGGCAGAGCGCCGCTTCTTGCTATCCTGAAGGCCCTCTTCATGGACGAACACTGAGACAAACCATGGCTAACCACACCCCGTCACGCATCGGGAAGATATTGCTGGGCCTGCTGTTTGCCCTGATTGGTATCGGCTTGTTGAGTATTGCCATCAATCTCACCCTTGACCGACGCGAGTTTCTCGACCGCGCACAGACCGCCGACGGCATCGTCAGCCGCTTGAATGCCGGTGGTTCGCATCCTGAAATCGCCTTCACCACGGGCAGTGGTGAAAAAATCTCCTACCCCCAGGGCGGCTTCATCTTCGGCTATCAGCAGGATCAGCCTGTGAAGGTGTATTACCTCCCCGAACAGCCGGCCAACAGCGCCATCGTCGATGACTCGGCCGCGCTGTGGGGCACTTCCGGGGTCCTGGGTTTTATCGGTCTGGTGTTCACCCTTGTCGGTCTGGCAAAGGCTATCCGTCAGCGCGGTCGCGGTGCGGTTCATTCACATAAAGGACTTTAAACGTATGAGCTACAACATCCCGATCCCGGTCAATGAAAGTCGCTGGCAGTATCAGACCGCCAGCGGCGGTGGCCTGACCGTGGTCATGGTGGCGGGCAGTGGCGGTTCGATCATCCTGCGTTCGCCCCAGGGCGAGGACGTCAGCTACCGCTATGGCGGCGTCGGGGTGGGTGCCGGATTTGGCGCGCGGCTGCCGCGTTTCGGCAAGGTCAATATCCAGATCAAGGGTAAGAGCGTGGGGGGCGCGGGTGCGGCGGAGGCTTTTCCCAGCACTGGCAAGGTGTTCGTCAGCGACGCGTTGGTCAGTCGTGACCTGACCAGTGACGACATCACCGGGCCTTGCATGTACACCGAAGTAGGGGTGGGCCTGGGTATCGGTGGTTCGGCCACGGCGCTGTTGTTCGGGCTTGATCCCAAGTTGCTGGCGTTGTCGATGGCATTGAGTTCCAACCCGGCGACTTCGCTCATCGCTTCTACGCTGGTCAACCAGCGGTTGGCGAAGTCGGCCAAGGGAGCATTGGTCATGGCTGGCATGAACGCTGGCTTGCAGGCCGGTGGCGGCGCTGCGATTTACATAGGCTATCTGTTCTAGTTTGTTTTGGATTTTTTGGTTCGTATGTATATCCATTTCTGCGGTAACGGCCACTGACGGTTCCGCTCTTACAGCGGCTCACTTTTGAGAAGCCTGCGCGGCCCGGCGAAAAGTAAGCAAAACGCTTTAGCCCCACCACTTGGTGCCTCGCCTAGGCTCGGCATGCCCTCACTCCGGCATTGCTCCGTGGGCCCGCCGCGAAGGACCATCCATGGTCCAGCGCGGCTAACCCGGCATCCATGCCGGGTTGCCCACTGCGCAATGCCTGCGTTCGGCCAGCGTGGTTAACGGGGCGCCCCAGATCAACGTCCGCCGCGAGGCGGCCTGAGAGCCGACCTGGTTGGGGTGGGACCGCGTTTCCCCTGTGGGAGCGAGCCTGCTCGCGAAGGCGATGTCACTGTCAATGGAGATGTTGAATGGGCTGGCCTCATCGCGAGCAAGCTCGCTCCCACAGTTTTTTGTGTCGTGTCCAAATGCTGTGAGCACCCACAAACCCATGTGGGAGCGAGCTTGCTCGCGATAGCGGTGGTTCAGCTACAAAGATGCTGGAGGTTTCCTGCTTTTGCTCTGCTCTGCTCTGCTCTGCTCTGCTCTGCTCTGCTTTGGATCTTGATCTCGATCTCGGCGCCCCATTAACCACGCTGGCCGAACGTAGGTATTGCGCAGTGGGCATCCCGGCATGGATGCCGGGATAGCCGCGCTGGGCCATGGATGGCCCTTCGCGGCGGCCCACGGAGCAATGCCTACGTTCGGGCATGCCGAGCCCTAGCGAGGCACCAAGTGGTGGGGCAGAAGCGCTTTGGTTACTTTCGCGCTTTTCGAAAGTGACCCGCCGTCAGGGCGGAACCCTAAGCAGCCGTTACCGCAGCAACGGATATACACACAAACCTAAAACCCCTGACAAACCACCGGTCGGTCTCTGCTCGTGCCAACGATGGGGCGCCGTGCGAATCCTTATCGCTCTACTAAAGTGACGAATCCAGCACCCGTTAAAGGATTAACCCATGGCAACCACCGACAGCACGATGGCAAATACCCATACCGTGAGGACCAGCCCGGGCACTGTCCAGGTCGACCTCACCGGCCAGTTCGATGATAACCAGAGCATCGTTATCCAACCCGACGGCAAGATACTGGTCGGCGGCTATACCGAGTACCTGGCATGGGGATATCCCGGGGCGCCAGGCGAGGAAAGCTACGGCTACGAACAGAACCATTCCGTTATCCGCCTGAACGCGGACGGTAGCCTGGACACCAGCTTCCATGAAGGTGGCGTCGACAGCATACCTGCCGCCATAGCCCCAGCGTCGCGCTACGAGCTGACGGCGGTGCAGCCCGATGGCAAGGTGCTTATCGCTATAGCGCTGGACACCGGCGTACAGGTGGAGCGCTTCAACAGCGACGGGACACGCGATGCGACCTTTGGCCAAAACGGCGCTATTACGGTCGACATCAGCCATGACTTCAAGGACATCGACCTGACGGCCAATACGGATGGCACATTCCAAGTCAGCGCCCGCGGGTTTGACCAGGCCACAGTGACCCGGATCGGCAATGACGGCACGTTCGTCGATGGCTTTGGCGACAATGGCGTGCTGACCGTCAAGATTCCCGCAGACGCCTACTACAACGGCGGGATTTCTACTGCGGTGCAGGCAGATGGAAGTGTTGTAGTCGGGGCTGCATACAATGCCGCTGGCGCGGGTGATCCGACGTACGCCCTGCAGCGCTTCAACCCCGACGGCCAGCCAGACACTCAGTTCGGTGATGACGGAGTCCTCTACTTGAGCGGCGCCATGGGTTTTGGCGAAGATTCAGTGGTCACCGTGCAGGCTGACGGCAAGATCATCGTGATGGGCCATGGCGAAGGCGATACCTTGGCGACTGTCGCGCGGCTTAACGCCGACGGCTCCTTTGATACCCGCTTTGGCTCCAATGGCACAGTGACCTTCGAGGCTGACACGCCTGTGGCTCTGACGGTACAAGGCGATGGCAAGATCCTGGCTGCCGGCACGAGCAATGGGGATTTCAGCGTCATCCGCTTGAACGCGGATGGCAGTGTGGATTCCAGTTTCGGCAGTCAGGACGGCAAGCTCCATGTGGACGGGTATGCGGGAGAAGAAATCTTGCAGGGTACCGATGCCGCCGAAGTCATCCACGGCTTGGCGGGTGACGACGTGCTCCAAGGCAACGGCGGGCGTGATCTTCTGCAAGGTGGCGCTGGCGCGGACATCTTCCGCTTTAGCGATCTGAGCGACAGTTTCCGCACCGCCACGCAAAACAACAGCGACCGGATCCAGGACTTCGACGCCTCTCAAGACCGCATCGACCTGATTGCCCTGGGCTTCACCGGCATTGGCGATGGTCATGACGGCACCTTGGCCGTGATGGCCAGCGCAGACGGCACTCGCACCTACCTCAAGAGCTACGACGCGGACGCCTCCGGGCAACGGTTTGAACTGGCCTTGGACGGCAATCTGGTGGGGCAACTGGACGGCACCAACCTGGTGTTCACCGCGCCCACTGTTGAAGGTACCTCTGCCAACGATACGATTACCGGTTCTGCCTTGTCGGAAATCATCCATGGCCTGGACGGCAATGACCGTATCAACGGCGGTGCCGGGGCTGATGTCATCATTGGCGGGGCAGGCGCCGACCGCCTCAACGGCGGGGATAGAAGCGACATCTCGTTGTGGACAGATAACCATCAAAACGACGACGTCTTCCGCTATACGTCTACCGAGGACAGCTACCGTACTGACAACCAGAGCTTTGCCGACCTTATCGAAGGTTTTACGGTTGACGACAAGATCGATGTATCGACCTTGGGCTATACCGGCTTCGGAGATGGAACGGGCACTACGCTGGGGATGGTTTACAACAAGGAACTGGACCGCACTTATCTAAAGGATGCGGAAGCGGACGCACAAGGCCACTGGTTCCAGATCGCGCTTGTCGGGGACTGGCGGGAAAACCTTGAAGAGGACGACATGATCTTTGCGCCCGACGGGGAGGTAGGGCTGATTGGGGTTGCCCCGGAGATCGATCCAGGGCATCTATTGACTTGACGGCCACATGAGAAGTTGCGTGGCAGTGATTGCTGCCACGCCCCGCAGTGCATCAAGACCAGTAATGCACATCACTGGATGGTGATTTCGTGACCAGTTGCAGACGAAGTGCGCAGTGTACGCAGCCCTAGAAGCACTATCAGTACCATGGCCAGGCCCGCGACAATCGCGACGCCGAACCCTGCCTGTGCGCCACAGACGTCGATGACCAAACCCGCCAATAGGCCGCCGAGCGCTACGCCGATGCTGACGCCGGTCGACATCCACGTAAACCCTTCGGTGATCCTGGAAGGCGGAACAATCATCGTACCGAGATTCATGATGATGACCATCGTCGGCGCAAACGACACGCCTGCCACAAATAGCATCCCGGAAAGTACATAGACGTTCGGTGAAAGAATGGGCAACACAGCAGTGACTGCCGTTACCAGCGACCCGATAAAAAACTGCTGATCAATCGGCATGGAAACCCTTAAGGCGCCGAACGCCAGGCCTGCGATCAGTGAGCCGAGGGCATAGGCTGCCAGGATGAAGCTGGCAGACGCGGGCCAGCCCTGTGCGTTGGCAAAGGCGACAACCGCCACGTCAACGGATCCTCCAATTACGCCCATCGCCAGCAGTGCTAGCACGATGGTAGGAACGCCGGGGATAAGCAAGGTCGACCCTGTGCTCCTTGCCGTGCCCACGACCACCTTCGGTTCCGTCTGCCGCTGCATAAGAAACACCGTCACGCCGACCACCAACAACAAGACCGCAGCAAGGGGCCCGGCTTGGGCAAAAAAGCTGATGCTCAAACCAATGGCAAGTGGTGGGCCGATGACAAAGGCCAGTTCAGTTATAACTGTATCCAGGGAAAAGGCTGTGTGTAGCTGTGGCTTGCCACGGAAAAGCTGTATCCAGCGTGCTCTTATCATGGCGGGCATGCTTGGCATCGTGCCCGCCAATGCCGCGAGAATAAACAATAGTGTGACCGGAGCGCTCACATACACGGCAATGATCAGCGCGAGCAGCATACTGGTGCTGAAGGCCGCCAAAGGGGGCAAAACCTGGCGTTGCCCCCGCCGGTCGACAAGTTTCGATACTTGCGGACCGAAAAGCGCAGTCGCCAGGGTATAAGTACCGGCGACCGCGCCTGCCAGCCAATAAAGTCCTGTCTGCTGCACCAACATGGTGATGATGCCAATGCCGATCATTGCCTGTGGCAGACGGGCAATGGCGCTCGTAATCACTAGCCCGATGGCACCCGGGGCGGAGAAAAGTTCGCGGTAGGGGTTTGCCATGATGCTTCCTTTATCATGTGACACTGATGAACAACCCGCTGCCTGTGACACAAACTAAATGGGACGGCAAACCGGCGGCTGGTCATTTGAGCACGCCTACGAATGGGCTGTTACACGTTATTTGGGCAGGACAACACGGTACACGTCGCTGCTGTTCAAGCAAACGAAGGCTAGGGGATCGGGCAACGGATTGATGTCGGACGGTTCTGAAATTGCAATGAGATGCTCCAACGCAAAAGCCCCGCTTCGCGGGGCGATAACGGGGCTTTTTGAATGCTGCGTAGCGGGGCGGGTCAGACGTTAAAGCGGAAGTGCATCACGTCGCCATCCTTGACGATGTATTCCTTGCCTTCCAGACGCCATTTACCGGCTTCCTTGGTACCGGCTTCGCCCTTGTACTGGATGAAGTCGGCGTAGGCGATGACTTCGGCGCGGATGAAGCCTTTCTCGAAGTCGGTGTGGATCACGCCGGCAGCTTGCGGGGCGGTGGCGCCGACGCGTACGGTCCAGGCGCGGACTTCTTCGACACCGGCGGTGAAGTAGGTCTGCAGGTGGAGCATTTCGTAGCCAGCGCGGATCACGCGGTTCAGGCCAGGCTCTTCCAGGCCCAGGGCCTCGAGGAACATGTCTTTCTCTTCACCATCGTCCAGCTCGGCGATTTCCGCTTCGATCTTGTTGCAGACCGGAACGACCATGGCGCCTTCTTCTTCGGCAATGGCCCGGACCACGTCCAGGTGCGGATTGTTTTCGAAACCGTCTTCAGCGACGTTGGCGATGTACATGACCGGTTTGGTGGTCAGCAGGTGGAAACCCTTGATCACCACCTTCTCGTCGGTGCTCATGTTCTTCATCAGGCTGCGGGCAGGCTTGCCTTCGGTGAAGTGGGCAATCAACTGCTCCAGCAGGCCTTTCTGCACGACCGCGTCCTTGTCGCCGCCCTTGGCGTTGCGAGTGACTTTCTGCAGTTGCTTCTCGCAGCTGTCGAGGTCGGCGAAGATCAGTTCCAGGTCGATGATCTCGATGTCGCGTTTTGGGTCGACGCTGTTGGAAACGTGAATCACGTTCTCATCTTCAAAGCAGCGCACCACGTGGGCGATGGCGTCGGTTTCACGGATGTTGGCCAGGAACTTGTTGCCCAGGCCTTCACCTTTCGAGGCGCCGGCGACGAGCCCTGCAATGTCGACGAATTCCATGGTGGTCGGCAGGATGCGCTTGGGGTTGACGATAGCCGCCAGTGCCTCCAGGCGCGGATCCGGCATCGGCACGATGCCAGTGTTCGGCTCGATGGTGCAGAAGGGGAAGTTCTCGGCCGCGATACCGGATTTGGTCAGGGCGTTGAACAGGGTGGACTTGCCGACGTTAGGCAGGCCGACGATGCCGCAATTGAATCCCATGGTGTTTCCCCTCGGATAAGTGTCAGGCCTTCTGGCTGTGCAGGTTTTTCATCGCACGGTTCCATTCACCGGCGAGGATATCCGGCAGCACGCCGAGGGCAAAGTCGATGCTGGCATCGAGTTTTTCCTGTTCGGCGCGAGGCGCACGACCCAGGACAAAGTTTGAAACCATACTGGCAACGCCCGGGTGGCCAATGCCAAGCCGCAGGCGGTGAAAGGTATTCTGATTACCCAGTTGCGCAATGATGTCGCGCAACCCGTTATGACCGCCATGGCCGCCGCCCTGCTTGAGCTTGGCAACGCCCGGAGGCAGGTCGAGTTCGTCGTGGGCCACCAGGATTTCTTCCGGCTTGATGCGAAAGAAACCGGCCAATGCCGCTACGGCCTGGCCGCTGCGGTTCATGTAGGTGGTGGGAATCAGCAGACGAACATCCTGACCCTGATGCGAAAAGCGCCCGGTCAGGCCGAAATATTTGCGATCGGCCGCCAGGCTGACGCCTTGTGCGTGCGCGATGCGCTCAACAAAAAGGGCCCCTGCGTTATGCCGGGTCTGTTCGTATTCGGCGCCTGGATTTCCCAGGCCAACGATCAGTTTAATGGCAGTCACGATAGGGGCCCTTCCTGGAGTGTGGATAACAACGTCGCGCTCAAACGGTGTGGCGACAGTGGACGAAAAGTGCGGATCTACCGTTAAGTAAACTTCGCGTTCTCGCCCGCTGTCTCGCTACGTTCCAGTCCGCGATGTTTCCGGTCACTCCGGCGACAGAGTGAAATTACTCTGCAGCGCCTTCTTCAGTTGCTTCTGGAGCAACACGTGGAGCGTGGACGTTGGCAACAGCCTTGTCATCGCCGTGTGCCAGAGCAACAAACTCAACGCCTTTAGGCGCCTTGAGGTCGGACAAGTGAATGATCGTGCCGACTTCGGCGTCAGTCAGGTCGACTTCGATGAATTCAGGCAGGTCTTTCGGCAGGCAAGTTACTTCGATTTCCGAAGTCACGTGCGAGATCTCGCCGCCTTTCTTGATTGGAGCCGCTTCGCCAACGAAGTGTACAGGCACGATAGCGGTCAGTTTCTGGCCGGCTACTACGCGTACGAAGTCAGCGTGCATCACGTGGCCTTTGGCCGGGTGACGCTGCAGGGCTTTGATCACGACGTTTTGCTTGGTGCCACCAACGTTCAGCTCGATGATGTGGCTGTAGGCCGCTTCGTTTTCGAGCAGTTTGGCAACTTCTTTGGCCAGCATGCTGATGGACTCAGGGGCTTTCTCGCCACCGTAGACTACAGCTGGAACCAGGCTTGCGAGACGACGCAGGCGGCGGCTCGCACCTTTCCCCAGGTCGGAACGCACTTCAGCATTCAGGGTAAATTCGTTCATGTTGTATCTCCAAAGTAACCACATTCACCCCAGCGCTTGCGACCAGCGCTAAAGGCGATATGGGCAAAAAAGCCCCGCCCCGACAGTGAATGCCGGGGCGGGGCGCTTTTCGTCAACGAGATGTCACGGCAAGGGCAGGGCCCTTAGCGGAACATCGCGCTGATCGATTCTTCATTGCTGATGCGGCGAACCGCTTCGGCAACAACCGGTGCGATATCCAGTTGGCGGATACGCGCACAGGCCTGTGCGGCAGCGGACAACGGGATGGTGTTCGTCACCACCAGTTCGTCCAGCACGGAATTTTCAATGTTTTCGATCGCTCGACCCGACAGCACAGGGTGTGTGCAGTAGGCAAAGACCTTGGCAGCGCCATGCTCTTTCAGGGCCTTGGCCGCGTGGCACAGGGTGCCGGCGGTATCGACCATGTCATCGACCAGAATACAGGTACGCCCTTCGACATCGCCGATGATGTGCATCACTTCGGAGTGATTGGCCTTCTCGCGGCGTTTGTCGATGATACCCAGATCCACGCCCAGGGATTTGGCAACGGCCCGTGCACGCACGACGCCACCAATGTCCGGGGACACGATCATCAGGTTTTCGAAGCGCTGATCTTCAATGTCATCCACCAGGACTGGGGAGCCGTAGATGTTGTCCACGGGAATATCGAAGAAGCCCTGGATCTGGTCAGCATGCAGATCAACCGTGAGGACACGATCGATGCCGACTACGGTCAGCATATCAGCCACGACTTTCGCGCTGATTGCCACACGTGCGGAACGCGGACGGCGATCCTGACGGGCATAACCAAAGTAAGGAATAACAGCAGTGATACGAGTAGCCGAGGAACGGCGGAAGGCATCAGCCATCACGACGAGTTCCATCAGGTTATCGTTGGTCGGAGCGCAAGTCGGCTGAATAATGAAGACGTCTTTACCGCGAACGTTTTCATTGATCTCGGCAGTGATTTCGCCGTCGGAGAACTTACCGACAGAAATGTCACCGAGAGGGATATGCAGCTGACGTACTACACGCCGAGCCAGATCGGGGTTGGCGTTCCCCGTAAAGACCATCATCTTGGACACGCGCAGTACCTGAAGGCTGAGGGTAACCTGGATGAGTATAGGAAAATGGCAGGGGCGGCTGGATTCGAACCAACGCATGGCAGGATCAAAACCTGCTGCCTTACCGCTTGGCGACGCCCCTGTATCTGTTGCTGCGAGTGCCCAGCACTCGATTCCTTTTAGAGCAGGCTTTGCAGCTTGCGATGCAACATCGAAACGTTGCTTCCTTTTGCTACAAACCCCGTAAGGGTCTCTGTCAGAAGGGCCGAGACTTTATCAGCTTCAGCTTTGCTTGGGAAGCCCCCAAACACACAACTTCCAGTTCCGGTGAGTTTTGCTTCGGTAAATTTACCTAACAAATTCAAGGCGTTACGAACATCTGGATAACGCCTTGCTACCACCGGTAAGCAGTCATTTCGACTGTTTCCCTTGGGAACGGGGCGCACTTTAATGGGCGGGGAGTTACGTGTCAACAGCGGATCTGAAAAAATTTCTGCTGTACTTACAGATACTTGCGGTACCAGTACCAAGTACCAGGGTTCTTCGGGTTCTACCGGTGTGAGTTTTTCCCCCACGCCCTCGGCGAAAGCGGCGTGGCCACGCACGAAAACCGGCACGTCAGCGCCCAGCGTCAGGCCCAGCGCGGCCAGGCGATCGGCATCCCAGCCCAGCTGCCACAGGTGGTTGAGTCCCAGGAGCGTCGTCGCCGCATTCGAGCTGCCACCACCGATGCCGCCGCCCATGGGCAGGATTTTTTCGATCCAGATATCAATGCCCAGCGAACAACCGGATTGTTCCTGGAGTCGTTTCGCGGCTTTGACGATCAGGTTGCTGTCGTGGGGGACGCCTTCGAATTCGGTGTGCAGGCGAATCACCCCGTCGTCGCGCACGGCAAAGGTGATTTCATCGCCGTAGTCCAGGAACTGAAAAATTGTCTGCAGTTCGTGATAGCCGTCCGGCCGACGACCCAGGATGTGCAACATCAGGTTGAGCTTGGCCGGGGAGGGCAAGGTCAGGCGTGCAGCGGTCATGTCATTGCCCCAGTTTGCGCGGCTGCCATTGCTTGATTACCAGCGTGACGTCGAGGTTGCTGCCGTGCAGCTTGATGCGCTCAGGCAGCCAGTAGCCATTTTGCTGGGCGTAGCTGAGGTATTCGATCTGCCAGTCATCCTGCTCCAGATTGGACAGGCGGCTGTCTGCGTCGAGGGTCAGGCGGCTCTTGCTGTCCGGTGCCGGCAGTCCGCGAACCCACCAGGTCAGGTGGGACACCGGCAGCTTCCAGCCCAATTGTTCTTCCAGCAACGCTTCGGGGGTGGGAGCCTCGTAGCGCCCCTGGTTGGCGACCTCCAGCGAGACCTGGCCCGGTCGGCCGGTCAGGCGCGCCGCGCCGCGACCCAGTGGGCCGGACAGGCGAATGTCGTAGTAGTCCTGGCGTTGCAACCAGAACAGCGTGCCGCTGCCGGAGTCTTTCGGGGCGCGAATGCCGATCTTGCCGTCGATCTGCCAGCCATCGAGGCCACTCAGTTGTTGCTTATGTTCGCGCCACTGGGCTTGGTTGCCTTGGCCCTGGACGGATTCACGGGCGCCGAAGCCCGCGCAACCGGCGAGCAGGGCGATGAAGCTGAACACGATGAAATGGCGCAAAAACATAATCTTAAAGGGTCTCTGATCCGGTCAGGCGTTTGATGGTGCTGCGCAAAATGGGGCTGTCAGGCTGGTCCTTGAGGAACCGGCTCCAGATCTGCCGGGCTTCGCGCTGTTTGCCGTTGGCCCACAGGACTTCGCCCAGGTGAGCGGCGACTTCCTGGTCGGGAAAACGCTCCAGGGCCTGGCGCAACAAGCGTTCGGCCTCGTCGAGATTGCCCAGGCGGAAATTCACCCAGCCCAGGCTGTCGAGCACTGCCGGGTCTTCGGGATTGATCTGGTGGGCTTTTTCGATCAGTACCTTGGCTTCGTCGTAGCGGGTGGTGCGATCCGACAAGGTGTAACCGAGGGCATTGAGGGCCATGGCGTTGTCCGGGTCGCGCTGGATGATCAGGCGCAGGTCTTTCTCCATCTGGGCCAGGTCATTGCGTTTTTCCGCCAGCATGGCCCGGGTGTACAGCAGGTTCAAATCGTCCGGGTACTGCTTCAACGCTTGTAGCAACACGTTCCAGGCTTTGTCGCCCTGATTGTTGGCCGACAAGGTTTCGGCCTCGATCAGGTACAACTGAATGCCGTAGTCCGGTTGGGAGTCGCGCTGGACGGCGAGGCGGCTCTGGGCCTCGGCCGTTTTACCGTTGCTCATCAGGATATCGGCCTGGCGCAACTGCGCCGGCAGATAGTCATTGCCCGGGCCGACCTGGGCATACTCGATCAGCGCGCTCTCCGGGTCGTTGCGTTCTTCGGCGATGCGCCCCAGGTTCAGGTGGGCCGAGTCGACGTGACTCTCTCGGGCGATCAGGTCTTCCAGATAACCCTTGGCTTCGTCCCAGGCCTTGGCTTCCAGGCACACCAGCGCCAGGGAATAACGCAACTCGTCATCCTCCGGGTATTGCTGGACCAGGCTGGAAAACTCCACCTTGGCGTCGTCCATGCGGTTGTTTTCCACCAGCATGCGGGCGTAGGTGAGGCGCAGGCGTTTGTCATCCGGATACTTCTTGATGCTTTTTTCCAGCAGCGGCAGCGCTTCGTCACCGCGGTTCAAGCCTTGCAACAGGCGTGCGCGCAGCAGGATCGGCGCCACTTCGCCGGGCTCAGGCGGGTTGTCTTCCAGCAGCGTGAGGGCACCCTGGGTATCGCCGTCCTGCTGCAACAGCAGGGCCTTGCCGAAAATCAGCTGGCCGTTGTTCGGATGACGCTGCAACAGACGATCGAAGCTTTTTGTCAGGCCGTTGCGGGTTTCCTGGTCGGTGTCGGCTGCGGACAGCGCCAGAAAATCGAAGTGGGTATCACCCTTGCCCAGCAGGACTTTCTCCATGTACACCATGGAGTCGTCGTAGCGCCCGGCACGCGCCAGTTGTACGGCGGCGGCGCGTTGTGCTTCGAGGTCGTCCGGGGCGTTTCTGGCCCAGATCAGCGCGGTATCCAACGCGGCCTGGTCGGCGCCCAGGTACTCGGCGATGCGAAACGCACGCTCGGAGATGCCCGGGTCCTGAGTGTTGATGGCCTGGGTCACGTAGTTGTCCAGCGCAATGTCGAAACGATTGCGCTGGCCTGCCAGTTCGGCGCTCAACAGGCTGAAGATGGTTTCTTCGCTGAACGAGCCGTAGACCTTGGGTTTTTCAGGCGCCGGAGTGCTGTCTTCGACCGGCGGCGTACCGTCCGTCGACACGGGGGCCATGGACTGGCAGCCGCTGAGCAAGGCAAGAGCGAGGAGCAACGCGGAAGATCTATTCATATAGGAAAAGGACGACTAACCTGCGGTCGGATCATCATGACACAAGCCTTCGGTCAAACATAACCGCCCCGTCGATTTACGGCGCGGCTCGGGACGATAGAGATCGAGTGGTTGTTCTGAATCTGGCGAAGTAGGACAATTGCCGGCTTCACGTCACCATCAGCGACCTTGAATGGCCTTCCTTGCACTTGGTATTAACCACAAGACTGCTTCAGTAGACGTCCGCGAGCGCGTGGCCTTTACGCCTGAGCAGCTGGTTGAGGCCCTGCAGCAGCTCTGCCGACTGACCGACAGTCGCGAAGCTGCGATCCTCTCCACCTGCAATCGCAGCGAGCTTTATATAGAGCAGGATCACGTTTCACCGGATTCGGTGCTGCGCTGGCTGGCCGAATATCACAATCTGAGCCTTGAAGAGCTGCGCGCCAGTGCCTACGTGCATGAGGATGATGCGGCCGTTCGTCACATGATGCGTGTCGCTTCGGGCCTTGATTCGCTGGTGTTGGGTGAGCCGCAGATTCTCGGCCAGATGAAGTCGGCCTACGCCGTGGCGCGGGAGGCCGGCACTGTCGGCCCGCTGCTGGGGCGCCTGTTCCAGGCGACGTTCAACGCCGCCAAGCAGGTACGCACGGACACTGCCATCGGCGAGAATCCGGTGTCCGTGGCGTTTGCCGCCGTCAGCCTGGCGAAACAGATTTTCAGTGATTTGCAACGTAGCCAGGCGCTGCTGATCGGCGCTGGCGAGACCATTACCCTGGTCGCCCGTCATCTGCATGACTTGGGTGTGAAGCGCATCGTGGTTGCCAACCGGACCTTGGAACGGGCCAGTACCCTGGCCGAGCAGTTTGGCGCCCACGCAGTGTTGCTGTCGGACATCCCGGCTGAGCTGGTACACAGCGACATCGTCATCAGTTCCACCGCCAGCCAGTTGCCGATCCTGGGCAAGGGCGCGGTGGAAAGTGCCCTGAAGCTACGCAAGCACAAACCGATTTTCATGGTGGACATTGCCGTCCCCCGGGACATCGAGCCGGAAGTCGGCGAACTGGACGACGTTTATCTCTACAGCGTCGACGACCTGCACGAAGTGGTTGCCGAGAACCTCAAGAGCCGGCAAGGCGCGGCCCAGGCGGCGGAAGAGATGATTACCGTCGGCGCCGACGATTTCATGGTGCGCTTGCGCGAGCTGGCGGCGGTGGATGTGCTCAAGGCTTATCGTCAACAGAGCGAGCGCCTGCGCGACGAAGAACTTCAGAAAGCCCTGCGCCTGCTGGCCAACGGCAGCAGTGCCGAAGAGGTGCTGGTGCAGTTGGCGCGCGGCCTGACCAACAAACTGCTCCACGCTCCCAGTGTCCAGCTCAAGAAGCTGACTGCCGAAGGCCGCCTCGATGCGCTGGCGATGGCCCAGGAGCTCTTTGCCCTCGGTGAGGGTTCACCGGATAGTTTTTCGGATAAAAAACCGCAATGAAAGCGTCACTGCTCAATAAGCTGGACATCCTCCAGGACCGTTTCGAAGAATTGACCGCCTTGCTGGGCGATGGCGAAGTCATTTCCGACCAGAACAAATTCCGCACTTATTCCAAGGAGTACGCGGAAGTCGAGCCGATTGTCGCCACGTATAAACAGTTGCTCAAAGTCCAGGGCGATCTCGACGGCGCCCAGGCGTTGCTCAAGGACAACGACCCGGACATGCGCGAAATGGCCGTGGAAGAAGTCCGCGAAGCCAAGGAGCGGTTGCTCGAACTGGAAGATAACCTGCAACGCATGCTGCTGCCCAAGGACCCGAACGATGGGCGCAACGTGTTCCTCGAGATCCGTGCCGGCACCGGTGGTGACGAGGCGGCGATTTTTTCCGGAGACCTGTTCCGCATGTATTCGCGCTACGCCGAGCGTCGCGGCTGGCGTGTCGAGATCCTGTCGGAGAACGAAGGCGAACACGGTGGCTATAAAGAAGTCATCGCCCGAGTCGAGGGCGACAACGTCTACGGCAAGCTGAAATTCGAATCCGGTGCCCACCGTGTCCAGCGTGTGCCGGCCACCGAATCCCAGGGTCGCATCCACACCTCGGCCTGCACGGTGGCGGTATTGCCCGAGCCGGACGAGCAGGAAGCCATCGAGATCAACCCGGCGGACCTGCGGGTCGACACCTACCGCTCCTCTGGCGCGGGTGGCCAGCACGTCAACAAGACTGACTCGGCAATCCGCATCACTCACTTGCCTTCGGGCATCGTCGTCGAGTGCCAGGAAGAACGCTCCCAACACAAGAACCGGGCGCGGGCCATGGCCTGGCTGTCGGCCAAGCTCAACGACCAGCAGACCAGCGCCGCGGCCAACGCTATCGCCAGTGAGCGCAAACTGCTGGTAGGTTCGGGGGATCGCTCCGAGCGGATCCGTACCTACAACTTCGCCCAGGGCCGGGTCACCGACCATCGCGTCAACCTGACCCTGTATTCCCTCGACGAAATTCTTGCCGGTGGTGTCGATGCGGTCATCGAGCCGTTGTTGGCCGAATACCAGGCCGACCAATTGGCTGCGATTGGCGAGTAAGCACAGGTGAATAAATGACCATCATCGCCAGTCTGTTACGCGCTGCCGAGCTGCCGGATTCGCCCACGTCACGGCTGGACGCCGAGTTGCTGCTGGCCGCTGCGCTGGGCAAGTCCCGCAGTTTTCTGCACACTTGGCCGGAGCGGATCGTACCGAGCGAGGCGGCGCTGCTGTTTTCCGAATACCTGCGCCGGCGTCGTTCCGGCGAGCCGGTGGCCTACATCCTCGGGCAGCAAGGCTTTTGGAAACTCGACCTGGAAGTCGCGCCCCACACGCTGATCCCGCGTCCTGACACCGAGCTGCTGGTGGAAACTGCACTGGCCTTGCTACCGGCCACGCCGGCCCGAGTCCTGGACCTGGGCACGGGCAGTGGCGCGATTGCCCTGGCGTTGGCCAGCGAGCGCCCGGCCTGGACGGTCACTGCGGTGGACCGTGTGCTGGAAGCCGTGGCCTTGGCCGAGCGCAATCGTCAACGCCTGGATCTGCGCAACGTCACGGTGTTGAGCAGCCACTGGTTCAGCGCTCTGGACGGCGAGCGTTTTGAGTTGATCATCAGCAACCCGCCTTACATCGCCGCCGCCGATCCGCATCTGGCCGAAGGCGACGTGCGTTTCGAGCCGGCCAGTGCGCTGGTTGCGGGACAAGATGGGCTCGATGACCTGCGCCAGATCATTGACCAGGCACCGGGTCACCTCGAACCGGGCGGATGGCTGATGCTTGAGCACGGTTACGACCAGGCCGAGGCGGTGCGTGATTTGCTGGGCAGCCAAGGCTTTACGCAAGTCCACAGCCGCAAGGACCTGGGCGGTCATGAACGCATCAGCCTGGGGTGCCTGCCGTGCTGAACGATCAGGAGCTGTTGCGCTATAGCCGGCAGATTCTGTTGCAGCACGTCGACATCGACGGTCAATTGCGTCTCAAGCAAAGCCGCGTGTTGATCGTCGGCCTCGGCGGTCTCGGCGCTCCGGTGGCGTTGTACCTGGCCGCCGCAGGCGTCGGCGAGTTGCACCTGGCGGATTTCGACACCGTCGACCTGACCAACCTGCAGCGCCAGATTATTCACGACACTGACAGTGTCGGCTTGAGCAAGGTCGATTCGGCGATGCGTCGCCTGACGGCGATCAATCCTGAAGTTCGGTTGGTGCCTCACCCGACGGCCATGGACGAAGACAGCCTGGCCGCCGTGGTCGCGACGGTGGATGTGGTGTTGGATTGCTCCGACAATTTCTCGACCCGCGAAGCGGTGAACGCGGCGTGTGTCACCGCGGGTAAACCACTGGTCAGTGGTGCGGCGATTCGCTTGGAAGGGCAGTTGTCGGTGTTCGATCCGCGCCGCCCTGAAAGCCCTTGCTACCACTGCCTCTACGGCCACGGCAGCGAAGCCGAGTTGACCTGCAGCGAAGCCGGTGTACTCGGGCCGCTGGTGGGGTTGGTGGGCAGTCTACAAGCCCTCGAAGCCATGAAGTTGTTAGCCGGTTTCGGTGAGCCACTGGTGGGGCGCCTGCTGTTGATCGATGCCCTGGGCACACGTTTTCGCGAATTGCGGGTCAAGCGCGACCCGGGTTGCAGCGTCTGCGGTGGTCAACATGAGTGAAGCGCCAGTCGGTGTGCTTGACTCGGGTGTCGGCGGACTGTCGGTGCTGGAGGAGATCCGTCAGCTACTGCCCAATGAGTCGCTGTTGTACGTAGCTGACTGTGGGCACATTCCCTACGGCGAGAAAACCCCGGAATACATCCGACAGCGCTGTGCGATCATCGCCGACTTTCTCATGGGGCAGGGCGCCAAGGCGCTGGTGGTGGCCTGCAATACCGCAACGGTTGCCGCAGTGGCCGATTTGCGTCGTGATTTCCCTCACTGGCCCATCGTCGGCATGGAGCCGGCGGTGAAGCCGGCCGCCGCCGCGACCCGCAGCGGTATCGTCGGTGTACTGGCGACCACTGGCACCTTGCAAAGCGCCAAGTTCGCCGCCTTGCTCGACCGTTTCGCTACCGATGTGCGGGTGATCACTCAACCGTGTCCGGGACTGGTGGAACTGATCGAAGCGGGTGATCTGCACAGTCCGGCCTTGCATCAATTGCTGCAGCAATATGTCGATCCGTTGCTGGCAGCCGGCTGCGACACGCTGATCCTGGGCTGCACGCACTATCCGTTCCTCAAGCCATTGCTCAAGCAAATGATTCCGGAACACATCAGCCTGATCGACACCGGCGCCGCCGTGGCCCGCCAGCTTCAACGGCTGTTAGCCGAGCGGGCGCTATTGGCCGAAGGGCCAGCCAGCGAAACCCAACTCTGGACTAGCGCAGATCCGATACATTTGAGAAAAATCCTACCGTTGCTATGGCATTCGTCTGGCGTTGTGCGAAGCTTCGATCTGTAAGAAAAACGTGAAAAATGTGTGAAATGGGGTGAACTTCTGTTTTGTCGCGGATTTCTATAGCTTTGTCTGTTTGTAACAAAACTAACTAAGTCTGTTCGGAAAAGGATGTTTCTAATGAAGCGCTTATTTTGCTTTGCCGCATTTGCGGCTGCATTGTTGGGGCACACTTACACCGCTCAGGCGGCGGGCGTGGAGTTTGGGGTCGGCCAAACCAGTGATTCGACCATGACCTATCGCCTGGGCATGCAGTTCGATTGGGACAAGAGCTGGTGGCAGAGCGATGTGGGTCGCCTGACCGGCTACTGGAGCGGTGCCTATACCTATTGGGACGGGGACGAGACCTCCAGCAACCACAGCCTGTCGTTCTCGCCGGTCTTTGTATACGAGTTTGCCGGTCAGAACGTGAAGCCTTACATCGAGGCGGGTGTAGGTGTTGCGCTGTTCGCCAATACCGAAGTGGAAAGCAACAAACTTGGAACGGCTTTCCAGTTCGAAGACCGTATCGGTTTCGGCCTGCGCTTCAATGGCGGACATGAAGTGGGCATTCGCGCCACTCATTATTCCAATGCCGGCATCAAGTCGACCAACGACGGTGTAGAAAGCTACGCGCTGCACTACACGATGCCGCTGTAGCGTTCAGACACTGTGGGAGCGAGCTTGCTCGCGATAGCGGTGGGTCAGACAACTTCATGTTGAAAGGTCTATCGCTATCGCGAGCAAGCTCGCTCCCACAGAAATTCAGACTCCCCATCGATCCGATGCCTACCGATACGCCGTCGCAATTCCGAGGCGTTCTTCGATGCATTCCGGCGCACCCATCTCGAATTCGCGGCAGATCAGCGGGCGTTTTTCGTAGATCGTGCACATCATGGTGTCGCGATCCAGTGCCGCGCACCAGCCGTCGTCGAGCCGCAGCATCACCTCTCCACCCCAATCATCCGTATCGATAAAACGTTCCGGGACGCCGGTGTCGGTGATCAGCATCACTTCCAGTTGGCAGCAGCACGCCGCGCACGTCGAGCAAGTGACGGCTGGCGCGGCGATTTCATGGAGGGGGATGATTTTCATGGCGCGCAGTGTAAGGCAACCCGGCCGTTCAGGGTTGCCCCTTGATCGGGCATTTGTCACTCGCCTGGCTTGAGTCGATGCCTGCCTGAAGGGACTCGTTCGATGAAGGCAATGGCCAGAGCACCGTCATGGACGCAGCGGGGAGGGCCACTTCGGGGTGACGGTCGATCAACTGCGACAGTATGTGATTCGCCGCCGTTTCAGCTGACCACCGGACTGGGGCGGGAAAACAATCGCCGTGGCTTAGTGCCGGGTTGTCGTAGCCCGGGTGGACCAATGTCACGTCGATGTCCTCGGGGATGAGGTCAAGGCGGGTCGATTCGAACAGATAACGCATGCCGCTGCCGCCGACCTCCGTCAAGGAGGGTGGCAGGTAAGTCGCCGGGCTGGCGATACCCGCCAGATGAGGCGCGATACCCGCGCGTAGTAGCGGCAATGCCGTGTCGATGCAAAGGCTGGCGACCAGCAGATTGCTGCGTACGATGTGCTCGATGACCGGGTGGTCGCCGGAGTATTCAGCGGTTCCGGCGTTGAGAATCACAGTGTCCAGGGACCCCCACTGTTGGGTGATCTTCTCGCCGATCTCACGCACGGTCTGGCTGTCGGTCAAATCGCCGGGCAGCGCCAGAACTTGTCCTGGGTAACGAGCGCAAAGGGCTTCACATGATTGAGCCGAGCGTGAACTCATGGCCAGGTGCGCACCGGTGTCGAGTATCGCTTCGGCCAACGACGCACCTACGCCGTTACCCGCACCGGTCAGCCAATATCGCCGTGGAGGTCGTAGAGCCATTCCATACTCCTTTCGATGCAGCGCTTGGTAAGCGGCTTTGAAGAAGACCCTTTGATTAGTAAGACTATATGCCAAGGAAATAGTAATGCATCCCTTGGAGTAACAATTTCATGTTCGCTCACCGCCCATCTTTTCAGCGGTAGCGTCCTGTCGCGCCGGCAGGCTTCGGAACGCTTCCAGCGCACGTACTCGGGACTCGCTCAAATTGACGATGGGCGAAGGGTAATTCACTGCGTCAAACAATCCGCCCTGAGTATTTGGGTTATGGACCTGTTGCTTGTCGAGATCGTTCAGCTCAGGTAACCAGCTTTTGATGAACAAGCCCTCGCGATCAAATTTCTCCGACTGGCTCACCGGGTTGAATATCCGAAACCAGGGGGCCGAGTCCGTGCCGGTGGAGGCGCTCCACTGCCAACCGCCATTATTTGCGGCCAGATCGCCGTCGATCAGGTGCTGCATGAAAAAACGCTCGCCCTCGCGCCAATCGATCAGCAGGTTCTTGGTGAGGAACATCGCCACCACCATCCGCAAACGGTTGTGCATCCAGCCGGTCTCCAGCAATTGACGCATGGCCGCATCGATAATGGGCAGGCCGGTGCGTGCTTGCTGCCAGGCTTCCAGTTCCTCAGGGGCCTTGCGCCAGGCCAATGCCTCGGTTTCCGGACGAAAGGCCTGATGACGAGATACGCGTGGATAGCCCACGAGAATGTGCTTATAGAACTCGCGCCAAAGCAATTCATTTATCCAGGTCACGGCACCGACACTTCCGCTCTCGAATTCCCCCCGGTTGGCTTGCAACGCAGCGTGCAGGCACTGGCGCGGTGAGACCACGCCGGCCACCAGGTAAGCTGAAAGCTGGCTGGTGCCCGGTTTGGCCGGAAAATCCCGCTCGCGCTGGTAATCGTCGAGGTGTTGATCGACAAAGGTGTCCAGGCGCCGCCGGGCTTCGCTTTCACCGGCCGGCCAGAGCGCACGCAGCGCTTGGCCCGGCGGGGCGAACCCTTCGACTTGCGTCGGTACAGGATCACTGTCGATCAAGGTGGGGGCTTGCCGGAGGGGTGTGGCGACCAGGCTCGGCAGCGAGACGTGCAGGCGGTGGTAGCAAACCTTGCGGAACTGGCTGAACACCTGAAAGTAATTCCCGGTCTTGGTCAGTACGCTGCCTGGCTTGAACAGCAACTGGTCAAGGTAGCTGTGAAACTCGATGCCCTGGCCCCTCAAGGTCTGGGCGACTTCGGCATCGCGGCGGGTTTCGTTCAAGCCGTATTCTTCGTTGACGTGAACGGCGCTGATCTTCAGTTCGCGGCACAGCGTGAGGAGCACCTGCGGCGCCTGATCCCAGCGCGGCGCGTGGCGGATCAGCAGCGGGATGTTCAACTCTGCCAGGGCTTCGCCCAGGAAGGCGAGGTTGCGCAGCCAGAAATCGATCTTGCACGGTGCATCGTCATGGGCACGCCATTGTTCCGGGCTTGTCAGGTACACCGCCACGCACGGCCCTCTAATTGCGGCGGCCGCGAGGGCGGTGTTGTCGTGCAGGCGCAAGTCGCTGCGCAGCCAGATCAGTTGCATGGTGTTTGTCCATTTAAAGAAGGTTTCTGCGGCTCAGTTCGCGGTGGGCCGATAACGGATCTTCGGCCCAGGTGAGGTCCATCATCGAGACACTTGTGGATAGCTTGGCCTGGTGAATGGACGCGGCCGGGCCGGCGATGATGATCGGGCAATCGATCCCGCCCAGCAGTTTGGGCAGTTGGGACAGGTTCAGGGCATTGCTGGCATACAGCAGCACGCCGCGGGCCTTGAGGCGCTCGACCGCCAGGGCCAGTTCACCTGCCGGTATCGGCCCGTCGAAAACTTCCACCGGGCAATCGGCGCTGCTGGCCAGCCAGGCGGTGAGCCACAGGTGCGGTTCCAGCGGCAGGTCAGAATGGTTGACCAACAACAATGGCGCGCCCTTTAGCTGACGGTTGTTGTGGTAGATCCGGCTACCGAATTTACTGCGCAGCCAGGAGTACAGGAACACCCGTTCCAGTTGCGCGCCGAACTGGCCCTGCCAGCGCAATTGCAGCTCGGCCAGCAACGGCAGTAGCAATTGTTCGCACACGGTCCGGGGCGGGTAGAGCGCAATCGCCTGGTTGACCAGATCGTCGACCTGGCGCTCGGCCAGCTCCATCACCGCCAGCACCAGGGCGTGACGCTGACGTTGCCAGTCGTTTTCCTGCGGTTCGGACGGTGGCTGCGGCGTGTCGAGCAAGGGCTTGATCTTGCTCACCGCCATCCCGCGATTAATCCAGGTGAGGATACTCTGGATGCGTTGCACATGCTCGGCATTGAACAGCCGGTGGCCCTTGGGCGTACGGTGCGGCACGATCAGGCCGTAGCGGCGCTCCCAGGCCCGTAGCGTGACGGCATTGACACCGGTTTGCCGGGCGACTTCGCGGATAGGCAGCCAGCCTTCGGCCAAGGCTTTGGCGAAGTCAGCTCCTAGGTCTTCACTGGCACTGGAATCGGGTTTGTTGTTCATCAGATAGCGTTTCGCAAGCTCAGGTTTTCCGGGTGCGGCTGCAGGTAGACCTGCTGCGCCAGGTAAGGGTCGGGGTGTCGACGCAAATGATGCTTGAGCAACGTCAGCGGCACCACCAACGGCACAATGCCGAGACGATATTGGCCGATGAGATGCTGGACTTCCTGTTTGTCCTCGGCGCCGATGACGTGCTTGAGATAGCCGCTCAGGTGCTGCAGGACATTGGTGTGGGTGCGGCGGGTGGCGCATTTCTTCAAGGCCGCCATCAGTGCGCTGAAATAGCGTGGACCCAGTTCATCGGGGTCGGCCTTGCCCATGTTACCCAGCAAATGCCCCAGCGCCTTGTATTGCACCGGGTTATGCGCCATCAGCAGATACTTGTAGCGCGAGTGGAATTCGATCAGGTCGCGTCGGCTCAGCCCCTCGCGGCGTAACGGTTGCCAGGCAGCGTAGGCGAATACCCGGGTCAGGAAGTTTTCCCGCAGCACCGGGTCGTTGAGGCGACCGTCTTCCTCCACCGGCAGGTCTGGATGGCGCTCACAAAAAGCCTGGGTATAAATACCGCGTCCGCCGCCGTCCTGGGGCATGCCGTGGTGGTCGTAGACTTTCACCCGCTCCAAACCACAGGACGGCGATTTCTGCATGAAGATGTAGCCACTGATGTCATCCAGTGCCAGTGCCATTTGCTGCCCGTAATCGGCCAGTGACCGGGTCACGTTGAGGCCAGGTTTCGCCGTGCCGACCGCCTCGGGGTGCGCGGGGTCGCCCACCAGCCGGATCGGTGCCCGAGGGATGCCCAGGCCAATGGCGACTTCGGGGCATACCGGCACAAAATCGAAGTAATCGATCAGGGTGCGACTGCACAGTTGCGATTGCTTATGCCCGCCGTTAAAGCGAACTTCAGCACCCATCAAGCAGGCGCTGATGGCGATTTTCGGTTTGGCGGCGGTTTTGCTGGGCATGGGAACCTCTGCTGGTAAAAATTGTACAAGAAAAAATATTTGTACAATAATTTCATCATAGGTCCGAACCTGTACAAGTCAACCGATTTTGTTCAGGGAGGTACTTGGGTTTTTCTTTCGCGGATGAGCTGCTGTCTCTTTCGACAGCAGCGGATGGCGCAGGGTGATGCAATTTACTGCAGGCTGGCGTGCAGGCGCCGCGCGGCCTCCTGGCCGCTGAGCCACGCCCCTTCGACCCGCCCGGACAGGCACCAGTCGCCGCAGACATACAGGCCCAGGTCGGCATCGGCCAGGGCGCCCCATTCATGGCTGCCAGCAGGACGGGCGTAGAGCCAGCGATGGGCCACGCCGAAGCTTGGAGCGGGCATCGCGCTGTGCAGCAGTTCGGCAAAGGCGCCGTGAAGTTGTTCGATCACCGCTTCCTTCGAGAGATCGATGTGTTGTCGACTCCACTCGCTGGTGGCGTGCAGCACCCAGGTGTCGAGTTGACTGTCGCGTCCTGGTTTGCTGCGGTTGCGGGCCAGCCAGTCGAGCGGGCTGTCCTGGACGAAGCAGCCTTCCATGGGCGTATCCAGCGCTGTTTCGAAGGCCAGGGCCACCGCCCAGGTCGGGTCCATTTTCACCCCGGCTGCGACGCCGGCCAGTTTCGGTACGGCGGCCAGCAAGGCGGTGGCCTGGGGCGCGGGCGTGGCGATCACCACTTGGCCGAATGGGCCATGGGTGAAGCCTTCTGCGTCCTGCAGGTGCCAGTGCTCCTGGCCACGGTACACCTCGGTGATCCGGCAGGAGAACTGCACCTGCAACTTGCCAAGCAGGGCGCGGGTGATGGCGCTCATGCGCGGAGTGCCGACCCAGCGGGTCTGTTCGTCCGGCGAAGGACTCAGTTGCCCGCCCTGGAAATTATAGAGTTGCGGGTTCCATTCCGCGGCCCAGCCGTTGGCTTGCCAACGCTGGACTTCCATGACAAAGCGGCGATCGCGGGCGGTGAAGTATTGCGCGCCCATGTCCAGCGCGCCGGCGTCACTGCGTTTGCTCGACATGCGTCCGCCGCTGCCGTGGCTTTTATCGAAGAGTTGAACGATATGCCCGGCCTCCGTCAGGGCCTGGGCGGCTGAAAGTCCGGCGATGCCGGTGCCGATGATTGCGATAGGTACAGTCATGAGGGCCTCGTTTACCTTTCTGTACAGACTACGCCGTCGTTTAAACCTGTACAATTCGGGTTTTTGGTATAAGTTTTACCGTTCGCGTTTGGACAGGTTGTCCTATTGTTAAACACAGACCCTGTCCTATACGAAAAATCCCTGCTTATAAAAATAGACTAATGGGCCGATTAAAACGCGATGCGAGGAACATCTCATGCACATATTGCTGACCGGCGGTACTGGTTTGATCGGGCGTCAGCTCTGCCGTCTCTGGTTGGAACGGGGGCATCGCTTGACGGTATGGAGCCGGCGACCCGAAGAAGTGGTGAAAATCTGTGGCGCACAGGTGCGAGGAGTGGCCAGGCTCGACGAGATTGATGAGCCGGTGGATGCCGTGGTCAACCTCGCTGGCGCGCCGATTGGCGACCGGCCCTGGACTCACAAACGCAAACTGTTGCTGTGGAGCAGCCGCGTCACGCTGACTGAGGTTTTGTTGGCGTGGATGGAGCGTTGCGAGACGAAACCGCAGGTGCTCATTTCCGGTTCCGCAGTGGGTTGGTACGGCGACGGTGGCGAGCGTGAGTTGACTGAGGAGTCGGGCCCGGTCAGCGAGGATTTCGCCAGCCAGTTGTGCATTGCCTGGGAAGAAACCGCGCAACGGGCCGAGGCCATGGGTATACGCGTGGTATTGGTGCGCACGGGCCTGGTCTTGTCTGCTGAGGGCGGCTTTTTGTCGCGCCTGTTGCTGCCGTTCAAACTGGCGCTGGGGGGGCGTATCGGCAATGGTCGGCAATGGATGCCATGGATTCACATTGATGATGAAATCGCCCTGATTGATTTTCTTCTGAACCGCTTTGATGCCAGCGGTCCTTATAATGCCTGCGCGCCGAACCCGGTGCGCAACCGCGATTTTGCCAAGGCCTTGGGGAGCGTGTTGCATCGGCCGGCCGTGGTGCCGATGCCGGAGCTGGTGCTGAAGGTTGCGCTCGGGGAATTGTCATTGCTGCTGCTGGGCGGCCAGCGGGCCACGCCGGCCCGGTTGCAGGCAGCGGGTTTCACTTTCCGGTTCACTGAATTGCCCGCGGCCCTGGACGACTTGTCGGGCCGCCTTTGAAATAGGACGTTGCATGACCGATCACGCGTTGCTTCTGGTGAATCTGGGTTCGCCTGCTTCCACCTCTGTGGCCGATGTGCGCCGCTACCTGAATCAATTTCTGATGGACCCGTATGTCATCGACTTGCCATGGCCGGTGCGGCGCCTGCTGGTGTCGCTGATCCTGGTCAAGCGTCCTGCGCAATCGGCCCACGCCTATGCCTCGATCTGGTGGGAGGAGGGGTCGCCGCTGGTGGTACTCAGCCGTCGACTGCAACAAGCCATGACGGCTCAATGGAGCCGGGGCCCGGTGGAGCTGGCGATGCGTTATGGCGAGCCGTCCATTGAGTCGATGTTGGTGCGCCTGGCGAGCCAGGGCCACAAGAACATCACGCTGGCGCCGCTGTATCCGCAGTTCGCTGACAGCACTGTGACCACGGTGATCGAGGAGGCCAGGCGGGTCGTGCGTACGAGGAAACTCAACGTACAACTCTCGATTCTCCAGCCGTTCTACGATCAGCCGGAATACCTCGACGCCTTGGTCGCCAGCGCCAGGCCGTATCTGATGCAGGATTACGATCATCTGCTGCTGAGTTTCCATGGCTTGCCGGAACGGCACCTGACCAAGCTCGACCCGACCGGCTTTCATTGCTTCAAGGATGCCGATTGCTGCAAGAACGCGCCGCCGGAGGTCATGGCCACGTGTTACCGCGCGCAATGCATTCGCACCGCCGAACTGTTCGCCCAGCGTATGGGCCTGAAGGATGGGCAGTGGTCGGTGTCGTTCCAGTCGCGACTGGGCCGTGCCAAGTGGATCGAACCCTACACCGAGGCGCGTCTGGATGAACTGGCCAAAAGTGGCGTGAAAAAAGTGCTGGTGATGTGCCCGGCATTCGTCGCCGACTGCATCGAGACCCTGGAGGAGATCGGTGACCGCGGGCGCGAGCAGTTCCGCGAGGCGGGCGGGGAGGAGTTGGTGCTGGTGCCATGCCTCAATGACCAGGCGCAGTGGGCCAAGGCGTTGAGCACGCTGTGTGAGCGAGCACCCATCGCGCTATAAATTCAAGGGCCCCATCGCGAGCAAGCTCGCTCCCACAGTGGATCTCGAATGCTCACAAAATTTGTGTGCACAACAAGAACCCTTGTGGGAGCGAGCTTGCTCGCGATAGCAATCTGACAGAAGGCAAAAAACTTCAAGTTCCAATCAAATCAGCGGCTCATCCGCCTTCTTGTGCTTCCAACCGTCATTACCCGGCAGCAGCAGGTTCAGTGCGATCGCCACCACCGCGCACAACGCAATGCCCTTGAGGCCGAAGTCGTCCGGGCCCGTGCCGGTGCCTACCAGTACACCACCGATGCCGAACACCAGCGTCACCGAGACGATCACTAGGTTGCGTGCTTCGCCCAAGTCGATTTTGTGGCGGATCAGGGTGTTCATGCCCACCGCGGCAATCGAACCGAACAACAGGCACAGGATCCCGCCCATCACCGGCACCGGGATGCTTTGCAGCAACGCGCCGAACTTGCCGATGAACGCCAGGCTGATGGCGAAGATCGCCGCCCAGGTCATGATCTTCGGGTTGTAGTTCTTGGTCAGCATCACCGCGCCAGTCACCTCGGCGTAGGTGGTGTTGGGCGGGCCGCCGAACAGGCCTGCGGCGGTGGTGGCAATCCCATCACCGAGCAGGGTGCGGTGCAGGCCGGGTTTTTTCAGGTAATCGCGACCGGTCACGCTGCCCACGGCAATCACGCCGCCGATATGTTCGATGGCCGGTGCCAGGGCCACCGGCACGATGAACAGGATCGCCTGCCAGTTGAACTCCGGTGCGGTGAAGTTCGGCAGGGCGAACCACGGCGCGGCGGCGATTTTCGCGGTGTCCACGACGCCGAAGTAAAACGCCATGGCAAAGCCCACCAGCACGCCGGAAATGATCGGCACCAGGCGAAAAATGCCTTTGCCAAACACCGCGACGATCAGGGTAGTGAGCAAGGCCGGCATCGAAATCAGCATCGCGGTTTGGTAAGGAATCAGCTCGGTGCCGTCGCCAGCCTTGCCCATGGCCATGTTCGCCGCAATCGGCGCCATCGCCAGGCCGATGGAGATGATCACCGGGCCGATGACCACCGGCGGCAGCAGCCGGTCGATGAACCCGGTGCCCTTGATCTTCACCGCCAGGCCCAGGAAGGTGTAGACGAAACCGGCCGCCATCACGCCGCCCATGGTCGCCGCGAGGCCGAACTGGCCCTTGGCGAGGATGATCGGGGTGATGAAGGCAAAGCTCGATGCCAGGAATACCGGCACCTGCCGGCGGGTGACGATCTGGAACAGGATCGTTCCCAGGCCGGCGGTGAACAGCGCCACGTTCGGGTCCAGGCCGGTGATCAGCGGCATCAATACCAACGCGCCGAAGGCGACGAACAGCATCTGAGCACCGGACAGCACCTGGCGCCAGAGCGGATCGTTGAACTCATCCGGCATGCTCAAGCGTCCTTCTGCTTGGTGCCGAAGATCTTGTCGCCAGCGTCGCCCAGGCCCGGAATGATGTAGCCGTGCTCGTTGAGTTTCTGGTCGATCGACGCGGTGTAGATGGTCACATCAGGGTGAGCGTCGTGCACAGCCTTGATGCCTTCGGGAGCGGCGACCAGCACCATGGCGCGGATGTCCCGGCAGCCGGCTTTTTTCAACAGGTCGATGGTGGCGACCATGGAGCTGCCGGTGGCGAGCATCGGGTCGATGATCATGGCCAGGCGCTCGTCGATTTCCGGCACCAGTTTTTCCAGGTAGGTGTGAGCCTGCAGGGTCTGCTCGTTGCGAGCCACGCCCACGGCGCTGACCTTGGCACCCGGGATCAGGCTCAACACGCCTTCGAGCATGCCGATGCCGGCGCGCAGGATCGGCACCACGGTGATCTTCTTACCGGCGATTTTTTCCACCTGGACCGTACCGGCCCAACCTTCGATCTCGTAGGACTCCAGCGGCAGGTCCTTGGTGGCTTCGTAGGTGAGCAGTGCACCGACTTCCTGGGCGAGTTCGCGGAAGTTCTTCGTGCTAATGTCGGCGCGGCGCATCAGGCCGAGTTTGTGTCTGATCAGCGGGTGGCGGATCTCGAGGATGGGCATGGGAAAGGCTCCGGCGGCGGGCAAAAAAACCGGCCTAGATTAATCTATCCGAGGGTGTTGTCCTATAGACAATACAGAACGTTAGTCCACAAACGCTTGATCTGGCCGGGCGGGATGCGTACCTTTGCCCGTTTTTCCAAACCCGTCCCTCCCTCAACCTCCCCTGGAGAGCGCCATGTCCGCTGATCTCGAGCATATCCGTCAAATCATGCGAGAGGCTGACTGCCTGTACACCGAAGCCGAAGTCGAAGCGGCCATCGCCCGTGTCGGAGCCCAAATCAACGAGCAACTGGCCGATACCAACCCGGTGGTGTTCTGCGTCATGAACGGCGGGCTGATCTTCTCTGGCAAGCTGCTGACCTATCTGAACTTCCCACTGGAAGCGTCCTACCTGCACGCCACCCGTTATCGCAACGAAACCAGCGGCGGTGACCTGTTCTGGAAAGCCAAGCCGGAAGTCTCGTTCATCGACCGCGACGTGCTGATCATCGACGATATCCTCGACGAAGGTCATACCCTGGGCGCGATCATCGACTTCTGCAAACACGCCGGTGCCCGCGCTGTGCACACCGCTGTGCTGATCGACAAGGACCACGACCGCAAGGCCCGCCCGGACCTGAAAGCCGATTTCGTTG
This sequence comes from Pseudomonas sp. G2-4, assembly GCF_030064125.1. Lineage (NCBI taxonomy): Bacteria > Pseudomonadati > Pseudomonadota > Gammaproteobacteria > Pseudomonadales > Pseudomonadaceae > Pseudomonas > Pseudomonas sp. G2-4. Next base: position 5,411,656 of record NZ_CP125957.1, on the reverse strand, counting down.
GCCTGCCGTGCATCGACCGCTACATCTTTGGCTACGGCATGGACTACAAAGGTTACTGGCGCAACGCCAACGGTATTTTCGCCGTCAAGGGAATGTAATCGATGAACCGGCCGGGCTTTCTGGATCAAACGCTGTTCGATGAGCTGGCCGAGAAAGCCGCGGCCAGCCCCCGCGGGCGGCAACACCATAATTTTCATCAGATGGACGAGCCTTGCCACCGCATGGCGGTTGGCTTGCAACCTTCGACGTACATCCCGCCTCATCGCCATCTGAGTGCTGACAAGGCTGAGACCTTGCTGGTGCTCAGGGGCCGGCTCGGCGTGTTGATCTTCGATGAAACCGGTGCAGTGTTGGACAAGCGCATCCTGCAGGCCGGCGGCGATTGCCTCGGTGTCGACCTGCCGGCCGGTGTGTATCACGGTTTAGTGGTGCTGGAGGCCGACAGTTTGATGTTCGAATGCAAGGCCGGCCCCTACCGGCCGGTGGGCGAGGGCGAGCACGCCCACTGGGCGCCCCGCGAAGGCGAGGCGGGCGTGGCTGAATACCAGGCCTGGATGCGCGCGCAGTTCGACTGACCGCTGCGGCAGTTGGGCTGTTGTGGCGAGGGAGCTTGCTCCCGCTGGGCTGCGCAGCAGCCCCAGTTGCAGGTGGGTGCTACGCACCCAAGCGGGAGCAAGCTCCCTCGCCACAAAAAACTCCGTGGCCACAAATCACTCAGGCCAGCCTTGAGTGAGCGGTGCTGCCGCCAGCCAACCATTGCTCGCTCTTGATCCGCGCCTGCTCCAGAGTTTGCACATAGGCCAATTGCCGCTGCTCGCGATGAATGCCGGCGCGGCGCAGTTTCAGGCGCACCCGCGGCGCGGTCGCCACCAGGATCAAGCCGATGCCCTGCTTGCGGTAGTCCTTCAGGATGTTTTCAAAAGCCGCCAGTGCGGTCATGTCCAGCATCGGCACGGCGCTCATTTCCACCACTACGACCCGAACCCCTGGATCGAATTTGCGCAGCACATCCAGGGCTTTTTCTGCCGCGCCGAAAAACAGTGGCCCGCGAATTCCGTAGCAACGTACATGCTCGGGCATGTCCAGCAAGGCTTGATGGAAGTGGCGCGGCAGTTCGGCGCTGTCGGTCAGCTCACTCATGCGCTTGATGAACAGTCCGGCCGCCAGTAGCAGGCCGACGGCGACGGCCATGACCATGTCGAACAAGACGGTCAGGCTGAGGCAGGTCAGCAACACCAGCACGTCGCTGCGCGGGGCGATGCGCAAGGTGTGCAACACGTGCCCGGCTTCGCTCATGTTCCAGGCCACGATCACCAGCAGCGCCGCCAGCGCGGCCATCGGCAGATAGCTGAACAAGGGCGCCAGCAGCAACATGGCCAGCAGTACCACGAGGCTGTGAATGATGGCCGCCATCGGAGAAAACGCCCCGCTGCGCACATTGGTGGCGCTACGGGCAATTGCGGCGGTGGCCGTGATGCCGCCGAACAGGGGGGCAACGAGATTGCCCAGGCCTTGGCCGATCAGCTCGGCGTTGGGGTCATGCTTACTGCCGGTCATGCCATCGGCCACCACGGCGCACAACAGCGATTCGATCGCCCCGAGCATGGCAATGGCGAAGGCGGGAGCCAGTAGTTGGCGGATCAGGTCGTAGGAAAACCCCAGTCGCTGACCATTGCCATCCGCCAGATTCCATGGCCAGTCAAAGGTGGGCAGAAATGGCGGGATACCGGGATAGCTGATGCCGTCGACCACATAGCTGAAGCGTTCGCCCAGCGTCGCAATGGGCCAGCCACCGAGTTCCAGTGCGAGCCCCAACAGCGCACCGACGAGCAGGGCGACCAAATGGCCCGGAACCCGCGGGACCCAGCGCGGCCAGATCATCAGCACTGCCAGGCAGGTGATGCCGACGATGGCGTCGCCCAGTCGAGCGCTGGGCAGCGCTACGATCAACGCGCCCAACTGTTCGATGTAGTGCTGGGCCTGGCCAACGGTGGACAAGCCCAGTAGATCCTTCAATTGCAACGTGGCGATGACCACGCCGATGCCGGCGGTAAAGCCAAGGATGACCGGATAGGGAATGTACTGGATCAGTCGTCCGGCCCGCATCAGTCCCAGGGCGATCAGAATCAGGCCCGCGAGCATCGTGCACAACAGCAGGCCGCCCAGGCCGTATTGTTGGGTGATGGGCAGCAGGATGACGACGAAGGCTGCTGTCGGCCCGCTGACATTGAAGCGCGAGCCGCCGGTGAGGGCAATCAGCGGCGCGGCCACCAGCACCGTGTACAAGCCATGTTGCGGAGGGACGCCGACGGCAATGGCCAAGGCCATGGCCAAAGGAATGGCGATAATGCCGACGGTCAGCCCGGCCACGAGATCGCCACGCAGGCGCTCGAGGGTATAACCGGCGCGCCAGGCTTGGCGCCAGGCAGCGAATAGCGGTGGGGCGGAGAAAGACATGGGTACTCCACGAAAGGAACGGAACACTGCAGCTGAACCTGCCGGACACAGTCCACTGTGGCGAGGGAGCTTGCTCCCGCTCGGCGGCGCAGCCGTCGTAAAACCGGCTGACGCGTTCCGTCTGAAGGATCGCGTCAATCCATTTTGGGGCGGCTTCGCCACCCAGCGGGAGCAAGCTCCCTCGCCACGATGACATCAGGGCTGATGGCTCCTTGAGTATGCCGCGCCCGTTGCGCCGATGTATTGACCTGGATCGCTTATTTTTGCAGTTCTTGCTCATGCTAGAGTGCCAAGCCAAGACCCTGGAGCCTGTCATGAGTGTATCGATCCGCCGTTGTGCCGCGTTGCTGCTGATCTCCAGCCTGCCTCTGGCAGCCGTTGCCGCGCCGATACACAGCCAGTTCCTGCCGCCCGATGACCTGGCGGTGCGGCAGGAGCCGCCGCAACAGCAGCAATTGCTGCAAGTCACCGAATACTCGGTGGTGCTGGGTAATCAGCGCCAGTCCAACCAACAACCGATCCCCGTGACTTCGCCGCTGCTGGTGCGCCTCAAGGGCAAGCCCATGAATAAAGGCGCCACCATCAACCAGGTGATTCTTAACTTTGACGGCGAGAGCAAAAGCCTGAAGAAGCCGGTTTTTGACGAGGCGAGCAAAACCCTGACCCTGTCTTATCCACAGGCTCAGTACCGGGTAGTCATTGATCTGCTGCGCAACAACACGGTGTATGTGCAATTTCTCAGCTACGCCAACGGCCATATCTGGGCCGACCTGCACACCGGTGCCGAACGCCCGCGTTGAGCCTCGGGGCCTGCCGGGGGTAAACTGCCTGCCCCGTGAATTGTGCGAGCTGGAGCCGGCAATGCGTAAAGACAAGAAACAAGTGATTGGTGACGAGATTGGCGATGAACAGATCAAGCTGTTCCTCAATTTCGAGCCGATCGATGCCACTTCGCCGTCGCTGCACAAACTGATCAAGGCGTACCGTGGCTTGCGAACCCACGATTTCGAGCGGTTCCTGACGTTTTTCGTCGAGGCTGGTTACGACCTCAATGGCAAGGATGAGCAGGGCAACGATTTTGTAGCGCAGGTGCGCGACCAGCGTAATGCCGAGGAATACATCGAGTTGATCGAAAAGGCTCGCGGCTGATTGATCCTGGGCCTGCTTCGTAGAGCCTGCGGGAGCAAGCTTCCCTCGCCACGATAAGTTTCTCCCATAAAAAACGCCCCGCTCTCATGGAGACCGGGGCGTTCTTTTTAGGCGGTCGAATCAAGCGTAGCTTTGGGTCTCGCTGCTTTCTTCAACCAGTTCCAGGGCGATGTTGTTCTGCGCGTTGATCTTGCGATACAGCGCGGCGTCGGTTTCCAGCACTTTTTCCCGGGCCGGGAAGATTTGCGCGAGCTTGGCAGCCCACTCACCCTTGGCCTTGTCCGGGAAGCAGCGCTCGATCAGTTCCAGCATGATCGAAACGGTCACCGAAGCGCCTGGCGATGCGCCGAGCAGGGCGGCAAGGGTGCCGTCCTTGGCTGCCACCAGCTCGGTACCGAACTGCAGGACGCCGCCTTTCTTCGGGTCTTTCTTGATGATCTGTACCCGTTGGCCGGCCACTTCCAGGCGCCAGTCCTCGGCTTTTGCTTCGGGGTAGAAGCGGCGCAGGGATTCCAGGCGTTGTTCCATGGACTGCATCACTTCGCTGATCAGGTATTTGGTCAGGTCCATGTTGTCCCGGGCCACGGCCAGCATCGGGCCAATGTTGCCGGCGCGCACCGACAGCGGCAGGTCCATGATCGAACCGTGCTTGAGGAACTTGGTGGTAAAACCGGCGTAGGGCCCGAACAACAGGGATTTCTTGCCATCGACCACGCGGGTGTCCAAGTGCGGTACCGACATCGGCGGCGAGCCCACTGCGGCCTGGCTGTAGACCTTGGCCTGGTGGTGCTTGACCACTTCCGGGTTGTCGCAACGCAGCCACTGGCCACTGACCGGGAAGCCGCCGAAACCCTTGCTTTCTTCGATGCCCGAGGCTTGAAGCAGCGGCAATGCCGCGCCACCGGCACCCAGGAACACGAATTTCGCATCGACTTCACGGCTGCTACCGGAATTGACGTCCTTGATGCTCACGGTCCAGCCACTGCCGTTGCGCTTGAGGCCGGTGACGCGCTTGCAGTATTTGACCTGGGTGTCCGGGGCGCTGGTCAGGTGCTTGAGCAACTGATTGGTCAGGGCACCGAAGTTGACGTCGGTACCCTTCATGATGCGGGTGGCGGCAATGACTTCGTCAGCCGGCCGGCCGGGCATCATCAGCGGCATCCACTCGGCCATCGTGGCCTTGTCCTCGGTGTATTCCATGTCAGCGAAGGCGTGGTGCTGGCTCATCAGTTCGAAGCGTTTCTTGAGGAACGACACGCCTTTCTCGCCCTGCACGAAACTCAGGTGTGGCACTGGGGCGATGAACGATTTGGATGAGCCGAACGTGCCTTTTTTGGTCAGGTACGTCCAGAACTGCTTCGACACCTCGAACTGGGTGTTGATGTGCACGGCTTTCTTGATGTCGACACTGCCATCGGCTGCCTGGGGCGTGTAATTGAGCTCACACAGCCCAGCGTGGCCGGTACCGGCGTTGTTCCATGGGTTGGAACTCTCCGCGGCACCGGAATCCATCAGCTCGACGACTTCCAGCGAAATCGCGGGGTCGAGCTCCTTGAGCAGTACGGCCAGGGTGGCACTCATGATGCCGGCCCCTACCAGAACTACATCGACTGCTTCGTTATGCGCCATTTAACGCGTCTCCAAAATCTGCAGCACCAAATTGTCGGCATAGCGGCCAGGATTGGCGGGGCAGGTCAGTTGCGCCCCAGGTACCCATGGCCAGGATCGCCATGTCCGAATCTTCGCAATTTTTTGCAACTACTGCGGATGCATGCAGCCTGGCCTCAAGAGTCACATGAACTCATTTAAGTGCCGGGCAGGCAATTCGACTTATGGCCGAGACATCCGTACGTGCAACCAAATCCGTAGAGGACAGGCTTCAGGCGCCGGTTCTTGAGCGATATCCGGTCCTGTGTCGTTGGGCTGTTCCAGACGCCAATGGTGCTTGTTCAGACGCAAAACTCTTCATTTGCTCGCCACACTCTCGTGAAGTTGTGAAAACCCGTTTTTTCACGCTCTTTTGAAGACGTGAACCTCAAAAAAGGGCTGTCCCAGCCTGGCACCGCGCCCGGTTTGGTTGCCCCCATGTAATACATGACAGGCAAAACGGGCAGACAGCTCAGTGACCGAGCGTAATGACAGCTCTGCAGATTCGCGAAAAGTGGGGGATTTGCCTGAAGAACAGCAAGCGCCAGCTTCACTCGATCTGTGTGGGCGGCTCTCTGTGGGCGTTGCGGGGTGCCAATACCAGCGCATCAGCGGTGTTGCGAGGCCCGATCAGGAGACGTCCTTATAATCGGGGGGAGATTGTATCGAAGAAACGCAGGGAAATGGTCGTGTTTAATGACTTTTATTAGCCGTCCGGTCAGATGGCCAACAGTTGCCGGTTGCGTGAGTGGGCACGAAGCGGGTGCACACGGGCACTGGCGGGCAATGGCTGGTGCAGCCAGTTGAGGCGGATCTCTTCGATTTCCACCCAACCTTCGCCCATGGGCTGCAGGCTGCACTGCTTGAAGGCCTGGCAGTGGCCGTTGCGATCCAGCAGGGCGAAACTGCGGTGATGCGGGCGCGGGGTGAACAGGGAAATAAGAAAGCGCATGGTCGGATACCGGTTCGGGGAGCTTGTGACAAGCCTGACAGCAGGCCATGACAGGTCGGTGTAAGGATCGTGACAATGGGGTGACAGGAACCGGCAATCACGCCCCGTGTCAGACATTTCAGTATTCATCGCAAGGCGCTAGTTCACCGCGATGGCGCACCGCTATACTGCCGGCCTGTTTGTGCCCGATTCTGGAGAGAAGAGCATGTTGCAACGCCTGTTGTTCGGTTTGATCGCTGTGACCAGTCTGACCCTCGTCGGCTGCGCCCACAGCCCGCAACAACTCAACCCTGAGCCGACGCTCAATGCCCAACTGGCGCCTGTAGGTCGTGGCCAGCCGGTGGTGGTGCGGGTTGTGGATGGTCGTCCGTCGCCGACGCTGGGTACCCGTGGCGGGTTGTATCCGGAAACCAGCGTGATCACGGTGCAGGGCGCGCAAATCTTGCCCAAGCTGCAGGCCCAGGCTGAAGCGGCGGTGCGTTTGCTGGGCTTCACGCCCACCGCCAACGCCATGAATGCTCCGCAACTGACGGTGACCCTGGCCGAGCTCAAGTACCAGTCGCCCAAGGAAGGCATGTATGTGACTGAAGCTACTATTGGCGCGACTTTCCGTTCCGATGTGCAGAATGCCAACCGTCGCTACAGTGGTCGTTACGGTGCTTCGCTGGATCAGCGCTTTGGTATGGCGCCCAATCAGGACACCAATACCAAGTTGGTCAGTGATGTGTTGAGCGATGCTTTGACTCGGTTGTTCAAGGATCCGACTATTGGGCAGGTGCTGGCTGAGTAAGGTTTCGGTTTGTATGTAGAAATTGTGATTCAAGGAAAACGGTGTTTCTTCTTAGGATGAGGAAGCGCCGTTTTTTTTGCTCGGATTTCTGGGCTGGGGTTGGTGTGTATATCCGTTGCTGCGGTAACGGCTACTGGCGGTTCCGCTCTTACAGCGGGTCACTTTCGAAAAGCGCGAAAGTAACCAAAGCGCTTTTGCCCCACCACTCGGCACCTCGCCTAGGCTCGGTGTGCCCTCACTCCGGCATTGCTCCGTGGGCCGCCGCGAAGGGCCATCCATGGCCCAGCGCGGCTATCCCGGCATCCATGCCGGGATGCCCACTGCGCAATGCCTGCGTTCGGCCAGCGTGGTTAACGGGGCGCCTAAGATCAAAAGCGCACCGAGGCGGCCTTATAGCCGGCCTGGTTTGGGTGGGACCGCGTTTCCCCTGTGGGAGCGAGCCTGCTCGCGAAGGCGGTGTCACTGGCGATGAAGATGTTGGATGGACTGGCCTCATCGCGAGCAAGCTTGCTCCCACAGGTTTTTTGTGTCGTGTGCAGATGCTGTGAACACCCACAAATCCTTGTGGGAGCGAGCTTGCTCGCGATAGCGGTGGTCCAGCCACATAGATGCTGGATATATACCCCGCTCTTGCTCTGCTTTAGATCTTGATCTTGATCTTGATCTTGATCTTGATCTTGATCTTGATCTTGATCTTGATCTTGATCTTGATCTGGACGCCCCATTAACCACGCTGGCCGAACGTGGGCATTGCGCAGTGGGCACCTCGGCATGGATGCCGAGGTAGCCGCGCTGGACCATGGATGGTCCTTCGCGGCGGGCCCACGGAGCAATGCCTACGTTCGGGCATGCCGAGCCTAGGCGAGGCACCGAGTGGTGGGGCAAAGCGCTTTTGGTTACTTTTGGCGCTCTTCCAAAAGTGACCCGCTGTAAGAGCGGAACCGCCAGCCGCCGTTACCGCAGCAACGGGTATACACACGAACCAACCCCCCCCACCTGCAACGAAATATCCAGTCCAGGACGAGAAGATCGACCCCCGCTGGGATCTGTTAAGCGCGGAATTCATGCCGCCTGGGAATACAGCTCCAAAACACTAATCCCAGTCAGCAGATCAGTCTCCGGCAAGTCAGCATGTTGATGACCACCGAGGGCGCAATACACCAGCCAATGTCGATCCTGCACATTAAAAGACAGACTGCCAACAAGGTTCTGTTGTTCTTCGCTCGGGCTGATGAGATAGAGACGATCCTGGTTCTCGGCGTGAAGCATGACGGATTCCGTGCAGGTTTGAAGGGCGACAGAGTGGCCTAATCAGATGACGAAACCGTGACGGACGAAATTAACCCAAGGCTTGATTGCGGACCCTGTGGCGAGGGAGCAAGCTCCCTCGCCACGAGTCACCAGGCCATTCTCCCTGCCGATCGTTACTGGTCGGAAAAAACGGCGCAGTACGGCAGGCTTTCGGTAGAATCCTCGCCCCGTTCGTAGACCCGGGCGCGTCCTGTCCGTTTTTTTGCTTGAGGTTTGTGATGTCGCTGCATGTGCTTTCGTTGTTCGCTGCCCACCCCGCCAAACTGATCAACCTGCTGGCGTTGCTGCTTGCCTGCCCTGGCGGCTGGGTGTTGCACGCAACGCGCCGTCGCGAACAACGGGCCCGGGCCTGCCTTGAAGCGCGTAATCGCGATAGCAACGAGCGATTCGAAGCGCTGCTGGATTTGGCCACCCAGCGCATGAACCGGTTTTTCTATCGTTTTGGTTTTGCCTGCCTGGCGCTGGCGCTGCTGGTGTCTTGGATCAGCACGCAGTTCTGATGAAATAACCCGTGGCGAGGGAGCTTGCTCCCGCTGGGCTGCGAAGCGGCCCCCTCGAAAGGCCAATCCATTCCCCCAGACTTAATCGCAAACCTGTTTTTTGCGATTGCTGCGCAATCGAGCGGGAGCAAGCTCCCTCGCCACGGCTTTATAGCGGCAATCCCGCCTTGACCCGATACTGATTACGCACCGGCGTCGCATATTGCTGCACCAGGAACGGCCGGTGTTCTTGCGGGCAAGCATCCAGCCGGCGTTGCCATTCTTCCTCGGCCTTGGCCAGCTCTTCGGTACCAAACACCTCGTCCGCCTTGGGCACCTGCAACTGCGGGTCGGCGTCGGCCCATTGGGCGTAGGCCAGGTAATGCACCGGGAACAGGCGATAGCCGCCGAGAATCTGCCGGTCCATCTCCAGGGCCAATTGCTTGGTGTCCTCGAACAGCTCGGTGATCGGCGCGGCGAAGTTCACGTGGACCCGACCCTTGTAGCCGGTGATGCCCTTGGCGATGCTCACGTCATCCTCGCCCGGTACCTTGGTGTAGGTACCGGTGGTAGCGCGAATGTACAGCTCGCGGGCCTTGGCCTGGTCGCACGGATCGTACTCGTAGCTGATCGACACGGGTGTGAGGTTCAGTGACCGGATCACCTCGCCAAACGGCTCGTCCTTGCGGCTCATGTGGAACATCTTGAGGATCGCCGATTCGGTACGGTCGTCGCCGTCCTTGGCCCGGCCCTCGGCCTGGGCGATCCAGATGGAGGCGCAATCGTTGCGGATCGAGTGGTTGATGTAGGCCGACAGCAATTGGTACGCCGCCATTTTTTCCCGCCGCCCGGTGATGGAGCGGTGCACGATGAAACTCTTGTTCAAGCGCATCAGGTCGCTGACGAATGGCTTTTGCAGCAGGTTATCGCCAATGGCGATGCGCGGGGTCGGCAGGCCGGCGTGGTACACGGCGTAGTTGACGAAGGCCGGGTCCATGACGATGTCGCGGTGGTTGGCGATGAACAGGTACGCACTGCCGGACTTGAATTGCTCCACCCCGGTGTAGGTCACGCCATCGGTGGCCCGCTCGATGGTGTGGTCGACGTAGAACTCCACCTTATCCTGCAAAGTGGCGACCGATGTCACTCCGGCGAACTCACGACGCAATCTTTGCGCTATAAGAGGTTTGAGCATCCAGCCGAAGGCGCCGGCCAGGCGTGGGAAGCGGAAGTGGGTGAGGATATCTAGAAACGCCTTGTCGCCGAGCAGCCGTGCCAGCACCGCTGGGACTTCGCTGTCGTCGTAAGGTCGGATGGCATCGAATTCGCCCATCATGCTCTCTTGTTGGAAACGGCTAGGGTAAGTAAAAGTGTGTTCGAAAAACCGACAGGGCAGGGGCTGAAACATCAGCCAGACACGAATAGCCCTGCAAATAGACCGGCGATTATACGCACAAGTCACCTGGGAGACCGCGATGCTGGAAAGCGCTCATTATGAATGTCCGTATTGTGGCGAAGGGGTTGAGACTGTCTTGGATCTGTCCGGCGGCGATCAGACCTACATTGAGGACTGTCAGGTTTGTTGCCGACCGATAACCTTTGTCCTGCAGGTCCATGGTGAAGAGTGGCATCTTGAGGTCTTTAGCGAAAACGAGTGATGGGGGCGCCCATGCAGCGAATCTACGAACTGGAAAACCTGATGGAAGGCGAACTGCTCCAAGGCATGCTCGCCAGCGAAGGCATCACGGCGCACCTGGTGGGCCGCGACCTGATGGGCGGAGCCGGGGAATTGCCGATGCAGGGCTTGCTGGGGCTGGCGGTGGAGGACGACCGGGCGCAATCCGCCCGGGAGTTGATCGCGGCCTACAATGCTGCGCTGCCCCTGCTCGGCGATGAACCGGACAGTTACCCGGGCACGCTGGTCTGCTAGGCTGGCGGCCGGTTGATCAAGAGTCGTGTTGCCCCATGTGTGGACGTTATGCCCTGTTTCGCTGGAACCCCACCTTCGCGGCCTTGCCCGGCTTTCCCGCCGACCAGAAGGCCCAATGGAATATTTCGCCCAACGATTCGGTGCTGATACTGCGTGCTGGCGCCGAGGGGCAGCGCGAACTGGCCCGGGCGCGCTGGGGCCTGACGCCGCCGTGGCTGACCGACCTGTCCCGCACACCCGCTCATGCCCGGGCGGAAACCGTGGCCGAGCAACCGATGTTTCGTGAAGCCTTGCGCCAGCGTCGCTGCCTGCTGCCGGCCAACGGCTTCTACGAATGGCGCGGCGGCACGCGCAAGCGTCCTTACTGGCTGACGCCGGGGGAGGGCTCGTCGTTGTTCTTTGCCGCGATCTGGGAGGCGTATCCGGTGCAGGAGCAGGTGTGGCTGAGTACGGCGGTCATCACCCAGCCTGCGGCAGGTCAGCGCCGGCCTTTGATCCTGGACGAAGAGGGCCAGCGCCTGTGGCTCGACCCCGAGACGCCGCTGTATGCGTTGCAAGGGTTGCTGGCCAGCGAGCCGGCGCAATTGCGCGAGCGGGTGTTGGCCAACATGGTCAATGATCCGAAGCTCAATGGGCCGGAGTGTCTGACTCCGGCTTGAGTTTCGTGGCGCCTGTGCCGGCCTCTTCGCGAGCAGGCTCGCTCCCACAGAGGGCTGCGGGTGCCTGAACAATGGTGTTCACCGCCAATCCCTGTGGGAGCCTGCTCGCGAAAGCGGTACACCCGCCACCAGTGCATCGCCAGACACACCGCCTTCGCGAGCAAGCTCGCTCCCACAGAGGGCTGCGGGTGCCTGAACAATGGTGTTTACCGCCAATCCCTGTGGGAGCCTGCTCGCGAAAGCGGTACACCCGCCACCAGTGCATCGCCTGACACACCGCCTTCGCGAGCAAGCCCGCTCCCACAGTGGGCTGCGGGTGTTACAGCAATGGTGTTCACCACTATTCCCTGTGGGAGCGAGCTTGCTCGCGATGAGGCCTCTGGATCAGACCCTGAACTGATTGATCAACCGTCGTTGCTGCTCCGCCAGTTTGGTCAACCCTGCACTGGCGGCGCTGGACTCATCGGCGCCGCTGGCGACTTCGTTCGCCACTTGCCCGATGTTGATCACGTTACGGTTGATATCATCGGCGACGGCGCTTTGTTCCTCGGCAGCGCTGGCGATCTGGGTGTTCATGTCGTTGATTACCGACACGGCCTGGGTGATCGTCTCCAGGGCCTGGGCCGCTTTTGCCGCGTGCTGCACGCTTTCGTCGGTGCGCTGCTGGCTGTCTTCCATCACTCGCACCACATCCCGGGTACCTTGTTGCAAATGCTGGATCATGGTCTGGATTTCTCCCGTGGCCTGCTGGGTCTTCTGCGCCAGGTTGCGCACTTCATCGGCCACCACCGCGAAACCACGACCTTGTTCACCGGCCCGGGCGGCTTCGATGGCGGCGTTCAGGGCCAGCAGGTTGGTCTGTTCGGCGATCCCACGAATCGCAGTCAGGATTGCGTTGATGTTCTCGCTGTCCTTGGCCAGGGTTTGCACCACGCCAACAGCCTTGCCGATTTCCACGGCGAGGGCGCCAATGGAGGTGGAGGTGTCCCGCACGATCTGCATGCCCTGGCTGGCGGCCTGGTCTGCATGACTGGCGGCTTGGGCAGCTTGGGTCGCGTTGCGAGCCACGTCCTGGGCAGTGGCAGTCATTTCGTGCACGGCGGTGGCGACCTGATCGATCTCCGACATTTGCTTGTGCACGCCCTGGTTGGTGCGGATCGCGATGTCGGCGGTGTGCTCCGACGAATCGCTGACGCTCTGCACCGAGGTCACCACCTGGCTGATCATCCCCTGCAACTTGCTCAGGAACGTATTGAAGCCCCTGGCAATCGCCCCCAGTTCATCGGCGCGGTCGCTCACCAGACGACGGGTCAGATCGCCTTCGCCCTGGGCGATGTCGTCGAGCATCGCCACCATTTGCTTGAGCGGTCGGGCAATGCCGTGGCCCACCAGCCAGATCACCAAGAGGCCGATACCGGCAATCACCAAGCCCACCATCGCCATGCCGAAAATATCGGTTTGGCGTTGCTCGTCCAGGTCTTTCTGCAACGCCTGCAGGTCGGCCATGACCGCATTCAGCGGTAACTGCAGCATCAGCGTCCAACGGGCGTTGGTCTCGCCGATGCCGAACGGCATGTACACCTCGATATGCCCATGTTCTTCGTCGATGTCGTAACGCACTTCGCCGGTGCCGAGCTTGGCCAAGTTGTCCAGTTCACTGGCATCGAGCAGGTCACTGGCCTTTTCCCCGAGTTTGCTCGGGTCCTTGGTGAAGGCCACCAGCCGGTTATTGCTGGAGAGCAGCGCCATTTCCCCCGCACCGTCGTACAGCTTGCCGTCGGCGGCGACGAGCATGTCCTGGATGAAGTTCACCGACAGGTCGGCGCCGACGATGCCCTGGAATTTGCCGTCGATCAGGATCGGTTCGATGAACGAAGCGAGCATGGTCATGGTGTCGCCCACGCGATAGGGCGCAGGGTCGATCACGCAGGCTTTCTTGCTGTCCTGGGAGCACAGGTAGTACTCACTGGCACGGATACCGGTGGAAAGCAGTTTCTGGTCGGTCACGTCGGCGAGTTTCTCCAGGCCCAGGGTGCCGTCCTGGTTGCGGAACCACCACGGCAGGAAACGCCCGTTGGTTTCCATGCCCAACACCGGGCTGTTCACATAATTGGCGTCGTCGTGGTCGATCGCGTTTGGCTCCCAGGCGATGTAGGCGCCGAGAATCTTCGGGTTGCGCACCACGGTTTCGCGCAGCAGGCTGATCATTTGCTCACGGGGCACCTTCAGTTGCGGGTTACCGTCCGTGCCGTTCATGCCCATCAAGGCATTGCTGGTGGCCAGGCCGCGGGCGAGCAACAGCGGCGCTTCCAGTTCCCGTTGGATCAGGCTGGCCTGGGTCCGGGCCAAAGCGCTGAGGCGTTGCTCGATGAGCTGTTCGAACTGCGCCTTGGTACGCTGTTGCACCATCTCCTGAGTGCGGGCGCCGGCAAACAGCGCGTACAGCACCAGGGCGCCGACCACGCTGAGCACGATGGCACCGGCCAGGGCGGCCACGGAAAACTGGATCGATTTGAATTTCATAAAGGCTCCGGACGCGAAGATGACGTCTGGAGCCTGTATCGGCGTTTCTGTGCAACGGCATGAGGCGCTGTTCGTCGGGTGACTGTTATGGCTTCGTAGGTGTCGCAAATGGACTGGATGGGGCTTGTCTGAAAAAAACGCCAAACCCTCGCTGTGTATCTGGCGCCGATACAAATCAACGCCTACGATACGCCCACGTTTCCAGGGAGCTTCTTAAGTATGAACAAGACATTGATGGTGAGTGCTCTGAGCGCGGCTTTGCTGCTCGCCGGTTGCCAGTCGGTCAACACCACCAGCGGTGGAGCCGTGGGCGTGGAGCGCAAGCAGTACATGTTCAGCATGCTGTCGACCGCTGAGGTCAACCAGATGTACGCCCAGTCCTATCAAAAGACCATGGGCGAGGCGAGCGCCCAAGGCGTACTGGACAAGACCAGCAGCGATGCCAAGCGCGTCCAGGCCATTTCCAGCCGGCTGATCAACCAGGCGCCGGTGTTCCGTCCGGATTCGGCGCAATGGAACTGGGAAGTGAACCTGATCAAGAGCGATGAGCTCAACGCCAGCTGCGGCCCCGGCGGGAAAATCATTTTCTACACGGGGTTGATCAACAAGCTGAAGCTCACCGACGATGAAATTGCCGCGATCATCGGCCATGAAATCGCCCACGCCCTGCGCGAACACGGGCGTGAAGCGATGTCCAAGGCCTATGGCATCGAGATGGCCAAGCAGGGCGCTGGCGCCCTATTCGGCCTGGGCCAGGACAGCCTGGCGTTGGCCGATACCGTCGCCAACTACGGCATGACCCTGCCCAACAGCCGCGGCAACGAGAACGAAGCCGACCTGATCGGCCTCGAACTGGCCGCCCGCGCCGGCTACAACCCGAACGCCGCGATCACCTTGTGGAACAAGATGGCCAAGGCGTCGGAAGGGGCACCGCCGGAATTCATGAGCACCCACCCATCATCGGACAGCCGGATCGCTTCGTTGCAGGCGGCGATTCCGAAGGTGATGCCGCTTTATCAGCAGGCCAAGAAATAAGCATCGTCATGCGGTGAGGCTGCCGGCCTCATCGCGAGCAAGCTCGCTCCCACAATGATCTGCAGTGAGCACAATCGTGTGAACACCCGCAGCACTGTGGGAGCTTGCTCGCGATGAACGATGACGCGGTATCAAACCCACCCACTGCTCTGCATCGCTTTGTACACCGCGACGAGCGCCAGGACGAAAAATGCCGAGGCGGCCAGGCGGCGGATCAGCGTCAGGGGCAGTTTCTCTGCGGCGAAATTGCCTGCCAGTACCACCGGCACGTTGGCAATCAGCATGCCCACGGTGGTGCCGATGATCACCAGCCACAGCTCTGGGTATTGCGCCGCGAGCATCACCGTGGCGATCTGCGTCTTGTCACCGATTTCCGCGAGGAAGAACGCGATCAGCGTGGTCAGGAACGGCCCGAACTTGCGAGCGGTGTTGGCTTCTTCGTCGTCCAGCTTGTCCGGGACCAGGGTCCACAGCGCCGTGGCCGCGAAGCTCGCTGCCAGGATCCAGTGCAAGACCGCATCCGAAAAAATACTGCCGACCCAGGCCCCCACCGCTCCGGCCGCCGCATGGTTGGCGAGCGTCGCCGCAACGATGCCGGCGATGATCGGCCAGGGTTTGCGAAAGCGAGCCGCAAGAATGAGCGCGAGCAATTGCGTCTTGTCGCCGATTTCGGCCAGCGCAACGATAGCGGTAGGTACGAGGAGAGAGTCCAGCATCAGGTGATTCCTAGAGGGGCGGGTCGACACGGCTATGACACGTACAGCCTTCCCGCCCCGGGTAAGGTGTGCGTGTCATAGGTCTTGTCAAACCCAGCGACCATCTGCGTGGACGCTTGGGCCGCATACGCCATGGTCTGCTGACCAAGTATGTTGACGTATGCCGGGCGAGCAGGGTGCTCGCGGGAGACTACTCCCCTAGGACGGAGCGGATTCTGCCTAGGCAAATCCGATTGAGCAAGTGCTGTTTTTTAAAAAAGGTTTCAGCCGCGCTTGGCCCGGTAGATGCGGAAACCCTGGCCCTCGGCCTTGATTGCACACACCCCCAAATGCTCCTCGATCAGCGGTTGGTACTTGAGGAAGCTGTTGGCGACCAGTCGCAGTTCGCCGCCGTTTTTCAGATGTTTGGCCGCTTTTCGCAGCAGGTTTTCCGTGGCGTGGTAATCGGTGTGCACGCCGACATGGAACGGCGGATTGCTCAGAATCGCGCTCAACCCCATCGGCGCGGCGTCGATCCCGTCACCGGTCAGCACCTCGGCTTCCAGGCCGTTGGCCGCCAGGGTCAGGCGACTGCTGGCGGCGGCGAATGCATCCACGTCCAACAGGGTGACGGTGTTGTGCGGGTAGCGACGCTTGACCGCCGCTCCCAGTACACCGGCCCCGCAGCCGAAGTCCAGCAAATGGCCGCTGGGCAGTTTGTCCAGGTGTTCCAACAGCAGTGCACTGCCGCGATCCAGGCGACCATGGCTGAACACCCCCGGCAGGCTGATGACCTTCAGTGGGCCTTCGACCAGGGGCAACTCGTAGGTCTGGGCCAGGCTTTCCAGAGGCGTTGCCTCAGGGGCGTTGGCGACGGTGACTTGCCACAGCTGGCAATGCCGGGCGCTGTCGAGCTTGCGCGGCTTGCCGAGCGGGTTGAGCTGCTTGGACGCGCCTTCGATGCCGCTGCGTTTTTCCCCCACCAGGTACACCTCGCGACCGGCCAGGCGCGCCGCCACGGCATTGAGGATGTAATCGGTCAGGTCCTTGGCCTTGGGCAGGAACACCACGGCGGTGTCGAACCCACGCTCGGGTACGTTTACGCCAAAGTGACTGCGCTCGGGGAAGCGGGCATCCAGCGCGGCCTGGTCACCGGCGTGCCAGCACCAGCCATGGGCCTCCGGCAGACGGCCGAGCAGATCGTCGGCGGGCAGGCCGGCCAGCAAGACCGAACCCTGGAATAACTCGGCCTGACGAAGCAGTACTTCACTGCGCGGATCCATGGTCTGCTCCTTGAAAAAAAGTGCGGCAGTTTATCAACTGACGACCCGTCGTGCTGTACCGCTGAAAAAGCCCTCGGCGTTTTCGCTCATTTGGCCGACGATCCGTTGCCTCGCTTCACGGCTGCCCCAGGCGTTGTGGGGCGTGACGATCAGCCGGGGAATATCAGCGGCCAACAATGGGTTGCCCTGGGTGGGCGGCTCAACGCTCAACACGTCGGTGGCGGCGCCGCCCAGGTGGCCGTTGCGCAGTGCCTCGGCGAGGGCCTGTTCGTCGATCAGGCCGCCGCGGGCGGTATTGACCACGAAGGCACCCGGCTTGAGCAACGCCAGCTCCCGGGCGCCGATGAAGTGTCGGGTGTGCTCGTTGAGCGGGCAGTGCAGGGTCAGGGCGTCGACTTGCGGCAGCAACTGATCCAGTGGCAAGCGGTCGGAGCGGGCAGGGCGCCCGGGAATCTGCCCCAGCAACACGCGCATGCCAAAGGCTTCGGCCAACCGCCCGACGGCGCTGCCCAGTTCACCGTGGCCCAGCAAGCCCAGGGTCTTGCCTTGCAGTTCGACAATCGGATAGTCCAACAGGCAGAACTGCGCGGCCTGCTGCCAACGTCCTTCAGCCACTGCTTTTTGATAGTCGGCCAGGCGTGTCGCCAGGTTCAGCAACAGCATGATCGTGTGCTGGGCCACCGACGGCGTGCCGTAGCCCTGGCAATTGCACACGGTGATGCCCTGCTCACGCGCGGCGGCCAGGTCGACGTTGTTGGTGCCGGTGGCACTGATCAGGATCAGTTTCAGCTCGGGGTTGGCGGCCATGGCCGCTGCATCGATCACGACTTTATTGGTGATCGCCACCGTGGCGCCCTTGAGCCGTCCGGCCACCTGCTCCGGCGTGGTCCGGTCGAACAATTGCAGTTCGCCGAAGCACTTGCGCAGCGGGCCCAGGTCCAGGTCGCCAAGGTCCAGGGAAGGGTGGTCGAGAAAAACTGCGCGGGCGATGTTTGTCATCAGCTGTACCTTTTCCGTGATGATCCGAAGGCGTAATGTGGCGAGCCTATCAGATGAATGCGGCCCTGGCGCCGAACACCCGTGGCGAGGGAGCTTGCTCCCGCTGGCCTGCGAGCAGGCCCAATAAACCGCGAGCGACTGCTGCGCAGTCGAGCGGGAGCAAGCTCCCTCGCCACGGTATTCACTTAACAAGACCTACCCTCCAGGAGCCCCCCATGTACCTCACCGAATTCCTCACCGTCGCCCTGATCCATCTGCTGGCCGTCGCCAGCCCCGGGCCGGATTTTGCTGTGGTGGTGCGTGAAAGCGTGACCCATGGCCGACGTGCCGGGACCTGGACGGCGCTGGGCGTAGGCACGGCGATTTTCCTGCACGTTGGCTATTCGCTGCTGGGTATTGGCCTGATCGTGTCCCAGTCGATCGTGCTGTTCAACGCGCTGAAATGGGCCGCCGCCGCGTACCTGCTGTACATCGGCTTCAAGGCGTTGCGCGCGAAACCGGCCAAGCCGACGGCGGAAAACCTGCACAAAGAGGTCGGTGAACGTACCGCCCGCGGCGCATTCACCTCGGGCTTCGTCACCAATGGCCTGAACCCCAAGGCAACGCTGTTCTTCCTTTCGCTGTTCACCGTGGTGATCAACCCCCATACACCGTTGGCGATCCAGGCCGGCTACGGTGTGTACCTGGCGGTCGCGACGGCGGTCTGGTTCTGCCTGGTGGCCATGCTGTTCAGCCAGCAGCGGGTGCGCGCCGGGTTTGCCCGCATGGGCCATTGGTTCGACCGGACCATGGGCGCGGTACTGGTCGCTATCGGCGTGAAACTGGCGTTTACCGAGATGCATTGACGGCCCCCTGTCGCTGCACGGACATGGCTCAAGGCTAGTATTTACGCGCGAATCAAATCATTCCTTTGGCTGATTTGATCCGTGTATAAGCACTCTAGAGTGCTCACTTCCAGCCAAGACCGTGCAGTCAGAAAAGGGACTCTTATGTTACAGACTCGCGTTATTCCGCCAGCCGAAGGCGCTTATCAATATCCGCTGCTGATCAAGCGGCTACTGATGTCCGGTGCGCGTTACGAGAAAACCCGCGAGATCATTTACCGTGACCAGTTGCGCTACAGCTATCCAACGCTGATCGAACGGGTCGCGCGGCTGGCCAATGTGCTGACCGAGGCCGGGGTCAAGGCCGGTGATACCGTGGCGGTGATGGACTGGGACAGCCATCGTTACCTGGAATGCATGTTCGCGATCCCGATGATCGGCGCGGTGATCCACACCATCAACGTGCGCCTGTCACCGGAGCAGATCCTCTACACCATGAACCACGCCGAGGACCGCTTCGTGCTGGTCAACAGTGAGTTCCTCGGCTTGTACCAGGCGATCGCCGGGCACCTGACCACGGTGCAGAAGACGCTGCTGCTGACCGACCTGCCGGAAAAAACCGCCGACTTGCCGAACCTGGTGGGTGAATACGAACAACTACTCGCCGCCGCCAGCCCCGTCTACGACTTCCTGGATTTCGACGAAAACTCCGTCGCCACCACGTTCTACACCACTGGCACCACGGGTAATCCCAAGGGCGTGTACTTCACCCATCGGCAACTGGTGCTGCACACCATGGGCGTGGCGACCATCATGGGCTCCATCGACAGCGTGCGGCTGCTGGGCACCAACGACGTGTACATGCCGATCACGCCGATGTTCCATGTCCACGCCTGGGGTTTGCCCTACGTGGCGACCATGCTCGGGCTCAAGCAGGTCTATCCTGGCCGCTACGATCCGGAGTTTCTCGTCCAGTTGTGGCGCAAGGAGAAAGTCACCTTTTCCCATTGCGTGCCGACCATCCTGCAAATGCTCCTCAACGCCAAGGGCGCCCAGGGCACGGATTTTGGCGGCTGGAAGATCGTCATCGGCGGCAGCGCCTTGAACCGCAGCCTGTACGACGCGGCCAAGGCCAGTGGCATCCAGCTCACCGCGGCCTATGGCATGTCGGAAACCGGCCCGCTGGTGTCCTGCGCTCACCTCAATGACGAACTGATGGCCGGCAGCGAAGACGAACGCACCACCTACCGGATCAAGGCTGGCGTGCCGGGGCCGTTGGTGGAGGCGGCGATCGTCGACTCCGAGGGCCGTTTCCTGCCTGCCGACGGCGAGACCCAGGGCGAACTGGTGCTGCGTGCGCCGTGGCTCAGCGAGGGCTATTTCAACGAGCCGCAGAAGGGCGCCGAGCTCTGGGCCGGCGGCTGGCTGCACACCGGTGACGTCGCCACGCTCGACAACATGGGCTTTATCGACATCCGCGACCGCATCAAGGATGTGATCAAGACCGGCGGCGAATGGATTTCCTCCCTGGACCTGGAAGACCTCATCAGTCGTCACGTGGCGGTACGCGAAGTAGCAGTGGTAGGCATCCCCGACCCGCAGTGGGGCGAACGGCCATTTGCCTTGCTGGTGATTCGCGAAGGGCATCAGATTGGGGCTCGTGAGCTCAAGGAACACCTCAAGCCGTTCGTCGAGCTGGGGCACCTGAGCAAGTGGGCGATCCCGAGCCAGATCGCCCTTGTTACGGAAATTCCCAAGACCAGCGTCGGCAAGCTCGACAAGAAGCGCATCCGCGTCGACATCACCGAATGGCAGAGCAACAACAGCACCTTCCTCTCGACGCTCTAAACACTTTTGCCGTGCCCGAAAGGGCGCGGCAGCCCCACCAAGCAAGCGCTTGCCTTGTCAAACCGAAAATTTCAGCCATCCTTGCCGTGTCGACACCTGTCGGCCTGGCATAAGGACTGTTCCAGAGTGGTCGAGGCTACAAATCACACTTTAGAGGGATCAAGCAGTACTCCCTGCTGGATATAGTCCGCGTAAGAATTTTCAAAAACGGGACGCTCGTACTAAACGGGCGCTGCGACTTTGAACGGAAGGCGGGGCATGCCATTTCCAGCCGTTGAAAGCGTTCTTTGAAAATCCTGTCTGCCATAACAATAAAGCACATGGAGTAGCGTCGATGACCACAGCAAATACGTTCTGGCGCCGGGCAAAACTGCCTTTGGCGGTCAGTCTTGCCTCTTCGCTCGCCGGCCCAGCATTCGGCGTCAGTTTCAACATCGGTGAAATCGAAGGCCAGTTCGACTCGTCCCTGTCGGTGGGGGCGAGCTGGTCGACGGCCAATGCCAATAAAGACCTGATCGGCGTCAACAACGGCGGCCGGGGCCTGTCGCAGACCTCCGATGACGGTCATTTGAACTTCAAGCGCGGAGAAACCTTCTCGAAGATCTTCAAGGGTATTCACGACCTGGAGCTGAAGTACGGCGATACCGGCGTGTTTGTGCGCGGCAAATACTGGTACGACTTTGAGCTCAAGGACGAAAACCGCCTGTACAAGGACATCAGTGACAACAACCGCAAGGAAGGCGCCAAGTCGTCCGGCGGACAGATTCTCGATGCGTTTGTCTACCACAACTATGCGATTGCCGATCAGCCAGGCTCGGTGCGTTTGGGCAAGCAGGTGGTCAGTTGGGGTGAAAGTACCTTCATCCAGGGTGGCATCAACTCCATCAACCCGGTCGATGTGTCTGCGTTCCGTCGTCCCGGTGCCGAGGTCAAGGAGGGTCTGATCCCGGTCAACATGTTCTATGTGTCCCAGAGCCTGACCGACAACCTGTCGGCTGAAGCGTTCTACCAAATTGAGTGGGATCAGACTGTTGTCGATAACTGCGGGACGTTCTTTTCCCAGCCGGATGTGATTGCCGATGGCTGTGACAATAACCTGCGGGTGTTGAGTAAACGTTCCACTATCCCTGGCTTCGCCTTGCCGATCCTGGCCGGAAACGGGGTGGATGTGAACGAGGAAGGGGTTCTGGTCCGTCGTGGTGCTGATCGTGATGCCCGTGATGGCGGCCAATGGGGCGCGTCCTTGAAGTACATGTTCGAGCCGCTGGACACCGAATTCGGTGCCTACTTCATGAACTACCACAGTCGCGCGCCGATTTTCAGTGCTACCGGTGCTTCACAGGCGGTCTACAACAGCGCACCACTCTTTGGCGGTCTGGCGCCGCTGATCGTAGCGGGTAACTCGCAGTATTTTGTCGAGTATCCAGAAGATATCCGCCTTTATGGCTTGAGTTTCTCTACGACCTTGCCTACTGGTACGGCGTGGAGCGGTGAACTGAGCTATCGCCCGAATGCTCCGGTACAACTGAGCACCACCGATGTTCTTTTCGCCGGCGTTCGTCCGATCGGTGGTCCTGGGGGGCCCTTCGACGACGCTTCGCTGCTCACGGGTGTGCCAGGCCAGGACCTGCACGGCTATCGCCGCAAGGAAATCACCCAGTTCCAGACCACCTTCACCCACTTCCTCGATCAAGTCATGGGCGCCAGTCGTCTGACCCTGGTGGGTGAAATTGGCGTGACGCATGTGGGTGGACTGGAAAGCAAATCCGACGTTCGCTACGGCCGTGATCCGGTGTTCGGTCCAGGCGAGTTGCCAAATGGTTTCTGCACCGCGCTCAACGGCTCGACCGCTGCAGGTGGCGGCCAGACCAGCGGCGACGTGAACAGTAACTGCAACAATGACGGCTTCACCACCTCCACTTCCTGGGGCTACCGTGCCCGTGCCATCTGGGAATACCCGGACGTCTTCGCCGGCGTGAACCTCAAGCCCAACGTGGCCTGGTCCCATGACGTCAAAGGCTACTCGCCAGGCCCTGGCGGCAACTTCGAAGAAGGTCGCAAGGCTGTCAGCCTCGGGCTGGATGCCGAGTATCAGAACACCTACAACGCGAGCCTGGCTTACACCAACTTCTTTGGTGGTGACTTCAGCACCGTGGATGATCGCGACTTCCTGGCGCTCAGCGTCGGCGTGACCTTCTAAGCACAGTATTTCAGGACGACACACTATGAAAATAACAAAGAGTCTGATGCAGGCCGGTATTTTGGGGCTATCCCTGCTGGCCGCCAGCGTCATGGCGGCAGTGCCTGCTACCGAGGCTGACAAACTGGGCAAGAGCTTGACGCCGATGGGCGCTGAGATGGCTGGCAATGCCGATGGTTCGATTTCGGCCTGGAAACCCATGGCCAAGAATGCCGCCGCCGTGGACGGCAAGGGCTTCCTCGCCGACCCGTTCGCCAGTGAGAAACCGCTGTTCACCATCACCGCGCAGAACGTCGAGCAGTACAAGGCTAAGCTCGCCCCGGGCCAGTACGCGATGTTCAAGCGCTACCCGGAAACCTTCAAGATGCCGGTCTACCCGACCCATCGTGGCGCCACCGTGCCGGATGAGGTGTTCGCCTCTATCAAGAAAAACGCGGTCAACACCAAGCTGGTGTCCGGCGGTAACGGCCTGGAGAACTTCGAGACGGCCGTGCCGTTCCCGATTCCCCAGAGCGGCGTTGAAGTGATCTGGAACCACATCACCCGTTATCGCGGTGGCAGCGTGACGCGCCTGGTGACCCAGGCCACGCCGCAACCCAACGGCTCCTACAGCCTGGTGTACTTCCGGGACCAGTTCGTGTTCCGCGACAAGATGAAGGATTTCGATCCGGCCAACCCTGGCAACATCCTGTTCTACTTCAAGCAGCAAGTGACCGCGCCGGCGCGCCTGGCCGGGGGCGTACTGCTGGTGCACGAAACCCTCGATCAGGTGAAGGAGCCCCGTTCGGCCTGGGTCTACAACGCCGGCCAGCGTCGTGTGCGCCGTGCACCGCAGGTGTCCTATGACGGCCCGGGTACTGCCGCCGACGGCCTGCGTACCTCCGACAACCTGGACATGTACAACGGTGCGCCGGACCGCTACGACTGGAAGCTGGAAGGCAAGAAAGAGCTTTACATTGCCTCCAACAGCTACAAGATCGATTCTCCGCAGCTCAAGTACGCCGACATCATCAAGGCCGGCCACATCAACCAGGACCTGACTCGCTATGAGCTGCGCCGGGTCTGGCACGTGACCGCGACCCTGAAGGAAGGCCAGCGCCACATCTACGCCAAGCGTGACTTCTACATTGACGAAGACACCTGGCAAGCGGCGGTGATCGACCATTACGACGGTCGTGGCCAGCTGTGGCGCGTGGCTGAGGCCCATGCCGAGAACTACTACGACAAGCAAGTGCCGTGGTACGCCCTGGAAACCCTCTACGACCTGCAGTCCGGCCGCTACCTGGCCCTGGGCATGAAAAACGAAGAGAAATCAGCCTACGACTTCGGCTTCACCGCCACCACGGCCGACTTCACCCCGAACGCACTGCGTCAGGAGGGCATCCGCTAAATCGCTTTACCGAGGCCGCATCCTCGAAGAAACGCCCCGACCTGGTTCGGGGCGTTTTTTTGGGATGCGCTAAACACAAAACCCGTGGAGAGGGAGCTTGCTCCCGCTGGGTTGCGAAGCAACCCCAAATCAGAGTTCCCAGTGTGTCAGGCACAATGCTGTCGCTGTGTTAGGGCTGCTGCGCAACCCAGCGGGAGCAAGCTCCCTCGCCACAAAAAGCGGCAATCAACGTGTAGCCTTTTTGTAGCCATTTGTAGCACTCCCTTCAATACCTCCTCGTTTACAGCTAGTCTGCGGACATCTGCAACGCCGCCACCGCACTTCAACAAGAGCCGGCCATGACTGATCTGTCTTCACTTCCGGATTCTGCCCGCGCAGCCATCGCGGTCCAGGACGGGCGCTTTTACCGCCCGCCCTTGCCCGATGGTCACGTGGTGCGACCGCGGTTGTGCGAGCGTTTGAGCGCGGGGCTCGGCGGCCGGTTGCTGTTGGTGAGTGCGCCGGCAGGGTTCGGCAAAAGCTCCCTGGCGGTGGAGTTCTGCCAGGGTCTGCCGGCCCACTGGCAAAGCCTCTGGTTGGGACTCAGTGCCAGGGACAACGATCCGGGACGTTTTCTGGAGCGGCTGCTCGACGGGCTCCAGGCCTTTTTTCCGCAGTTGGGAGGCCGGGCGCTGGGGTTGCTGAAAATGCGTCAGCGCCACCAACCCTTTGCTTTCGAAGAATGGCTCGACGGTCTGCTGGACGAACTGTCCATGCATCTATCCCCCCACAAGCCCTTGCTGTTGGTGCTCGACGATTACCACCTGGCCCAAAGTCCGGTGCTGGATCGCTGCCTGCAATTTTTCCTCAATCACCTGCCCGACGGTTTGTTGGTGTTGGTCACCAGCCGCCAGCGTCCGGATTGGCATCTGGCGCGCCTGCGCCTGTCGCGGCAATTGCTCGAGCTGAACGAGCAAGACTTGCGCCTGACCCACGACGAGGCCCTGACCCTGCTCCAGCATCACAGCAGCTCGCTGCGTGGGGAGGCCCTGGAAAACCTGATCCAGCGCAGCGAAGGCTGGGTGGCCGGGTTGCGCTTCTGGCTGCTGGCCGCCTCCGAAGCCGGTACCGAAGGATTGCTGCCCCAGGCCCTGCACGGCGGGGAAGGGCTGATTCGCGATTACCTGCTCGAAGAAGTCATCGATTGCCTGCCCGCCGAGGTGCAGGCGTTTCTTTACGATACCGCTTCTCAGGAACGCTTTTGCAGCGAACTCTGTGATGCCGTGCGCGAAGCCCATGACAGCGCCGAGATCCTGGGGTTTCTGGCGGCTCACCAAGTGTTCCTGGTGCCGCTGGACGAACACGGCCACTGGTACCGTTACCACCACCTGTTTTCCGATCTGCTGCGCAGCCGGCCCAGTGCGCCGGCCATGGTGCCGGCCGCGACCCTGCACCTGCGGGCCTGTCGCTGGTTCAACGCCCAGGGCTTGATCGACGAAGCGGTGGAACAGGCCCTGCGGGCCGGGCACCTGGACGTGGCAGCGAACCTGGTGCAGAACCTCTCGGAGGAGCAACTGCTGGCCGAGCAGAACGTCGGCATGCTGCTGCGCTGGAAAATGGACCTGCCCGACAGCCTGCTCATCAGCACCCCGCGGTTGATCGTGCTTTACAGCTGGGCGCTGGGGCTGGCTTGTCAACTGGATGCCGCTGAAGAACTGGCCGCCCACTTGAGTCGTTTCCTGCCGGCACCTTCGGCAACGGCACAAAAATCCATGCTTGCCCAATGGCTGGCCCTCAGTGGAATTGTCGCCCGTGGTCGCGGCGATCGTGAAGCCACCGTGCGTTACTGCACCGAAGCCCTGGAGAGCTTGCCGCACAAACGCTACGGCCAGCGCTTGATGTGCCTGTCCACGCTGTCGAACCTGGCGATAGCCGACGGCGATTTGTGGCGCGCTCGCAGCTTGAACCGTGATTCCCTGGAGCTGGCCCAGCGGGTGGGTAATCCGCTGTTCGAGGCTCTGGCCCATTATGATCGCGCCCGGGTATTGCAGGCGCGGGGAGAAATCCTGCGGGCGCTGGATGAAGTCCACCAGGGATTGCAGCGGTTGCACAAACTGTCGCCCCAACGGCTTTATGCGGTGCGGGCGCGGTTGATCCTGTACGAGGGCTTCCTGCTGACCTTGCGCATGCAACCCCAGGCCGGGTTGGCGCGGTTGCAGGCCGGCCTCATCGAGGCTCGGGCCTGCCGCGACATCAGCGTGTTGATCGGCCATTGCGTGATCGCCCGGATCGAAGGCTACAACGGCGAATTCGCCCGGGCCTTTGCCGAACTGGCCGAAGCCGAGCGCCTGATGCACATCTGGGACGTTCCGCCGATCTACTACCTGGCGATGATCACCCTGGTCAAATGCGAACTTTGGCTGACCCAAGGCCGCACTGACCTGGCCGAAGCCTGGTTGTTGCGCTTGGGACAGACCTACACCGGCGAACAGGCCGCCGCGCCGCCGGAATTCCACCCGCACCTGCCGCTGCATGTCGAACTGCAGCAAGCGCTGCTGGAGTCAATCCGAGGCCAACCGATGTTGGCTGAAGGGCGTCTCAATGCCTTGCTTGAACACAGCCAGCAGACCAACCGGCAGTTGCTCTACGTGATGGCGCTCAACCAGAAAGTCGCCTTGCTGCTGAGCCTCGGGCGCGAACCCGAAGCCCGCCGGACACTGGCCCAGGCATTCGAGGCCGCCACCGGCGGTGTGTTGCAGCCCTTCGAATGGTTGCTGGGCGAAGAACATCGTGAATGGCTGCGCGAGCAATTGCTGCATGCACCGTCCAGCACCCTGCGCGAAAGTCTGCTTGAGCGCCTGCCGTCAGCGGCGATTCAACCGGCCGACCCATTGGCACCTGTCGAAACACTCAGCAGCCGCGAGCGAGCGGTGCTGCAGTTGATTGCCCTAGGCTGTTCGAACCAGGAAATCAGCGACCAGTTGTTCATCTCGCTGCACACCGTCAAGACTCACGCCAGCCACATCAACAGCAAACTCGGCGTGGAGCGCCGCACCCAGGCGGTGGCGCGGGCGAAGGTGTTGGGGTTGTTGGGCTGAGTGAGGTTTTTGATCCGCCGAGCAACCTGTGGCGAGGGAGCTTGCTCCCGCTGGGTTGCGCAGCAACCCCAAGAGCTTCAGACATGATTTTTACCTGATACACCGAAAGGTTTCAGGGGCGCTTCGCACCCCAGCGGGAGCAAGCTCCCTCGCCACAAAAGCCAGTCAGAGCCAGTGAAGGAATGCTCAATGCTCCCCCGATACAAAACCATCCAATCCCCCGTGGGCCAACTGATCCTCGTCGCCCGGGAGGCAAGACTGGCGGCCATCCTGTGGGAAAACGAGCGGCTCAACCGGGTGCGCCTGGGGCCCTTGGAGGAGGATAACCATCACCCGACCCTTCGGGAGACCGAACGTCAACTCATGGAGTACTTCGCTGGACAGCGCAGGCGCTTTGATCTGCAATTGGATTTCGTCGGTACTGACTTCCAGATCCGGGTCTGGCATGCCCTGTTGACCATTCCCTTCGGCGAAACCCGCAGCTACCGCGATATCGCCCTTCAGATCGGCCAACCGACTGCGGTGCGTGCAGTGGGTGCGGCCAACGGCCGCAACCCCATCTCGATCATTGCCCCCTGTCACCGCGTCATCGGCACCTCCGGCAGCCTCACCGGTTTTGCTGGAGGCCTGGCGGCCAAACAGTTCCTGCTCAGCCTTGAAGGCCAGCAGACCCTGCAACTGGCGTTCTGAGCCTACCGGTGAGTCGGAGACAATAAAAAGCCCGTCCGATCATGGGATCGGACGGGCTTTTTGTGTCGTTTGGAAATTACTTCTTCAAACCGTAATGCTCATCGAGCATGCCGGGTGAATTGGGGGTCTTGGGGGCGTAGTCCCGGGGCGGTTCCTGATCCTTTGGCGGGGTCAGGCGTTCCCGTGGCGCCTGTGCCGCGTCGGCGTGCAGGGCGGCCAGCAGACGTTGGCGAGTCTGCTCGTCCAGGGCCAGGCGATTGGCGCCCTCGGACAAATGATCCTGGACGTCCTGGTAGCTCTGGGTGAGTTTCTTCACCAGAGAAGCGGTGCTGTTGAAGTGGGTGACCACTTCATTCTGATAACTGTCGAAACGTTCCTGAATGTCGTCCAGCTGACGTTGCGTGCTGTTAGGCACCGCATTGGGCAGCAGTCGGGCAAGCAGGAATCCAATGGCGACACCGGCAACCAGGGCAAGAGTCGGCAACAGCCAAACTAAGAGCGAGTGTTCCACGAGTCCTTCCTCTATAAACGGCTTTGCTTTACGTTAACGGCTCGGACCTGCGCTGTATACCGCGAAGAACATCGCAATCATGCCAAGCACAGACTTTTAGCTAGACGAGTCGACCCCATTCGGGGTCACGGAGTTCTTTCCCTTGCTTATGCGCGAAACCCCTGTATTCATCGATGGCCCTGTGGGCCAACTGGAAGCCTTGTACCTGGACAGCGACGCGCCCCGTGGCCTGGCGCTGATCTGCCACCCGAACCCGGTGCAGGGCGGGACCATGCTCAACAAAGTGGTCTCGACCCTGCAACGTACTGCCCGGGATGCTGGCCTGGTTACGTTACGTTTCAATTATCGAGGCGTCGGTGCCAGTGCCGGCAATCATGACATGGGCACCGGCGAAGTGGACGACGCCCAGGCTGCGGCCGATTGGTTGCGTGAAAAACACCCGCAACTGCCGCTTACCCTGTTCGGTTTCTCGTTCGGCGGATTCGTCGCCGCCAGCCTTGGTGGACGGCTGGAAGCCCAGGGCCAGGCGCTCAAGCACCTGTTCATGGTCGCCCCGGCGGTGATGCGCCTGGACGAGCAATCGCCCTTGCCGATGGGCGGCGAGTTGACCGTGATCCAGCCGGAAACCGATGAAGTCGTCGACCCCCAACTCGTTTACCAATGGTCCGACACGCTCAAGCGCCCCCATGAGCTGCTGAAAGTGGCAGAATGCGGACACTTTTTCCATGGCAAGCTGACCGATCTCAAGGATCTGCTCCTGCCGCGCCTCTCGAATTGACAGCAGTCTGACAAGCGATAACCCATGACGACTCGTACCCGTATCCTGACCGGCATCACCACCACCGGCACCCCGCACCTGGGCAACTATGCCGGCGCCATCCGTCCGGCGATCCTCGCCAGCCGCGACAGCAACGCTGATTCGTTCTACTTCCTGGCCGACTACCACGCCCTGATCAAGTGTGATGAGCCGTTGCGCATCCAGCGCTCGCGCCTGGAAATCGCCGCGACCTGGCTGGCCGGTGGCCTGGATGTGGACCGCGTGACGTTCTATCGCCAGTCCGACATTCCCGAGATCCCCGAGCTGACCTGGCTGCTGACCTGCGTCGCCGCCAAGGGCCTGCTCAACCGCGCTCATGCCTACAAGGCCTCGGTGGACAAGAACGTCGAGACCGGTGAAGACCCGGACGCAGGTATCACCATGGGCCTGTACAGCTATCCGATCCTGATGGCCGCGGACATCCTGATGTTCAACGCCCACAAGGTGCCGGTCGGTCGTGACCAGATCCAGCACGTGGAAATGGCCCGCGACATCGGCCAGCGCTTCAATCACCTGTTCGGCCAGGGCAAGGAATTCTTTGTCATGCCCGAGGCGCTGATTGAAGAAAGCGTCGCCACGCTGCCGGGCCTCGATGGTCGCAAGATGTCCAAGAGCTACGACAACACCATCCCGTTGTTCAGCGGTGCCAAGGACATGAAGGACGCGATCTCGCGGATCGTCACCGACTCCCGCGCCCCGGGCGAAGCCAAGGACCCGGACAACTCGCACCTCTTCACCTTGTTCCAGGCCTTCGCCACCCCGGCCCAGTCCACTGAGTTCCGCAGCGAACTGCTGCAAGGCCTGGGTTGGGGCGAAGCCAAGAACCGCCTGTTCCAGTTGCTCGACAGCGAGCTGGGTGAAGCGCGCGAGCGTTATCACCAGTTCATCGAACGTCCGTCGGACCTTGAAGACATCCTGCAACTGGGTGCGAAGAAAGCCCGGGCCGTCGCGACGCCGTTCCTCAACGAACTGCGCGAAGCCGTTGGCTTGCGTTCGTTTGTCAGCCAAGTCCAAGTGGCGACCAGCACCAAGAAAAAAGCCGCCAAGGCCGCACGCTTTGTGAGCTTTCGCGAGGACGACGGCAGTTTCCGCTTCCGTCTGCTGGCCGCTGACGGCGAGCAACTGTTGCTGTCTCGCCACTTTGCCGATGGCAAGGCTGCCGGCCAGGTTACCAAGCAATTGCAAGCCGGCCAGCCATTGGACGTGCGCAACGACGACCTCAGTTTCAGCGTTTGGCTCGAGGGCGAATGCGTGGCGGACAGCCCGGCCTTCGCGAACAGCGCCGCCCGGGATGCCGCCATCGATGCATTGCGCAGTGCCCTGACACCTGCCCAGGACTGACCCAGCGTGTAACCCCGACCATCGGCTCGGATAAGGGCCGATTGCCATTCCTCTGGGCCGTCGCTACAGTGACGGCCCGTTTTTGTTGCCTTGCTAACGAATATGACGCCCCTAGAACGATATCAAGCTGATCTGAAACGCCCGGAGTTCTTCCACGACGCAGCCCAGGAAACGGCGGTGCGGCATTTGCAACGCCTGTACGACGACTTGGTCGCCGCGTCGAATAACAAGCCAGGGTTTTTGGGCAAACTGTTCGGCAAGAAAGACCAGGTACCCGTCAAGGGCCTGTATTTCTGGGGCGGCGTGGGCCGTGGCAAGACCTATCTGGTGGACACTTTCTTCGAAGCGCTGCCGTTCAAGGAAAAAACGCGGACGCACTTCCACCGCTTCATGAAGCGCGTGCACGAGGAAATGAAGACCCTGGGTGGCGAGAAAAACCCGCTGACCCTCATCGCCAAGCGTTTCTCCGACGAGACCCGGGTGATCTGCTTCGATGAGTTTTTCGTTTCCGACATCACCGACGCCATGATCCTCGGCACCTTGATGGAAGAGTTGTTCAAGAACGGTGTGACCCTGGTCGCCACCTCGAACATCGTGCCGGACGGTCTCTACAAGGATGGCCTGCAGCGGGCGCGCTTCCTGCCGGCCATCGCGTTGATCAAGGAGCACACCGAGATCGTCAACGTCGACAGCGGCGTGGATTATCGCTTGCGTCACCTTGAGCAAGCGGAGCTGTTCCACTTTCCCCTGGATGCCGCCGCCGAAGAGAGCCTGCGCAAGAGCTTCCGCGCCTTGACGCCGGAATGCACCCAAGCGGTCGAGAACGATGTGCTGATCATCGAGAACCGCGAGATTCGCGCCATTCGCACCTGCGACGACGTGGCCTGGTTCGACTTCCGCGAATTGTGCGACGGCCCTCGCAGCCAGAATGACTACATCGAGCTGGGCAAGATTTTCCACGCCGTGCTACTCAGTGGCGTCGAACAGATGAGCGTCACCACCGACGACATCGCCCGCCGCTTTATCAACATGGTCGACGAGTTCTACGACCGTAACGTGAAGCTGATCATCTCGGCCGAAGTCGAACTCAAGGACCTCTACACCGGTGGTCGCCTGACCTTCGAATTCCAGCGGACCCTGAGTCGCCTGCTGGAAATGCAATCCCACGAATTCCTGGCGCGGGCGCATAAGCCGTAGGGCGATTCGGAAAACAAAAAAAAGGCCAGCGATTGCAGGCATTTTTTGTGCGCTCGAGATCAGCAGTTCACTTATAACCCTGTGGGAGCGAGCTTGCTCGCGATGGCGTCTTGTCAGTCAACATCAGTTCTGCTGAACCACCGCCATCGCGAGCAAGCTCGCTCCCACAGTGGATCGTTGCCAAGCCCTCGGCCTACGCCGCCTGCTGAAACTGCTGCCGATACTGGTTCGGCGACAGGTCGGTATGTTGCCGGAACAGCCGGGCGAAGAAGCTCGCATCGTCGTAGCCGACTTCATAGCTGATGGTCTTGATGCTCTTGCGGCTGCCGGACAGCAGGCCCTTGGCGGTTTCTATCCGCAGCCGTTGCAGGTAATGCAGCGGTTTATCACCCGTGGCGGTCTGGAAGCGGCGCATGAAATTGCGGATGCTCATGCCGTGTTCCCGGGCGACGTCCTCGAAGCGGAACTTGTCGGCGAAGTGTTCTTCGAGCCATTGCTGGATCTGCAGGATGATCACGTCCTGATGCAGTTTCTGCCCGCCGAAGCCGATTCTTCCTGGCGAATAATTGCGTTGCACTTCGTACAGGATGTCCCTCGCCACGGCCTGGGCGATGTTGGCGCCGCAGAAACGTTCGATGAGGTAAATGTAAAGGTCGCAGGCCGAGGTCGTGCCGCCGGCGCAGAACAGATTGTCGGCGTCGGTCAGGTGCTTGTCCTGATTCAGGTGCACTTGGGGAAAGCGCTCCTTGAAGGCATTGAAGAAACGCCAGTAAGTGGTGGCTTCCTTGCCATCGAGCAGCCCGGCTTCGGCCAGCCAGAAGACCCCGGTGGCTTCACCGCAGAGCACGGCTCCACGGGCATGCTGTTCCCGCAGCCAGGGCAGGACCTGGGGATAACGTTGGCACAGGTGGGCGAAGTCATCCCAGAACGCGGGCAGGATGATCACATCGGTATTTTCCAGGCCGCCATCCACCGGCATGATCACGTCGCTGAAGCTGTTTACCGGTCTGCCATCCGGACTGACCAGCCGGGTTTCGAACGCCGGTGTCAGGCCGTGGCCCAGTTGTTTGCCATAGCGCAGGCTGGCCAGGTGGAAAAAATCCTTGGCTTGCATGAGGGTGGAAGCGAAAACCCGGTCAGTCGCCAGGATGCTGACGCGCCGCAAAGGCGTGGAGACATGCATAGACATATTCATCTTATTTTTATAGGGGAAAGTGGTCACCAAACGGCTGGATCGTCTTATTTTTTGTCGGATGTGTCCAGTGTCCTGTCGTCCGTCCCGCGCTTAGGCTCTGTTGGATAACTCCATCCAACAATAACCAAAGGTGCGCCATGATCCCAAGAACCTTGTTCGCCCCCGAGCACGAGTTGTTTCGCGACAGCGTACGAACCTTCCTTGAAAAAGAAGCGGTGCCGTACCACAGCCAGTGGGAAAAACAGGGTCATGTCGACCGCCAGCTTTGGAACAAGGCGGGGGAGGCGGGCATGTTGTGCTCGCACCTTCCCGAGGCCTATGGCGGACTGGACGCAGACTTCCTCTACAGCACGGTGGTGATCGAGGAGATCGGCCGCCTGGGGCTGACAGGGATCGGCTTTTCGCTGCATTCCGACATCGTCGCCCCGTACATCCTGCATTACGGCAGCGAAGCGCTGAAGCACAAGTACCTGCCCAAGCTGGTGTCCGGCGAAATGGTCACGGCCATCGCCATGACCGAGCCGGGCGCAGGTTCCGACCTGCAAGGTGTGAAGACCACGGCGGTGCTGGACGGCGACGAATATGTGATCAACGGCTCGAAGACCTTCATCACCAATGGCTTCCTGGCCGACCTGGTGATTGTGGTCGCCAAGACCGATCCGAAGGCTGGCGCCAAAGGCACCAGCCTGTTTCTGGTGGAGGCGGGCACGCCTGGATTTGAAAAGGGCAAGCGCCTGGAAAAAGTCGGAATGAAGGCCCAGGACACGTCGGAGTTGTTCTTCCAGGATGTCCGCGTGCCAAAGGAAAACCTGCTTGGGCAGGCCGGGGCGGGCTTCGCCTATCTGATGCAGGAACTACCCCAGGAACGTCTGACCGTCGCCATCGGGGGCCTGGCCTCGGCCGAAGCCGCATTGCAATGGACCCTGGACTACACCCGCGAGCGCAAGGCATTCGGAAAATCCATCGCGGACTTCCAGAACACCCGCTTCAAGCTGGCGGAAATGGCCACCGAGATCCAGATCGGCCGGGTGTTCGTCGACCGCTGCCTGGAGTTGCATCTGCAAGGCAAGCTCGACGTGCCGACCGCGGCCATGGCCAAGTATTGGGGCACCGACCTGCAATGCAAGGTGCTCGATGAATGCGTGCAGTTGCATGGCGGTTACGGCTTCATGTGGGAATACCCGATTGCCCGGGCGTGGGCGGATGCGCGGGTGCAGCGGATTTATGCGGGGACTAACGAAATCATGAAGGAGATCATTGCGCGGTCGCTTTGAATTCGCTGTGAGCCTGAGGCCGCCATCGCGAGCAAGCTCGCTCCCACATTGATTATGCCTGGCCACGATTTTGTGAGCGGCACAGAACCCTGTGGGGGCGAGCTTGCTCGCGATGGGGTCAATGAATCAATCAAGGAGCGGGGTTTGGGTGATCCTTGTGAATCGCCTCAATCCCCGCCAGCACTTCATCCGACAGCTTCAGGTCGAAGCTGGCGATGTTGCTGTCCAGTTGCTCCAGCGTGGTGGCGCCGATGATGTTGCTGGTCACGAACGGCTGTTGGGTGACGAACGCGAGGGCCATCTGCGCTGGGTCCAGGCCATGTTCGCGGGCCAATGCGACATAACGGCTGCACGCCGCTTCCGACTGCGGGTTGAAATAGCGACTGAAGCGGCTGTAGAGGCTCAGGCGGCCTTTAGGCGGACGCGCGCCACCTTCGTATTTGCCCGACAGGAAACCGAACGCCAGCGGCGAGTAGGCAAGCAAGCCGCACTGTTCGCGGATAGCGATTTCCGCCAGGCCGACTTCGAAGCTGCGGTTGAGCAGGTTGTAGGGGTTCTGGATCGACACGGCGCGCGGCCAGCCACGGGCTTCGGCCAGGGCGAGGAATTTCATGGTGCCCCACGGTGTTTCGTTGGACAGGCCGATATGGCGGATCTTGCCGGCCTTGACCTGCTCGTCCAGCGCTTCGAGGGTATCCTCCAGCGGCGTGAGGTTGGCTTCGATCTTGTGTTTGTAACCGAGCTGGCCGAAGAAATTGGTGCTGCGCTCCGGCCAATGCAACTGGT
This sequence comes from Pseudomonas sp. G2-4, assembly GCF_030064125.1. Classification (NCBI taxonomy): domain Bacteria; kingdom Pseudomonadati; phylum Pseudomonadota; class Gammaproteobacteria; order Pseudomonadales; family Pseudomonadaceae; genus Pseudomonas; species Pseudomonas sp. G2-4. The sequence continues at coordinate 5,376,597 of NZ_CP125957.1, read as the reverse complement.
AGAGGTCGATGTAGTCGGTTTGCAAGCGCTTGAGGCTGGCGTCCACCGCCTCGACGATGTGCTGGCGGTTATGCTTGAGGTTTTTGTCGCGGATGTAGTCGATGGTATTGCCGGGGCCGGCGATCTTGCTGGCCAGGATCCAGTCGCCGCGGTCGCCGCGGCGCTTGAAGTAATTGCCGATGTAGCGCTCGGTGGTGGCGTAGGTCTCGGCTTTCGGCGGTACCGGATACATCTCGGCGGTGTCGATGAAATTGATGCCGGCACCCTTGGCGCGTTCTATCTGGGCAAAGGCTTCGGCCTCGCTGTTCTGCTCGCCCCAGGTCATGGTTCCGAGGCACAGGGCGCTCACGTTCAGATCGGTACGGCCTAGCTGGCGATAATCCATCGGGGACTCCTTGGGCAAAACAATCATAAAAGCAGGTTGAATTATTTTTCGCAATCTGCATAATTGCGCACCTCTTTCTGCAGTGGAAGTGATGCGCCGCCGCCGAAGAATCTTGCCGTTGAACGGACGCGCCGACCCGAGCCCCCGAAAGCGTCTGTATCCGGCTGCCTTTGACTTGTCAAAGTACGCACTATTCAGTAAGATCCGCCGTCTAATTTACAGGGCGGCCCCTGAGGCTATAAAGAATGAAAACTTTTACTGCTAAACCGGAAACAGTAAAGCGCGACTGGTTTGTCGTCGACGCTGCTGGTCAGACCCTGGGTCGTCTGGCCACCGAAATCGCGAGCCGTCTGCGTGGCAAGCACAAGCCTGAGTACACCCCTCACGTTGACACCGGTGACTACATCGTCGTGATCAACGCTGAGCAAGTACGTGTTACTGGCGCTAAAACCACTGACAAAATGTACTACTCCCACTCCGGTTTTCCTGGCGGCATCAAGTCGATCAACTTCGAAAAGCTGATCGCCAAAGCCCCTGAGCGCGTGCTCGAGACCGCGGTTAAAGGCATGCTGCCTAAGAACCCACTGGGTCGCGACATGTATCGTAAGCTGAAAGTCTATGCGGGCGCTGCTCACCCTCATACTGCTCAGCAGCCCCAAGAACTGAAGTTTTAACGGAATAGTTCATTATGTCGGCGACTCAAAATTACGGCACTGGCCGTCGCAAGACTGCAACCGCACGCGTTTTCCTGCGTCCGGGTACTGGTAACATCTCCATCAACAACCGCACCCTGGATAACTTCTTCGGCCGCGAAACTGCCCGCATGGTAGTTCGTCAGCCGCTGGAACTGACCGAGACCGTCGAAAAATTCGACATCTACGTCACCGTTATCGGTGGTGGTGTAAGTGGTCAAGCTGGCGCAATCCGCCACGGCATCACTCGCGCCCTGATGGATTACGACGAAACTCTGCGCGGTGCTCTGCGCAAAGCCGGCTTCGTAACTCGCGATGCTCGTGAAGTTGAACGTAAGAAAGTCGGTCTGCGTAAAGCGCGTAAGCGTCCGCAGTACTCGAAGCGTTAATTCGCTTTCGCGTTCAAAAGCGCCCAGTTCCTTACGGAGCTGGGCGTTTTTTTATGGGCTAAATATTTATGCTGTGACAACTTGCCACATCCGTAGAAGCCCTATACTACAAGGCTTGGCGGTTTGGCCGCTTGGTAATTACCTTGTCAATATTGGGGCTTTTCATTACCATTCGGCAAAATTTTTATAAGTTCAGATTTTTACTTAGTAGACGCCTGATTTAACAGGCCACAAAGCTGATGGGAGAGGACTGAATGAGCAATGACGGCGTGAATGCAGGCCGGCGTCGCTTCTTGGTAGCAGCCACATCCGTGGTGGGTGCTGCAGGAGCGGTGGGGGCTGCGGTCCCGTTCGTGGGGTCATGGTTTCCCAGTGCCAAGGCGAAAGCCGCAGGTGCACCGGTGAAAGTGAATGTCAGCAAGATCGAGCCAGGCCAGCAGATGATTGCTGAGTGGCGCGGCCAGCCGGTGTTCATCGTCCGCCGTACAGAGGAAATCCTGGGGAATCTGAAAAAGATCGAGGGTCAGTTATCCGACCCTTCCTCCAAGAACTCGGTCCAACCGGAATACGTCAATCCTGAAACGCGTTCGATCAAGCCGGAAGTCCTGCTGCTGATCGGGATCTGCACGCACCTGGGTTGCTCGCCAACGTTCCGCCCTGAAGTGGCGCCTGCCGACTTGGGCAAGGACTGGGTCGGTGGTTATTTCTGCCCTTGCCACGGCTCCCACTACGACCTGGCTGGTCGCGTCTACAAGTCGCAGCCTGCACCTTTGAACCTGCCAGTTCCCCCGCATTCCTATGAGACCGACGACATCATTGTCATCGGCGTCGATACGGAGAAAGCGTGATGAGCAAATTCATGGATTGGGTTGATGCGCGCTTTCCCGCGACCAAAATGTGGGAAGACCATCTCAGCAAGTATTACGCTCCAAAAAACTTCAACTTCTTCTACTTCTTTGGTTCCCTGGCATTGCTCGTTCTGGTCAACCAGATCGTTACCGGTGTCTGGCTGACCATGAGCTACACCCCTTCGGCGGAAGAAGCATTCGCCTCCGTCGAATACATCATGCGCGACGTCGAGTACGGCTCGATCCTGCGTCTGCTGCACTCCACGGGCGCCTCGGCGTTCTTCATCGTGGTCTACCTGCACATGTTCCGTGGCCTGCTCTACGGTTCGTACCAGAAGCCTCGTGAGCTGGTGTGGGTCTTCGGCATGCTGATCTACCTGGCGCTGATGGCCGAAGCCTTCATGGGCTACCTGCTGCCGTGGGGCCAGATGTCCTACTGGGGGGCCCAGGTGATCATCTCGCTGTTCGGTGCGATCCCGGTCATCGGTGACGACCTCACCCAGTGGATCCGTGGTGACTACCTGATTTCGGGCATCACCCTGAACCGCTTCTTCGCCCTCCATGTCGTGGCCTTGCCGATCGTGATCCTCGGTCTGGTGGTGCTGCACATCCTGGCGCTGCACGAAGTCGGCTCGAACAACCCCGATGGCGTGGACATCAAGAAGCACAAGGACGAGAACGGCATTCCGTTGGATGGCATCGCCTTCCACCCGTACTACACCGTGAAAGATATCGTCGGTGTGGTGGTCTTCCTGTTCATCTTCTGCTCCATCGTGTTCTTCTTCCCGGAAATGGGTGGTTATTTCCTCGAGAAGCCGAACTTCGAACAGGCGAACGCCTTCAAGACCCCAGAGCACATTGCCCCGGTCTGGTACTTCACACCGTTCTACGCGATTCTGCGGGCGATTCCGGACAAGCTGCTGGGCGTTATCGCCATGGGCGCGGCCATTGCCGTGCTGTTCGTCCTGCCGTGGCTGGACCGCAGTCCGGTCAAGTCGATGCGCTACAAAGGCTGGCTGAGCAAGATCTGGCTGGTGATGTTCTGCATCTCGTTCGTGATCCTGGGTGTGCTGGGTGTGCTGGCGCCGACGCCGGGCCGGACGCTGCTGTCGCAGGTCTGCACCTTCCTGTATTTCGCCTACTTCATTCTGATGCCGTTCTACACCAGGCTCGAGAAGACCAAACCGGTTCCGGAAAGGGTGACTGGCTGATGAAAAAGCTATTTGCTGTACTGATTCTTGCTGCTATGCCTGTACTGTCTTTTGCATCCGCATCGGGTGGGCCAGAGTTGGAAAAAGTCGACATCGACGTTTCCGACAAGGCGGCCATGCAGGACGGCGCGCGTACGTTCGCCAACTACTGCATGGGTTGCCACAGTGCCAAGTTCCAGCGTTACGAGCGCGTAGCCGACGATCTGGGCATTCCTCACGAGCTGATGCTCGAGAAGATGGTATTCACCGGTGCCAAGCTGGGCGATCACATGAACATCGGTATGCAACCGGCAGACGCCAAGACCTGGTTTGGCGCTGCGCCGCCCGACCTGACCCTGGTAGCCCGTGTGCGGGGTACCGACTGGCTCTATGGTTACCTGCGTTCGTTCTATGAAGACCCTGCGCGTCCATGGGGCGTGAACAACAAGGTCTTCCCGAACGTCGGTATGCCGAACGTTCTGGTCGGCCTCCAGGGTCGTCAGGTGGTAGGCTGCAAGCAGGTGCAAATCGTCGAGGACGGCAAGAAGCAATTCGACCCGTTGACGGGTACGGCTTTGACGCATGAAGCCTGCGACCAACTGACCGTGTTGCCGAACACCGGCAGCCTGACCGAAGAGCAGTTCGACGAGAAGGTCAAGAATCTGGTGACCTTCCTGGCCTACTCGGCCAACCCGGTGAAGCTGGAGCATCAGCGCATCGGTACTTATGTGTTGCTGTACCTGGCGTTCTTCTTCGTATTCGCTTACCTGCTCAAGCGTGAATACTGGAAAGACGTGCATTGATAAAGCTGTAATCCGTTGCTGTTAATCGTGCGCGCCCAAGGGCGTCTCTGAAAGTGTAACGAGCCTGGTCAGCCAGGTGTTACGGGAGGCGCCCTCTGGGCGCGCTCGCTTTTCCGTTTTTCGATAATTTCTACAAGCGAGGAGGATCGCCATGGGCGTGACCAATCGGTTGGCCTGTTACTCCGACCCCGCCGACCACTATTCCCACCGGGTACGCATCGTACTGGCAGAGAAGGGTGTCAGCGCCGAGATCATTTACGTTGAAGCGGGCCGTCAGCCGCCGAAGCTGATCGAGGTGAACCCTTACGGCAGCCTGCCCACGCTGGTCGATCGTGACCTGGCATTGTGGGAGTCGACCGTGGTGATGGAATACCTGGATGAGCGTTATCCGCATCCGCCTTTACTGCCGGTGTATCCTGTCGCGCGCGCCAACAGTCGTTTGCTGATCCATCGCATCCAGCGTGACTGGTGCGGGCTGGTGGATCTGATCCTGGATTCACGCACCAAGGAGCCGGCACGGGTCGTGGCGCGCAAAGAGTTGCGTGAAAGCCTGACTGGCGTATCGCCGCTGTTCGTCGACAAGCCGTTCTTTCTCAGTGAGGAACAAAGTCTGGTGGATTGCTGCCTATTGCCCATACTCTGGCGTTTGCCGATTCTGGGTATTGAACTGCCGCGGCCTGCCAAGCCGCTGCTTGATTATATGGAGCGCCAATTTGCGCGTGAGGCTTTCCAGGCGAGTCTGTCTGGTGTCGAACGCGACATGCGCTAAGGCTTAAGGAGCCGCTATGAACTCCAGTCGACCTTATCTGGTCCGCGCGCTCTACGAGTGGATTGTGGACAACGATTGCACCCCGCACATGCTGGTCAATGCCGAGTATCCGTCGGTGCAGGTGCCGCAGGGTTTTGCCAATGATGGGCAGATTGTCCTGAATGTGTCGCCGGCTGCCGTGCGTCATTTGCACATGGATAACGATGCTGTCAGCTTTGAAGGGCGCTTTGGTGGTGTGCCGCACACTCTGTACGTGCCTATTGCCTCGATCCTGGGGATTTATGCCCGGGAGAATGGCCAGGGCATGGTGTTTGAGCTGGAAGTGCCGCTGGATGGTGAAGATGAGCTTGAGCCGGATGATGATTTGCCGCCACCGGATGATGAGCCGCCGCGTCCTAGCGGTCGGCCGAGTTTGAAGGTGGTGAAGTAGAAGCGATTCGCGTGCAGGTTGTTTGAATAGCCTGGTGATTTGCTGGTGGGTTAAGGGAATGCCTGTATCGGAAGATGCGGGCATTTTTTTTATGAGCGGTATCTGCTCTCAGAGTCGGACATTCCCCCTCAGGTCGGCTATGAGTACGAAGATACTGCCTGGCACCGCAACGATCACCCCAAGGTGGAATCGGTAGTGATCAATACCGAGTCGGGCAACTGCATAGTGGAGCTCGATCCTCTCCAAGCCGGGGATGCTGATGCAGTGGAGCGCCACTTTGAGAATGCGCTGAAACCCAATGGGTGGCGGGACCAAAGCGCGTGAGGTGGCGTGATGCCGCGTGATCAAAGGTCCTTGTTAACGATTGTGGTTGCTTGCATAATTGACCTGCGGCTTAGTCGTGTACCGCAGGGTGGTTACAGGGCTCCGAAAGGAGCGCACCCCGTTACTGGGCAACCAGTTCGCCGAGCGCGACGCAAGAACGACCTGCCCCGTCGAATGCATGCAATCGACGGCTGAGAATCCCTCCTTGAGAGGGATTCGCCGTTTCTGGATCCTTCATTTTTTCTGCTTAGGCCGATTCCTGACTTCTTTTGGGAACTGGTTCTTAGTTTGTGCTGCGTATCAAAAGCCACCTTGAAGATGGTAAGCCCTTTCTTTTGCACCGGCACCCCTGGGGATCCCTCGCCAGTTCTGGCAAAAAAGGCGCTTGTGACATGGATGCGCAGCAATCGATTTTCGCGAAAAATGGCCATGCAGATTTTGAAAGGCTCCAGCTGGCCGCTGCTGGTATTCAACACGGTAATCGTGAAAAACACTTCGCCTTGGACTTGGTAGATGGTGGCGACATCCAGTTTTTCGATCATACCCCGTAGCCACTTGGACGCTTCGTAACGTTCCAGGCAAATAGTCCGGCTTTCACGGCCATCCGCGTATTTCAGCGGGATATTCTGATCGGTGTCGTCCTTGGTAAAGCAGTGCAATCCGTAGGTGACCACAAAGCGAATCGGTTCCTTGCCTTCTTCCTTTTGGAAAACTACTTCATGGGCATCCAGGTGTCCGAGGCTACACGACTGCCCTGCATGCTCGAACGGCTCCCAACGTGAGAGCGCGTCCACTTGAAAATTCGCCAAGCTCGGTCCCGGACAATGTGATGAAGGCGTCGACTCTACCCAAAAAAATAGGTTGGATCCGGCGAGGTGCAGAGACGGCCAAGTAGTGGCATCTATTCACTGCTGCTCAGGGGTGGCAGCCGTACGCAGGTGGAAAACCGAGGTAAACGAGCCCGACAGACCCGAAGGTCTCCCGCGCACAGCCGCCATAACGAAAGCATGGTCAAAAAACGACCGCAAGCGTACGTTATGAAGGGAGCTTTCGCGCTGTTTACTTATCGGGTTTCCAAGCCCGGTCGCTGAACTTGCAGCGACGGGAAAAGGTTAGCGAAAGCCCTTCCCACCCGACAACCGCCAGAGCTCGTCGGAAAAATCTACTTGAATCAGGAAGCGTGTCCGACCATTCCCACAAAGCTTGGTCGGCTGTCAGGCCGCCATCGCGAGCAAGCTCGCTCCCACAATTGGATCGGAGTACGACCGAGAGAACCAGGTCGGCTCTCAGGCCGCCTCGCGACGGACGTTGATCTCGGCGCCCCGTTAACCACGCTGGCCGAACGCAGGCATTGCGCAGTGGGCAACCCGGCATGGATGCCGGGTTAGCCGCGCTGGGCCATGGATGGCCCTTCGCGGCGGCCCACGGAGCAATGCCGGAGTGAGGGCACACCGAGCCTAGGCGAGGTGCCGAGTGGTGGGGCAAAAGCGCTTTGGTTACTTTCGCCTGGGCCGGCTTCCGGATTTTCGAAAGTGACCCGCTGTAAGAGCGGAACCGCCAGTAGCCGTTACCGCAGCAACGGATATACACCCAAAACCCGAAAATCCCGCCCATAAAAAAACGGCGCCATCCCACCCTGGAAGAAGCGCCGTTTTTAAGTAATCAACACGACCAACAAGCTGCGTCTCACAAAGCCCGCAACCGAACCACCCCTTAATCGATGTACTCAAACAACTTAACGATTTTCTGTACCCCGGAAACGCTTTGCACCAAGTTAGTCGCCTGAGCAGCCTCTTTCTTGGTCAGCAACCCCAGCAGATAGACAATGCCATTCTCAGTCACAACCTTGATGCGCGAGCCAGGAATACTGGAATCAGCAATCATCTGAGTCTTGATCTTGGTGGTCAGCCACGCATCGTTCTGGCGTGCCAGCAGCGAGGAGGGTGACAGCACCTGCAGTTCGTTATGCACAGTCTTGACCCGCTGCACAGCGCTGGCTTCCTGCTCGGCCTTGGCCTTGAGGTCGGCGCGTGGGGTCTGGCCGGCAAGCAGCACGACACCGTTGAAACTGGTGACGACAATGTGCGAATTGTTATCCAGGTCCGGGTCGGCCTTGGCGATGTTCACTCCCACTTTGGTTTCGATCAGGGAATCATCGATCTTGCTGCCGAAGGTGCGGGTGCCGCGGTCATCTTCAATCGGCTTTTCCCGGCTGGCGTTAACCACCGATGTGCAGCCGCTGATGCCGAGGCACAGGGTCAGGGCCAGAAGGCCTAGGCGATTAGGGGTCATTCTTCACTCCCGAACAGTTGGCTGTCGATCAAGTCGCAAAGACAGTGGATCGCCAGCAGGTGGACTTCCTGAATACGTGCAGTGACATTGGCCGGTACGCGGATCTCGACGTCTTCGGGCAGCAGCAGTGACGCCATGCCGCCACCGTCGCGACCGGTCAATGCTACGACAATCATTTCGCGATCATGTGCGGCCTGGATCGCTTGAATAATATTGGCCGAGTTGCCGCTGGTGGAAATCGCCAGCAGCACATCGCCGGGCTGGCCCAGGGCGCGGATCTGTTTGGAGAATATTTCGTTGTAGCTGTAGTCGTTGGCGATCGAGGTGATCGTCGAGCTGTCGGTGGTCAGTGCAATGGCCGGCAGGCTTGGGCGCTCGCGCTCGAAGCGGTTTAGCAGCTCCGACGAGAAGTGCTGGGCATCCCCGGCAGAACCGCCGTTGCCACACGAGAGCATTTTGCCTTCGTTGAGCAGGGCGTTGACCATCACTTGGCTGGCTTGCTCGATGTGCGGTGCAAGTACGTCCATCGCCTGTTGCTTGGTGTCGATACTGGCCTGAAAAAGCTGGCGAATTCGCGATTGCATGTCCATCTGTGTGACCTTAAGTAGCGCGGCTTATCGGCACAAACATGTGCGGCCCGCAAAGCAAAGAGCAAAAAAGTTAAATGAAAGTGTCCGGCTCGGCATGGGGCTCAGCTGTCGAAGGCGTTCTGCAGCCAGTTCAACTGATCGGCATTGCTGTCAATGGCAACTACGTCGAAACGGCAGGGATGATCGGCCCAGCGAGACTCCTTTTGCAGGAAATACTGCGCGGCGAAAACCAGCTTCTGGCGCTTGCGCCCGTCGATGCTGTCGAGCGCACCGCCCCATTGGGTATTTTTTCTGTAGCGAACTTCGACGAATACTACTGTATCGCCATCAAGCATGACCAGATCAAGCTCGCCGCGTTTGCACAACCAGTTCTGCGCCAGGAGACGCAGACCTTGTTGTTGAAGATGCGCGAGGGCCTGGCCCTCGGCATCCCGTCCGCTTTGCTGGCGTGACCGGTCAGGCATCAGCGCTGGGTGTCCGGAAGGCGCTGGACCTGGCCGTTGACGAACTCGGCCCAAGGTAATTGACGCTGTACGCGTTGGGATGGCGACACGGCCAGGCTGCCTGTCAGGCCTTCGATGCGGCTGTCCGGCAGGGTCTTGAGCTGACCCAGGCGCGGCGCCAGGCGGTAGGCGTCTGCCCCCATTGCGTAGAGTCGGCCCATGCTGCCACCGGCCTGGGGCCACTGAGCGGTGACCTGCTTGCGTAGCGGGTCATTGGCATCGAGCAGCCAAGGGGTTTCGCAAAAGCGAATACCGTTCATGTCGTTGTACTGGTTCTGGTCGCCGCTGGCGCTGAACACCTGGGAAGTCGCATAGACCGGCACGTCGCCGGCGTACTGGAAGTTCAGGGTCGGCTTGATCTGCTGGGCCTGTTGCGGGGTCGATGCCAGAAAGATGAACTCGATGTCCTGGCGACGCGATGGCTGGGCTGCGACCGTGGTTCCGACAGTATTTTGCAGGCTTTTGGCGCGACCTTCGCTCTGGCGCAGTTGGAACATGTCAGCGATCTGCTGGGCCAGTTGCACCGGTTGGTCGACCCGCTCGACAGCGACGATGGTGCCGCCGTTGGCCTGCCAGTCTTGGCTGAAGGCTTTCAATACGCGATCACCCCATTCACTTTTCGGCACCATGACGGCTGCGCGATGCAGGCCATCGGCGCGGGCGCGACGGGATACTTCGCGTGCTTCATCCTCGGCCGCCAAGCCGAACTGGAACAGCTGGGCGGGGCCTTGTTCGCCTTCGCTGTAGTTCAACGCCAGGGTGGTGATCGGCAGTTGCGCAAGGGAACTGATCTGCTTGACCAGCGGCTTCTCCAGCGGGCCGACGACCATCTGCACGCCGTCAGCCTGGGCCTTGCGGTAGAACTCGTCCATGGAGGTCAGGCTGGCACTGTCGTAGAACTGGATGCTGGGTGGCTTCTGCCCGGCTTGTTGAGCCTGGTAGTGCGCCGCCATGAAACCTTCACGCAAGGCTTTGGCGACGGTGGCCAGCGGGCCACTTTGGGGCAGCAGCAGGGCGATCTTGCTCAGCGGCTGGCTCGCCAGCTCCTTGAGCTTGACCAGCGGTGTTGGTAGCTGGAGGGCGGCCGGGTGCTTCGGGTTCTGTTCGCGCCAGCTGTCGATAGCGGCCTGTTGCTGTTCCAGGGTGCCGGCGGTTTTCACGGCCTGGGCCAGGCCCAGCCAGCCGCCGAGATCGTCGGTGGTGGTCGGTTGCAGTTGGTCGGTGGGCAGCGAGGCGATCAGCGACCAGATCGCTTCGTGGTTTTTCGCCGCCGCGTCGTTCTCCAGCAGAGGGGCAATGAAGATGCGCTCCTTGGCAGCTGCCAACGTCTGGCCATCGGCCTCAAGGGCACGGGCGCGAACAGTGCCGGTGCGGACCTGCTGTTCCACCGGCAGCTCGCTCAGGTGTTGCAGGCTTGGGTGGCTCAGGGCGGTCAGCGCGGCCTTGGGTTGGTTGCGCGTCATTGCCAGTTCGGCTGCCAGGGTGCTGGCGAAAATCTGCTGGCCGGGCTTGAGCTGCTCCACGGGTACTTGTTGCAGGATCTGCGCGGACTGGCCAGCGTTGCCCTGGCGGTAGGCCAGGTCTGCTGCGCTCAGGCGCAACAGGGCGGCTTTTTCCGGTGTTTTACTTTGGGCGGCCTGTTCGAGCAACTGCTCGATACTGGCATCCGGGGTCCGTGGAAGTTCGCCAAGGCTGGACGAGGGCGAGCTGGCGCAGGCCGCCAGGAGGGCAGCGAGGCAGAGGGCGGAGAGCAGCCGCAGGCAAGCGATCATGTAAAGTGTTCCTGATACGAGATCAAATTAGCGTCGAATTGTACCCAAGCACTGGCCGGGGCGCGATGTTAGTGGCGTGAATCGATCAATTTAGGTATTTCAAATGTTGCGGCGCAGCACAAAAGACAGGTATTGCCCACAATGGCTGATGTGAACAGCCGAGACCGTCGGCACACGCTACAATGGCGGTTTTTACCGATCATGAGGTATGCGCTTTGACTGCTCCAGGTGCTTTGAATTCCGCTGCGGGCTCGCTTTATGTGGTGGCGACGCCCATCGGCAACCTGGACGATATCAGTGCCCGGGCGCTTAAAATCCTGCAAGAGGTTGCCCTCATCGCAGCCGAGGACACGCGCCATTCCCTGCGCCTGTTGCAACATTTTGGCATCTCTACGCCGTTGGCGGCCTGCCATGAGCACAATGAGCGGGACGAAGGCAGTCGTTTTATTACCCGGCTTTTGGCAGGCGATAACGTAGCGCTGATCTCCGATGCAGGTACGCCACTGATTTCCGACCCTGGCTATCATCTGGTGCGTCAGGCTCGGGCGGCCGGCATCAGCGTGGTGCCGGTACCGGGGGCCTGTGCATTGATCGCGGCGCTGTCGGCCGCAGGCTTGCCGTCGGACCGTTTCATCTTCGAGGGTTTTCTACCGGCCAAGGCGGTGGGGCGGCGGGCACGCCTGGAGGCTATAAAGGAAGAGCCGCGTACCCTGATCTTTTATGAGGCGCCGCATCGCATCCTTGAATGCCTGCAAGACATGGAGCTGGTGTTCGGTCCCGAGCGCCCCGCGCTGCTGGCCCGCGAGCTGACCAAAACCTTCGAAACCCTCAAGGGGCTGCCGTTGGCCGAGTTGCGGGCGTTTGTCGAAAACGATAGCAATCAACAGCGCGGCGAATGCGTGGTGCTGGTGGCAGGCTGGACGGCGCCGGAAAGTGAGGAGGCCGTCAGCAGCGAAGCAATGCGTATCCTGAACCTGCTGCTTGAGGAAATGCCCCTCAAGCGCGCCGCTGCCCTGGCGGCGCAGATCACCGGCGAGCGCAAGAACGTGCTGTATCAGGTCGCGCTGGAAAAACAGAAGGACCAGTGAAACCGGGACACCGGGCTGGCCAAAGGCTTTTAGCGCTTGTTCTTCAGGCGCGCTACCGTTAACCTTCGCGGCGGAGAGTCGATCGGACAGTCGCTGCCCTCTATGAAAATTAGGGGGGGGAGGAAAGTCCGGGCTCCATAGGGCGAAGTGCCAGGTAATGCCTGGGAGGCGTGAGCCTACGGAAAGTGCCACAGAAAATAACCGCCTAAGCGTTTCGGCGCCGGTAAGGGTGAAAAGGTGCGGTAAGAGCGCACCGCACGTCTGGCAACAGTTCGTGGCTAGGTAAACCCCACTTGGAGCAAGACCAAATAGGGTCCCAAGGCGTGGCCCGCGCTGGGACCGGGTAGGTTGCTAAAGATGTCCAGTGATGGCCATCGTAGACGAATGACTGTTCAAGACAGAACCCGGCTTACAGATCGACTCTCCACCTTTTTCCCTCCCTGCCGGAATCACTGGCAGACGCAGTTCCTAATACCAAAAAAATCTTACTCTTAACAAATCACTTTAACTTGTGCGCGCAGCCTCCTGTGCTCATTCGGGTTGAGGCGAAATTTCCTACGTCAGATTCTTGTTACCCCTCCTGAAACGCTCCTAAATCTCCGATCTATAAGGCTTTTCCTTCAATCCGCGCCTTGACGGTGCGGTGGGCGCATTCCTATAGTGTGCGCAAGTGGCGGAAAGTGGCATGAAGTGGGTTTTTTTGAACGTAAAACGCCAAAAAGTGGAGAAACGCTGACGTGTTTCGCGGAGCTAACGCTATCAGTCTCGATGCAAAAGGCCGTCTCGCCATGCCGAGCCGGTATCGTGACGAGCTCGTTTCGCGAAGTTCAGGGCAGTTAATCGTCACGATCGACGCCGTTGACCCATGTTTGTGTGTTTACCCCCTTGATGAATGGGAAATCATCGAAACCAAACTGCGCGCACTGCCTTCGCTACGAGAAGAAAACCGCCGCTTGCAACGCTTGCTGATCGGTAATGCCGTCGACCTCGAACTCGATGGCAGCGGTCGTTTCCTGGTTCCACCGCGCCTGCGCGAGTACGCCAAGCTCGACAAACGCGCGATGCTGGTGGGCCAACTGAACAAGTTCCAGCTGTGGGACGAAGATGCCTGGGATGCGGTTTCTGCCGCCGACCTCGCTGCTATTCAACAACCGGGCGCCATGCCTGATGAACTGCGTGATTTGATCCTGTGACTACTGATAGCGGCTTCAACCACATCACTGTACTGCTGGACGAGGCCGTCGAGGCGCTCGCCGTACGTCCTGATGGCTGCTATCTGGACGGTACGTTCGGGCGTGGCGGGCACAGCCGGCTGATCCTCAGCCAGCTCGGTCCGGACGGCCGGTTGCTGGGATTCGACAAGGATCCTCAAGCGATTGCCACCGGGCAAGCGCTGGCGGCCGAAGACGGCCGCTTTGTCATTGTGCAGCGCAGCTTTGCCGAGCTGGGCTCGGAAGTCGCCGGGCGCGGCCTGGCCGGCAAGGTCAGCGGCGTGCTGCTTGACCTGGGCGTGTCTTCGCCGCAGTTGGATGACCCGGAACGCGGCTTCAGTTTTCTCAATGATGGCCCGTTGGACATGCGCATGGATCCGTCCCGGGGAGTCAGTGCCGCCGAATTCGTCAACAGCGCTCCGGTGGAAGAAATCGCCCGTGTCTTCAAGGAGTACGGCGAAGAACGTTTCTCCGGCCGCATGGCTCGCGCCGTGGCCGAACGTCGCGACATCAAGCCTTTCGAACGCACCGGCGATCTGGCCGAAGTGCTGAAAGTCGCCAACCCGGCCTGGGAAAAGGGCAAGAACCCGGCGACCCGCGCTTTCCAAGGCTTGCGTATCCACGTCAATAACGAACTGGGCGACCTCGAGGCCGGCCTTGAGGCGGCCCTTGAAGCCCTTGAGATCGGTGGTCGGCTGGTGGTGATCAGCTTCCATTCCCTGGAAGACCGTATCGTCAAGCTGTTCATGCGCAAGCTCACCAAGGGCGAAGCCGACAACCTGCCGCGCAACCTGCCGGTGCGTTTCGAAGCCTTCGTGCCAAAAATCAAGATCCATGGCAAGGCGCAGTTCGCCTCCGAGGCTGAACTCAAGGCCAACCCGCGCGCCCGTAGTGCCGTCATGCGTGTTGCGGAGAAGTTGCGGTGAGCAAGCTCTTCGCCAAGCCACTGCCTGGCGGCAGCTTTTTCATGCTGCTGCTATTTATCGGCGTGCTCGTGTCGGCCATTGCCGTGTCCTATAGCGCGCACTGGAACCGTCAACTTCTCAATGCTCTCTACAGCGAGCTGAGCGTGCGCGACAAGGCGCAGGCCGAGTGGGGGCGGTTGATCCTGGAGCAGAGCACCTGGACCGCCCATAGCCGCATCGAAGTATTGGCCACCGAGCAACTGAAAATGCGCATCCCCGGCGCTGCCGAAGTGCAGATGGTGACGCCATGATGAAACTCGAAGGGGCGCTGTTCCCGTGGCGGTTTCGCCTGGTCATGGGGTTGCTCGGGATCATGGTGGCGGCGATTTCGTGGCGCATCATCGACCTGCAGGTCGTCGACCGTGACTTCCTCAAGGGGCAGGGCGACGCCCGTAGCGTGCGGCATATTCCGATCCCGGCTCACCGTGGCCTGATCACTGATCGCAATGGCGAGCCGTTGGCCGTGAGCACCCCGGTCACCACCTTGTGGGCGAACGCCAAGGAAATGCAGCAGGCCAAGGAAAAGTGGCCCGCACTGGCTGCCGCCCTCGGCCAGGATCCCAAGGCACTGGCCGAGCGTCTCGAAGCCCAGGCCAATAAGGAATTCATCTATCTGGTGCGCGGGTTGACGCCCGAGCAAGGCCAGAGCGTGCTCGACCTTAAGGTGCCGGGCGTCTATGGCATCGAAGAGTTCCGGCGTTTCTACCCAGCCGGTGAAGTCACGGCCCACATGGTCGGTTTTACCGACATTGATGACCGGGGCCGAGAAGGCGTCGAACTGGCCTATGACGAATGGCTCGCCGGGATTGCCGGCAAGCGACAAGTCATCAAGGATCGGCGCGGCAGGTTGATCAAGGATGTCCAAGTCACCAAAAACGCCAAGGCCGGCAAGCCCTTGGCGTTGTCCATTGATCTGCGCCTGCAATACCTGGCCAATCGTGAGCTGCGCAATGCCATCGTCGAGAACGGTGCCAAGGCCGGCAGCCTGGTGATCATGGATGTGAAGACCGGCGAGATCCTGGCCATGGTCAACCAGCCGACCTACAACCCGAACAACCGTCGCAACCTGCAACCGGCGATGATGCGCAACCGCGCGATGATCGACGTGTTCGAGCCGGGCTCGACCATGAAGGCCGTGTCCATGGCCGCCGCCCTGGAAACCGGGCGCTGGAAGCCGAGCGACACCGTCGAGGTGTATCCGGGTACTTTGCAGATCGGCAAGTACACCATTCGCGACGTGTCCAAGACCGAAGGCCCGGTGCTCGACCTGACCGGCATCCTGATCAATTCCAGTAACGTGGGCATGAGCAAGATTGCCTTCGATATCGGTGGCGAGACGATCTACCGCCTGGCCCAGAAAATCGGTCTCGGCCAGGACACCGGCCTGGGCTTCCCGGGCGAACGTGTCGGCAACCTGCCGAACTACCGCGACTGGCGCAAGGCTGAAACGGCCACCTTGTCCTACGGCTACGGTGTTTCCGTGACAGCGATCCAACTGGTCCACGCGTTTTCCGCGCTGGCGAACAATGGGCGCATGGCACCGCTGACCCTGATCAAAACCGACAAGGCTCCGCAGACCACCCAAGTGATCCCGGAGGACGTCGCCAAGACCATGCAGGGTATGTTGCAACAGGTGATCGAGGCGCCACGTGGGGTCTATCGCGCCCAAGTGCCGGCCTATCACGTTGCAGGCAAGTCGGGTACGGCCCGTAAAACCTCCGTGGGCACCAAAGGCTATGCCGAGAACTCCTACCGTTCGCTGTTCGCCGGCTTTGGTCCGATGAGCGACCCGCGCTACGCCATCGTCGTGGTCATCGACGAACCGAGCAAGGCGGGCTACTTCGGTGGCCTGGTCTCGGCGCCGGTGTTCAGCAAAGTGATGTCCGGCACCCTGCGCCTGATGAACATTACCCCGGACAACCTGCCGCCGACCCAGCAAGCGAATACCGCGCCGGTCGTGCCCTTGAAAGCCGAAGGAGGGCGTGGCTGATGTCCCTGAGCCTGAACAAGATTTTTGCCCACGCCGGTCACGACCTGCTGATTCGCGAACTGGCCTTGGATAGCCGTAATGTACGCGCCGGGGACCTGTTCCTGGCCGTTCCGGGCGCCCGGTTCGATGGCCGTGCTCACATCGCCGATGCCTTGAAGCGCGGCGCGGCGGCTGTGGCTTATGAAGTGGCAGGCGCGACCGTGCTGCCGATCACCGACGTCCCACTGATTCCGGTCAAGGGGCTGGTGGCTCAGTTGTCGGATATCGCCGGGCGCTTCTACGGCGACCCAAGCCGCCACTTGAATCTGGTCGGCGTGACCGGCACCAACGGCAAGACCAGCGTGACCCAACTGGTGGCCCAGGCATTGGACCTGCTCGGCCAGCATTGCGGCATCGTCGGGACCCTGGGCAACGGCTTTCACGGCGCACTGGAAAGTGGCCTGCACACCACGCCGAACCCGATCGCCGTGCAAGCGACCCTGGCGGACCTGAAAAAAGCCGGTGCCAAGGCCGTTGCCATGGAAGTTTCTTCCCACGGCCTGGACCAGGGACGTGTAACCGCGCTGGCCTTTGACGTCGCGGTGCTGACCAACCTGTCCCGGGATCACTTGGATTACCACGGCACCATGCAGGCCTATGGCGAAGCCAAGGCCAAGCTGTTTGCCTGGAATGACTTGAAGTGCCGGGTCATCAACATCGATGACGAGTTTGGCCGGCAGCTGGCCGCTGACAAGCGTGAGTCGCGGTTGATCACCTACAGCCTGGAAGACGCCTGCGCCTACCTTTATGTACGCCAGGCGCAGTTCAATGACGAAGGCGTACGCGCCACGCTGGTCACGCCCCAGGGCGAGCATCACCTGCGCAGTACCTTGCTGGGTCGCTTCAACCTGAGCAACGTATTGGCCGCCATCGGCGCCTTGCTTGGCCTGGACTATGCGTTGGACGAAATCCTCAAGGTCCTGCCGAAGCTCGAAGGCCCGGCCGGTCGCATGCAGCGTTTGGGTGGCGGTACGCAACCACTGGTGGTGGTCGACTACGCCCATACCCCCGATGCGCTGGAGAAAGTCTTGACGGCCCTGCGGCCTCACGCCAAAGGCAAGTTGCTGTGCCTGTTCGGCTGCGGTGGCGATCGCGATCGGGGCAAGCGTCCGTTGATGGCTGAAGTGGTCGAGCGACTGGCAGACGGTGTACTGGTCACCGATGACAACCCGCGCACCGAAGACCCGCTGCAGATTTTCGACGACATCCGCGCTGGCTTCTCGGCGGTGGACAACGTTAAGTTCGTGGCAGGTCGCGGCCAGGCGATTGCCGAGTTGATCGCCAGCGCTTCGGCGGACGATGTGATCGTCCTGGCTGGCAAGGGGCACGAGGACTATCAGGAAATCAATGGCCAACGCCATGCTTTCTCCGACCTGGTGGAAGCCGATCACGCTCTGACGGCGTGGGAGGTGGCCCATGCTTAAGGCCCTGAAACTCAGCGAACTGACCAACACCCTGAATGCGCGCCTCATCGCCGCGGACGCCAGCTTCGACGGGGTCAGCATCGACAGCCGGGCCATTGCTCCGGGGCAGCTGTTCGTCGCCCTGGCCGGACCGCGTTTTGACGGTCACGACTACTTGAACGAAGTCGCCGCCAAAGGCGCGGTCGCAGCGCTGGTCGAGCGGGAAGTGACCAACAGTACCCTGCCGCAGTTGCTGGTCGCTGACACCCGTCAGGCCTTGGGCCAACTGGGCGCGCTGAACCGCGCCGCGTTTGACAAGCCGGTCGCGGCCATCACCGGCTCCAGCGGCAAGACGACCGTCAAGGAAATGCTTGCCAGCATCCTGCGCACCCGCGGCCCGGTGTTGGCGACCCGTGGCAACCTGAACAACGACCTCGGCGTGCCGCTGACCTTGCTCGAACTGGCGCCGGAACACACTGCCGCCGTCATCGAACTGGGCGCGTCGCGGCTCGGCGAAATTGCCTACACCGTGGGCATGACCAAGCCCCACGTGGCGGTGCTCAACAACGCTGGCACCGCTCACGTCGGCGAGTTCGGTGGCCCGGAAAAAATCGTCGAGGCCAAGGGCGAGATCATCGAAGGGCTGGATGCCGATGGCGTCGCCGTGCTGAATCTCGATGACAAGGCGTTCGAAACCTGGAAGGCCCGTGCGGGTGAACGCAAGGTGCTGACCTTTGCCCTGAGCAACCTCGCCGCGAATTTCTACGCCAGTGACCTGGACCGCGATGCCCGTGGTTGCCCGGCCTTCAACCTGCACAGCCCCGACGGTGCCGAGCGGGTCCAATTGAATCTGCTCGGCACCCATAACGTTGCCAATGCCCTGGCGGCGGCAGCTGCCGCCCATGCATTGGGCGTGTCGCTGCCAGGCATCGTCGCCGGGCTGAACGCGGTGCAGCCGGTCAAGGGGCGCTCCGTCGCGCAACTGGCCAGCAACGGCATGCGTGTGATCGACGACACCTACAACGCCAACCCGACGTCCATGTGCGCCGCGGTGGATATCCTTGCCGGTTTCTCCGGACGTACCGTGCTGGTGCTGGGGGATATCGGCGAACTGGGCGAGTGGGCGCAGCAGGGCCACCACGATGTCGGTGCCTATGCCCGCGGCAAAGTCGATGCGTTGTATGCCGTTGGCCCGATGATGGCCCACGCGGTCGCCGCGTTTGGCGAGCACGCACAGCATTTCACCACTCAGGCCGAGCTGATCCAGGCCTTGGGCGCCGAGCAAGACCCGAACACCACTTTATTGATCAAGGGCTCACGCAGTGCAGCGATGGAAAACATCGTCGCGGCGCTGTGCGGCACCCGTATGGAGAAACATTAATGCTGCTGCTGCTAGCGGAGTACCTGCAACAGTTCCACAAAGGCTTCGCGGTCTTCCAGTACCTGACCCTGCGCGGGATCCTGGGTGTACTGACCGCGCTGTCGTTGTCGCTGTTCCTGGGCCCGTGGATGATCCGCACGTTGCAGAGCCTGCAGATCGGTCAGTCGGTGCGTAACGACGGTCCACAGTCGCACCTGTCCAAATCCGGCACCCCGACCATGGGCGGCGCGCTGATCCTGTCGTCCATTGGCATCAGTACCTTGCTCTGGGCCGACCTGGCGAACCGTTACGTCTGGGTCGTGCTGCTGGTGACTTTGCTCTTCGGCGCCATCGGCTGGGTCGACGATTATCGCAAGGTGATCGAGAAGAACTCCCGTGGGCTGCCAAGTCGCTGGAAATATTTCTGGCAGTCGGTGTTCGGTCTCGGCGCGGCGGTCTTCCTTTATATGACCGCCGCCTCGCCGGTGGAAACCACCCTGATCCTGCCAATGCTCAAGGACTACACCATCCCGCTGGGCGCAGGCTTCATCGTGCTGACCTACCTGGTGATCGTCGGTTCGAGCAACGCGGTCAACCTCACCGACGGCCTCGACGGCCTGGCGATCATGCCGACGGTGATGGTAGGTGGCGCGCTGGGGATCTTCTGCTACCTGTCGGGCAACGTGAAATTCGCTGAATACCTGCTGATTCCCTATGTGCCGGGGGCGGGCGAGCTGATTGTGTTCTGCGGCGCGCTGATCGGTGCCGGCCTGGGCTTCCTGTGGTTCAACACCTATCCGGCGCAAGTCTTCATGGGCGACGTCGGCGCGTTGGCGCTGGGCGCAGCCCTGGGCACCATCGCAGTCATCGTTCGCCAGGAAATCGTCCTGTTCATCATGGGCGGTGTGTTCGTGATGGAGACCCTGTCAGTCGTCATTCAGGTTGCCTCCTTTAAATTGACCGGCCGCCGCGTATTCCGCATGGCGCCGATCCACCACCACTTTGAACTCAAGGGCTGGCCCGAGCCGCGTGTGATCGTCCGTTTCTGGATCATCACCGTGATTCTGGTCCTGGTCGGCCTTGCCACCCTGAAGCTGAGGTAGAACGAGTGTCCCTGATCGCTTCTGACCACTTCCGCATCGTTGTCGGCCTCGGCAAGAGCGGCATGTCCCTGGTTCGCTTCCTGGCGAACCGGGGCGTGTCGTTTGCCGTGGCCGATACGCGGGAAAATCCGCCTGAGCTGGCCACGCTGCGGCGTGACTATCCACAGGTGGACGTGCGTTGTGGCGAGCTGGACGTCGAATTCCTGTGTCGCGCCGATGAGCTCTACGTGAGCCCCGGCCTGGCCCTGGCGACTCCGGCCCTGCAGGCGGCGGCTGCTCGTGGCGTGAAACTGTCCGGCGACATCGAGCTGTTCGCGCGTAACGCCAAGGCGCCGATCATCGCCATCAGCGGTTCCAACGCCAAGAGCACCGTCACCACCCTGGTGGGTGAGATGGCCGCTGCGGCCGGCAAGCGTGTCGCCGTGGGTGGCAACCTCGGTACCCCGGCGCTGGACCTGCTCAGTGATGACGTCGAGTTGTACGTGATGGAGTTGTCGAGCTTCCAGCTCGAAACCACCGATCACCTGGGCGCCGAAGTGGCGACCGTGCTCAACGTCAGCGAAGACCACATGGATCGCTACAGCGGCCTGCCGGCTTATCACCTGGCCAAGCACCGGATCTTCCGTGGTGCCCGGCAAGTGGTGTTCAACCGCCAGGACGCCCTGACCCGTCCGCTGCTGGGCGAAGGCCTGCCATGCTGGTCCTTCGGCCTGGGCATTCCGGATTTCAAAGGCTTCGGGTTGCGCGAAGAGCATGGCGAGAAATACCTGGCCTTCGAATTCCAGAACCTGATGCCGGTGCGCGAACTGAAGATTCGCGGCGCCCACAACCAAGCCAACGCCCTGGCGGCCCTGGCCCTTGGGCATGCGGTCGGCCTGCCGTTCGACGCCATGCTTTCGGCCCTGCGTACGTTTGCCGGCCTCGAACACCGTTGCCAGTGGGTGCGCGACCTCGATGGCGTGGCTTGGTACAACGATTCCAAGGCCACCAACGTCGGTGCCGCACTGGCCGCTATCGAAGGGCTGGGTGCGGACATTGAAGGCGAGCTTGTGCTGATCGCCGGTGGCGACGGCAAGGGTGCCGACTTCAAGGACCTGCGCGATCCGGTGGCGGCCAACTGCCGTGCCGTGGTGCTGATGGGCCGCGACCGCGAGTTGATCGCTCAGTCACTCGGCGATGCCGTGCCGCTGGTTCGTGTCGGTTCGCTGGACGAAGCGGTGCAGCAATGCCGCGCCTTGGCTCAGCCGGGCGATGCGGTGCTGTTGTCGCCGGCCTGCGCCAGTTTCGACATGTTCAAGAACTACGAAGAGCGCGGGCAGCTGTTCGCCCGGGCCGTGGAGGACTTGGCATGAGCCTGATGAATATCATCAAGCCGTACCCGTCGCCGTTGATCACCGGGCGCGGCATCGACCTGGATTTCCCGATGCTTGTCGGTTGCCTGGCATTGCTGGGCCTGGGCCTGGTGATGATCACGTCCGCGTCGTCGGAAGTGGCGGCCGTGCAGTCGGGCAACACGCTTTATCACATGATCCGCCACCTGATTTACCTGGTGATCGGCCTGGCCGCGTGCATCGTCACCATGATGGTGCCGATCGCCACCTGGCAGCGCCTGGGCTGGATGATGCTGCTCGGTGCCTTCGGCCTGCTGGTGATGGTGCTGTTGCCGGGCATCGGCCGCGAGGTCAACGGTTCGATGCGCTGGATTGGCTTCAGCTTCTTCAACGTACAGCCGTCGGAAATCGCCAAGGTCTTCGTGGTGATCTACCTCGCCGGTTACCTGGTGCGTCGCCAGAAAGAAGTACGCGAGAGCTGGATGGGGTTTTTCAAGCCGTTCATCGTATTGCTGCCGATGGCAGGCCTGCTGTTGATGGAGCCGGACTTCGGCGCCACGGTGGTGATGATGGGCGCGGCGGCGGCAATGTTGTTCCTTGGCGGCGTCGGGCTGTTCCGTTTCACCCTGATGGTGGCGCTGGCGGTGGGCGCGGTGACCGTGCTGGTGCAGGCGCAACCCTATCGGATGGCGCGTCTGATTACCTTCACCGACCCGTGGGCCGACCAGTTCGGCTCCGGCTACCAACTGACCCAGGCGCTGATCGCCTTCGGTCGCGGCGAATGGCTGGGCGTGGGCCTGGGCAACAGCGTGCAGAAGCAGTTCTACCTGCCCGAGGCCCACACCGACTTCGTGTTCTCGGTCCTGGCCGAAGAGCTGGGTGTGGTGGGCTCGTTGTGCACCGTTGCCCTGTTCGTGTTCGTTTGTGTGCGCGGGATGTACATCGGTTTGTGGGCCGAGAAGGCCAAGCAGTATTTCGCGGCCTACGTGGCCTATGGCTTGTCGTTCCTGTGGATCGGTCAATTCCTGATCAACATCGGCGTGAACGTCGGCCTGTTGCCGACCAAGGGCCTGACCCTGCCGTTCCTCAGTTATGGCGGCAGCTCCCTGGTGATCTGCTGTGCCTGTCTCGGCTTGTTGCTGCGCATCGAATGGGAGAGTCGAACCCATCTGGGCAGCGAGGAGATGGAGTTCCAAGAGAGCGACTTCGCCGAGGAGCCGACTCATGGGCGCTAACGTGCTGATCATGGCGGGCGGTACCGGCGGGCATGTATTCCCGGCGCTGGCTTGTGCCCGCGAGTTCCAGGCGCGCGGCTACACCGTGCACTGGCTGGGTACGCCACGGGGCATCGAGAATGAACTGGTACCCGGCGCCGGCCTGGAGCTGCACCGGATCGACGCCAGCGGCCTGCGGGGCAAGGGCAAGCTGTCGTTGCTCAAGGCGCCGCTGATGCTGCTCAAGTCGATTTGGCAGGCTCGGGCGATCATCCGTCGGTTGCGGCCGGTCTGTGTGGTGGGGTTTGGCGGCTATGTGACGGGTCCTGGCGGGGTTGCGGCGAAATTGGCCGGTGTGCCGGTGATCGTTCATGAACAGAACGCCGTGGCCGGTACCGCCAATCGGTTACTGGTGCCGTTGGCCGCCCGGGTCTGTGAAGCCTTTCCCGACACCTTTACCCTGTCGGGCAGCCGCCGCACCACCGGTAATCCGGTGCGTACCGAGCTGTTCCTCGAGACACCGCGCCCAGCCCTGGCTGGACGCAAGGCGCGTTTGCTGATCCTGGGTGGAAGCCTGGGGGCAGAGCCGTTGAACAAATTGCTGCCCGAAGCCTTGTCGCAGGTCGCCCCCGAACTGCGGCCGGAAGTGTTTCACCAGGCTGGCAAGAACCACGATGAAGTGACCGCCGAGCGCTACCGCGCCGCAGGCGTCGAGGCGCAAGTGCAGCCTTTCATCAAAGACATGGCCCAAGCCTATGGCTGGGCCGACCTGGTGGTCTGCCGCGCAGGCGCGTTGACCATCAGCGAACTGGCTGCTGCCGGTCTGCCCTCGATGCTGGTGCCTTTGCCCCACGCTATCGACGATCACCAGACCCGCAATGCCGATTATTTGGCCCGTGAAGGCGCAGCCTTCCTGATGCCGCAAAGAACGACTGGCGCCGCGGATCTTGCCGCCCGCCTGACAGAGGTTTTGATGCAGCCGCAACGACTTGAAGACATGGCCCGCGCCGCCCGCCGCCTGGCCAAACCCGATGCTACGGCCCAAGTGGTCGATACCTGCCTGGAGGTGGCCCATGGTTGAGAATCGCAAAGCCATGCCGCACCCGGAAATGCGCCGTATTCGCCGCATCCACTTCGTCGGTATCGGCGGCGTCGGCATGTGCGGGATCGCCGAAGTGTTGCTGAACCTGGGCTATGAAGTCTCCGGCTCGGACCTCAAGGCGTCCCCGGTGACCGAGCGCCTGGAATCCTTTGGCGCCCAGATTTTCATTGGCCACCGCGCCGAGAACGCTGCCAATGCCGACGTGCTGGTGGTCTCCAGCGCCGTGAACACTTCCAACCCGGAAGTCGCCACCGCTCTGGAACGCCGCATTCCCGTGGTGCCTCGGGCCGAGATGCTGGCCGAGCTGATGCGCTACCGCCACGGCATCGCCGTCGCCGGTACCCACGGCAAGACCACCACCACCAGCCTGATCGCTTCGGTGTTCGCCGCCGGTGGCTTGGACCCGACCTTCGTGATCGGTGGCCGTCTGAATGCCGCGGGCACCAATGCCCAGTTGGGCACCAGCCGTTACCTGATTGCCGAAGCCGACGAGAGCGATGCGAGCTTCCTGCACCTGCAACCGCTGGTGGCGGTGGTGACCAACATCGACGCCGACCACATGGCGACCTACGACGGTGACTTCAACAAACTGAAGAAAACCTTCGTCGAGTTCCTGCACAACCTGCCGTTCTACGGTCTGGCGGTGGTGTGCCTGGACGACCCGGTGGTGCGTGAAATCCTGCCGCTGATCAAGCGTCCGACCGTGACCTACGGTTTCGGCGAAGACGTCGACGTGCGCGCCATCAACGTGCGCCAGCAGGGCATGCAGACGTTCTTCACCGTGTTGCGTCCTGATCGCGAGCCGCTGGATGTGTCGGTGAACATGCCCGGCAACCACAACGTGCTCAACGCGTTGGCGACCATTTGCATCGCCACCGATGAAGGCGTCAGCGATGAAGCCATTGTCCAGGGCCTGTCCGGGTTCCAGGGCGTGGGCCGACGCTTCCAGGTCTACGGCGAACTGCCGGTGGACGGCGGCAACGTGATGCTGGTGGACGACTATGGCCACCACCCGACCGAAGTCGCGGCAGTGATCAAGGCCGTGCGCGGTGGTTGGCCGGATCGGCGCCTGGTGATGGTCTACCAGCCGCACCGCTACAGCCGCACTCGCGACCTGTATGACGATTTCGTCCAGGTGCTGGCCGACGCCAACGTGTTGCTGTTGATGGAAGTCTATCCGGCCGGTGAAGAGCCGATCCCGGGGGCCGACAGCCGTCAGCTGTGCCACAGCATCCGCCAGCGCGGTCAGTTGGACCCGATCTACATCGAGCGCGGCGTGGAGTTGGCACCGCTGGTCAAGCCGCTGTTGCGCGCGGGCGACATCCTGTTGTGCCAAGGCGCCGGTGACATCGGTGGCCTGGCCCCGAAACTGTTGAAAAGTCCGTTATTCGCCGGAGCAATCGTGGCCTCCAGCGAGGGGAAACTGAAATGACTGCTGCCTACGCCAACCTGGTCTCGACCCTTGACCCGAAAGCCTTCGGCCGCGTTGCGGTGCTGTTCGGTGGCAAGAGCGCCGAGCGCGAGGTGTCCCTCAAGTCCGGCAACGCCGTATTGCAAGCTCTGCAAAGCGCCGGTGTCGACGCCTTCGGTATCGACGTGGGCGACGACTTCCTGCAGCGCCTGCTGAGCGAGAAGATCGACCGCGCGTTCATCATTCTTCACGGCCGCGGCGGTGAAGACGGCAGCATGCAGGGCCTGCTCGAATGCCTGGGCATTCCCTACACCGGCAGCGGGATCCTGGCGTCTGCCCTGGCGATGGACAAACTGCGCACCAAGCAGGTCTGGCACAGCCTCGGCATTCCTACGCCCCGTCACGCCGTGCTGGCGTCCGAGGCCGATTGTATTTCGGCGGCCACGGAACTGGGCTTCCCTTTGATCGTCAAACCGGCCCATGAAGGTTCAAGTATCGGCATGGCGAAAGTGAGTTCGCTGCCTGAGTTGACCGCGGCATGGAAAGACGCCAGTTCCTACGATTCGCAAGTGTTGGTCGAGCAATGGATCACCGGTCCAGAGTTCACCATCGCCACCCTGCGTGACCAAGTGTTGCCCCCGATTGCGCTGGGCACACCGCACACGTTCTACGACTACGACGCCAAATACGTCGCCAACGATACCCAGTACCGCATTCCTTGCGGGCTGGACAGCACCAAGGAAAAAGAACTGATGGACCTCACGGCCAAGGCCTGTGAGGCGCTGGGTATCGCCGGTTGGGGCCGGGCAGATGTGATGCAGGACGCCGATGGGCAGTTCTGGTTCCTGGAAGTCAACACCGCCCCCGGCATGACCGATCACAGCCTGGTACCGATGGCGGCCCGCGCCGCCGGTTTGGATTTCCAGCAACTGGTGCTGTCGATCCTGGCCGCCAGTGTCGGCTCTCAAGAGCCAAGAGGTTAAGCATGCAAGGCGCATCGCTTCGTCATCAGCCATCCGCACCCGGTCGCAAGCCGGTGCCGCGGGGTGCCAGCCGAATGGTGGCCAAGGAGCCGATGTCGGCGCGTCTGCCGAAAGCCAATTTTGGCTTTCTCAAGAGCCTGTTCTGGCCGGTGCTGCTGGTGGTGTTGGGGTTCGGTACGTATGAAGGCGCCCAGCGGTTGCTGCCTTATGCCGACCGGCCGATTGCCAGGATCAACGTCCAGGGCGACCTGAGCTACATCAGCCAGCAAGCGGTGCAGCAGCGGATTGCGCCGTTCGTGGCGTCGAGCTTCTTCACCATTGACCTGGCGGGCATGCGCAAGGAACTGGAGCAGATGCCCTGGATCGCCCATGCGGAAGTGCGCCGGGTATGGCCTGACCAGGTTTCTATTCGGCTGGAAGAACAACTGCCGGTGGCCCGTTGGGGCGACGAGTCGTTGCTGAACAACCAGGGCCAGGCGTTCACGCCGCGGGAACTGGCGAACTACGAACATTTGCCACAACTGTTCGGTCCTCAACGGGCCCAGCAGAAAGTGATGCAGCAATACCAGGTGTTGAGTCAGATGTTGCGGCCACTGGGCTTCTCCATCGCGCGCCTGGAATTGCGTGAGCGCGGCAGCTGGTTCCTGACCACTGGCGCGGGCAGCTCGGGCCCGGGTATCGAGCTGCTGCTCGGTCGCGGCAACCTGGTGGAAAAGATGCGCCGTTTCATTGCCATCTATGACAAGACGCTTAAAGAACAGATTACGAACATCGCGCGCATCGATCTGCGCTACGCCAACGGCCTGGCTGTTGGCTGGCGGGAACCTGTAGCGCCCACGACGGCCGTACCCGCCGTCGCGAAGAATTAAGAAGAGGCAGGACCCATGGCAAACGTGCAAAGCGGAAAAATGATCGTCGGTCTGGATATCGGCACTTCCAAGGTGGTAGCGCTGGTAGGCGAGGTCGCGGACGACGGCACGCTGGTCATCGTCGGGATCGGTACCCATCCGTCCCGTGGCTTGAAAAAAGGCGTGGTGGTGAACATCGAGTCCACCGTGCAATCGATCCAGCGCGCCATCGAAGAAGCGCAGCTGATGGCCGGTTGCCGGATCCACTCGGCGTTCGTCGGCGTGGCGGGCAATCACATCCGCAGCCTGAACTCCCACGGCATCGTGGCGATTCGTGATCGCGAAGTCAGCTCCGCGGACCTTGAGCGCGTGCTCGACGCGGCCCAGGCCGTGGCGATCCCGGCCGACCAGCGTGTGCTGCACACCCTGCCGCAGGATTACGTGATCGATAACCAGGAAGGCGTACGTGAGCCCCTGGGCATGTCCGGTGTGCGCCTGGAAGCCAAGGTCCACGTGGTCACCTGCGCGGTGAACGCCGCGCAGAACATTGAAAAATGCGTGCGCCGCTGCGGCCTGGAAATCGACGACATCATCCTCGAGCAACTGGCCTCGGCCTACTCGGTGCTGACCGACGACGAGAAAGAGCTGGGCGTGTGCCTGGTGGACATCGGCGGCGGTACCACCGACATCGCGATCTTCACCGAAGGTGCCATTCGTCACACGGCGGTGATCCCGATTGCCGGTGACCAGGTGACCAACGACATCGCCATGGCGCTGCGTACCCCGACCCAGTACGCCGAGGAAATCAAGATCCGCTACGCCTGTGCCCTGGCGAAACTGGCCGGTGCCGGTGAAACCATCAAGGTGCCAAGCGTTGGCGACCGTCCGCCGCGCGAGCTGTCCCGCCAGGCCCTGGCCGAAGTGGTCGAGCCGCGTTACGACGAGCTGTTCACGCTGATCCAGGCCGAACTGCGCCGCAGTGGCTACGAAGACCTGATCCCGGCCGGCATCGTGCTGACCGGCGGTACGTCGAAGATGGAAGGCGCGGTCGAGCTGGCCGAAGAGATTTTCCACATGCCGGTGCGCCTGGGCGTGCCCCATGGCGTCAAGGGCCTGGATGACGTGGTCCGCAACCCGATCTATTCCACCGGCGTTGGCCTGTTGATGTACGGCCTGCAGAAGCAGTCCGACGGGATTTCGTTCTCAGGGATAGGCAGCCGCGACAGCTACAGCAACGACGAGCCGAAGGCACCGCTTTTCGAGCGGCTCCAGGCTTGGGTGAAAGGCAATTTTTAACACAGGTTCAAAGCTTCACGCGGCAGGTTTCAGGCTTGGCGCTGGAAGGCGGTAAAAAACGCAGTAGGCGAAAAAAACTAGAGAATGTAAGGAGAGGGAAAATGTTCGAACTCGTAGACAACATCCCCGCTAGCCCGGTTATCAAAGTAATCGGTGTCGGCGGTGGCGGCGGCAACGCTGTCAACCACATGGTCAAGAGCAACATTGAAGGCGTTGAATTCATCTGCGCCAACACTGATGCCCAGGCGCTGAAATCCATCGGCGCGCGGACCATCCTGCAACTGGGCACTGGCGTAACCAAAGGCCTGGGCGCCGGCGCCAACCCTGAAGTCGGTCGTCAGGCCGCTCTCGAAGACCGTGAGCGCATTGCCGAAGTCCTCCAGGGCACCAACATGGTGTTCATCACCACAGGCATGGGCGGCGGTACCGGTACCGGTGCGGCGCCGATCATTGCCGAAGTGGCCAAGGAAATGGGGATTCTCACCGTTGCGGTGGTGACTCGTCCGTTCCCGTTCGAAGGTCGCAAGCGTATGCAGATCGCCGACGAAGGTATCCGTCTGCTGTCTGAAAGCGTCGACTCGTTGATCACTATCCCTAACGAGAAGCTGCTGACCATCCTCGGCAAGGACGCAAGCCTGCTGTCGGCTTTCGCCAAGGCTGACGATGTACTGGCCGGTGCCGTTCGCGGTATCTCCGACATCATCAAGCGTCCGGGCATGATCAACGTCGACTTTGCCGACGTACGGACTGTCATGAGCGAAATGGGCATGGCGATGATGGGCACTGGCTGCGCCAGCGGTCCGAACCGCGCACGCGAGGCCACCGAAGCGGCCATTCGCAACCCGTTGCTCGAAGACGTGAACCTGCAAGGTGCACGCGGCATCCTGGTGAACATCACCGCCGGTCCTGACCTGTCCCTGGGTGAGTACTCCGACGTGGGTAGCATCATCGAAGCCTTCGCTTCCGAGCACGCGATGGTCAAGGTCGGTACCGTTATCGATCCGGACATGCGCGACGAGTTGCACGTGACCGTGGTTGCCACCGGTCTGGGCGCGAAAATCGAGAAACCTGTAAAGGTCATCGACAATACCGTTCACACCTCCATGGCTTCGCAACCGCAACAACAAGCGTCTGCCCGTCAGGAAGCGCCAGCGGTGAACTACCGTGACCTGGACCGTCCGACCGTCATGCGCAACCAGGCCCAGGCCGGTGCTGCGACTGCCGCGAAGATGAATCCGCAAGACGATCTGGATTACCTGGACATCCCGGCATTCCTGCGTCGTCAGGCCGATTGATGAAATGTATCAGGGGGATACGGGTGATTGGTGTTCAGCAAAGGTCTGGTCTGCTATCATCGCCAGCCTTTGTTGATACCAGTTCGCAATTTGCGCTGAAGCGGCCCATGCCATGATTAAACAACGCACCCTGAAGAATATTATCCGTGCCACAGGTGTCGGCTTGCACTCCGGCGAGAAGGTCTACCTGACCCTCAAGCCCGCGCCTATCGATACCGGCATTGTGTTTTGTCGTGCCGACCTCGACCCTGTGGTGCAGATTCCTGCTCGCGCGGAAAACGTTGGTGAAACCACTATGTCGACCACGTTGGTCAACGGTGACACCCGAGTGGACACGGTGGAGCATTTGCTCTCGGCCATGGCTGGCCTGGGCATCGATAACGCCTACGTCGAGCTCTCCGCGTCCGAAGTCCCGATCATGGATGGCAGTGCCGGACCCTTCGTATTCCTGATTCAATCGGCTGGCCTGGAAGAGCAGGACGCCGCTAAGAAGTTCATCCGCATCCTGCGGGAAGTGACTGTGGAAGATGGCGACAAGCGCGCCACTTTTGTCCCTTTCGAAGGCTTCAAGGTGAGCTTCGAGATCGATTTCGATCACCCGGTTTTCCGTGACCGTACCCAGAGTGCAAGCGTGGACTTTTCCAGTACTTCGTTCGTCAAAGAAGTCAGTCGCGCCCGTACCTTTGGTTTCATGAGTGATATCGAGTACCTGCGCAAGCACAACCTCGCACTCGGCGGCAGTGTCGAAAACGCGATCGTGGTCGATTCCGATGGTGTGTTGAACGAAGACGGCCTTCGTTATGAAGACGAATTCGTCAAGCACAAGATCCTCGATGCAATCGGCGACCTCTACCTCCTGGGCAATAGCCTGATTGGTGAGTTTAGGGGCTTCAAGTCCGGTCATGCACTGAACAACCAGCTGCTGCGCAAGTTGATTGAGCAGAAAGACGCTTGGGAAGTCGTGACGTTCGAAGACGCCAGCACCGCGCCAATCTCTTACATGCGCCCTGTTGCGGCCGTGTAAGCAAAAACCTCTCTAGTTTTTAAGGGCTGCCTTCGGGTGGCCTTTTTTTATGGCTGTTTCCTGAGGGCAGGTGAGTACTTGTGGCGAGGGAGCTTGCTCCCGCTGGGGCGCGCAGCGGCCCTGAAACCTGGCACCACGGTGTACCAGATTTACTGGCCAGGCCTGTTTGGGGCTGCTTCGCAGCCCAGCGGGAGCAAGCTCCCTCGCCACAGAGACACCATCTCCATAGCCTTGGGTGCTCCGGTGTCACATCGCACAGACCACACGATTGCGCCCGGTGGCCTTGGCCTGGTACAGCGCCTTGTCGGCGGCGAACAGGAGTTGTTCGAGTTCGTCATACGGCCCTTGTGCCCAAGTGGCGATGCCGATGCTGACCGTCATGGGATCATCATCGTCGAGAGCGGGTGGCAATTGCTCCACCGCTTCGCGAATGTTCTGGGCCATGGTAAAGGCTCCGGCGGTGGTGGTTTCCGGCAGTACCACCGAGAACTCCTCACCGCCGTAGCGCGCTGCCAGGTCGGCTGGTCGGCGGACGTGCTTGCCGATCAACTGCGCCAGGGTTCGCAATGCCTCGTCACCGCCTTGGTGGCCATGACGATCATTGAACGCCTTGAAGTGGTCGGCATCAATCATCATGACCGACAGAGGCTGGCCTGAGCGTTGGGCCCGTAGCCATTCCTGTTGCAGCGTTTCGTCCAAGGTCCGGCGGTTGGCCAGGCCTGTCAACGAGTCCACGGACGCTCTTCGGGCCAGTTCCCGCTCAGCGGCGTGGCGGCGCTTCAGTTCGCGGCGCAGCAGCCAGGTGAGCCAGAGCAAGCCGATGCACAGCGCGCCGGTAGCCCCGCTGACCAGTAGCGCCGTACGTTGCCATGAAGCAAAGACTTCCTGGGACGAGAGCGCGACCACGACGATCAACGGCAAGTCGCCCACCTGGGAAAAGGTGTACAGACGCGGCTTCTGATCCTGACCGGACACGCTGGTGAAGCTGCCGTTGCCTTCGCGCAGGATGCGTACGAAGTTCGGCCGATTACTGAAGTCCTTGCCCGTCAGGTCTTCGGCCAAGGGCGGCTCTTGCGCCAATAGAATGCCGTCTCGGCTGACCAGGTTGACGGTGCCGCCATGACCGATGTTCAGGCTCTTGAACAATTGGTTGAAATAGTTCAAACGCATCGCGGCCTCGGCCACGCCCATGAACTCGCCCCGCTCGTCGCTCACTCGGTAGCTGAAACTGATGCGCCAGTCCTGCGCGGCGCTTCTGGAGCGGAACGGGCGACTGATCTTCATGCCCGGGCTCGGGTCCTGGACATGGGACTGGAAATATTCCCGGTCGGCGTAGTTGCCCTTTCGTGGCTCAATCGAGGCGGAATCGGCGACCACATCGCCGCGCTTGTCGAGCAGCAGGATGTCGCCTTTATAGGGGGCGGCGGTGGCGCGGTCGAAGAGGGCGAGGTGGCGAATTGAAGGCGAAACGTCCTTCAGGTCGTCGCGTTTGGCGGCGGCAACCAAGCCTTGCAGCGACAGATCGTAGAGCTCCACATTGCGCAGTACGTCGGCGTCGATCAGTTGCACGATATTGCTTGCCGCACGTGTAGCGGCCTGCCGGGCGCTGGTGTGTTCGCTGATCAACAGGAAGGTCACGATGCTCAGGATAGCAATGACCACCAGTGAGCTGGCCAGCACGAGTGCCCGTTCCGAACGTATCGAAAGCGGGTTGTTACCAGGTGTCGCACTGCTCGCGCTCATGGTTCCGATGTCTGCATTGTCATGTGGCTGGGTTCCGTCCCAAAGGATTGCATAACTGGCAATGAGCCAGATGCTGGCCTTTTGCAGATTGTGCTTGGATCAGGGAGAGCGGGCAATCGGTGTTCGCGCAATAACGTGCAGTTGTCGGCAAAAGTTCGGGCCACGTTCGGACGATTTGTTGATTTTGAGCCAGTCGGCTTTCGCCCAGCATTCAACTGTCTGGAAAAAGATCGTTTGAGTACCGTCACGGCCTTCGGGCGTCAGGCTGGCAAGCGGATCCCGAAGGTGTTGATGCCCCGGTCACTAGTCACGAACACATCCCCGCCGTGCATCAGTGCAATCGCTTTGACAATCGCCAGCCCCAATCCGTGGTTGGCGCCACTGTTGGCGCGAGAAGCATCGACCCGATAGAAGCGTTCAAACAGGCGCGGCAGGTGTTCATCGGCGATCGGCTCGCCGGGGTTGGTGACGCCGAGCGTGATCTGGTCGCCGAGAGCTTCGATGCGCACGTCGATCACTTGTCCCGGTGCGGTGTGCTGTACGGCGTTGCTCAGCAGGTTGATCAATGCCCTGCGCAGATGGGCGATCTCGATGTTGGCTTGGGCGTCGCCGCTGACCCGGACCTGAACCTGGGCGTCTTCGAGGATGAAGTCCAGGTAGTCGAGGGTGGTTGCCACTTCACCGGCCAGGGAGGTGCTGGTCAGTTTGGTGGCTTTGCTGCCCTGGTCTGCGCTGGCCAGGAACAGCATGTCGTTGATGATAGAACGCAGCCGCTCCAGCTCCTCGAGGTTTGACTGCAACACTTCGAAGTAATGCTCGGCCGAACGCCCGCGGGTCAGTGCCACCTGGGTCTGGCCGATCAGGTTGGTCAGGGGCGAGCGCAGCTCATGGGCAACGTCGGCGTTGAACGACTCCAGCCGTGAGTACGCCTGTTCGACCCGGTCGAGGGTGGCATTGAAGGAGCTGACGAACTGACTGAGCTCCGGCGGCAGCGGTGACAGCCGCAAGCGCCCGGACAGGCGGGGCGGGGTCAGGCGCCGGGCCTCATCGGACAGTTTGATCAATGGCTTGAGGCCGATGCGCGCCACCCAATAACCCAGCAAAGAAGCCAGCAGCACACCGACAATCGCCAGGCTCACCAGCGCCACCAGCAGATGATGCTGGGTCTGGTAGAACGTCTCGGTGTCGATCCCGATCATGAAGCGCAGTGGCGGGCGTTGGTCCTTGGCGGGGAACTGGCTTACCAGTACTTTCATGGGGTAGTGCCGCTCTGGCAGCGTCAGGTCACGTTTGCCCAGCGGCCCTTCGGCAAAGGCACGGATCTGCGGATCGGGATCGCCATATTCAAAGCGCGGATCGCCGCTGACGATCCAGAAGTGGATGCGCTTGTCCTCCTCGCCCAGCAAACGCAGTTTGTTGTTGATTTTCACCCAGTGCTCAGGCGTGCCATAACGGCCGACAGTCGACTCGAGGACACTGTAGCGGGCGTCGAGCTCGGCTTCGGGCAACAGGCCAAGGCCTTTGCCGACCTGCTGATACAACGCCCCGCCGATCAACAGGAACACCAGCGCCGCCACCAGCGTGAACAGGCCGCTCAGGCGCAAGGCGATGCTGTTAGGGAAGGTCATTGCTTCGACTCTCCAGCACATAGCCCATCCCGCGGATGGTGTGCAGCAGCTTTTGCTCGAACGGCCCATCGAGCTTGGCCCGCAGGCGTTTGATCGCCACTTCCACCACGTTGGCATCGCTGTCGAAGTTGATGTCCCAGACCATTTCGGCGATGGCGGTTTTCGAGAGGATTTCGCCTTGGCGACGGGCCAGGACGCTGAGCAGGGAAAACTCCTTGGCCGTCAGGTCCAGGCGTTGACCCGCGCGAGTGGCCTTGCGGCTGATCAGGTCGATCCACAGGTCGGCGATGCTCACTTGCACCGGTTCATGGCCGCCACTGCGGCGGGTAAGGGCTTGCAGGCGGGCCACCAGTTCCAGAAAGGAGAAGGGCTTGCCCAGGTAGTCGTCGGCGCCGTCGCGCAGGCCCTTGATGCGGTCTTCGACCCGCTCACGGGCCGTGAGCATGATCACCGGTGTCTGCTTGCGGGCACGCAGGGCCCGTAGCACGCCGAAACCGTCCAGCCCTGGCAGCATCACATCGAGCACGATCACGGCGTAGTCGGTTTCCAGGGCCAGGTGCAACCCCTCGATGCCGTCCGGCGCGACGTCCACGGCGTAGCCCTGTTCGGTCAGGCCGCGATGCAGGTAGTCCGCGGTTTTTTCTTCGTCTTCGATGATCAGAACGCGCATGGCCCCGCCTCAGTTTGTGGACGTCTGTGCCGTCGTCGGCGCAGATTCTGGCGAATGGACGGGCCGATGAAACAGTCGCTCAAGCCACAAGTATATGATCGGCGTGGTGAACAGCGTCAGCGCCTGGCTCACCAACAGGCCGCCCACCACCGCGATGCCCAAGGGCTGGCGCAATTCCGCGCCGGGGCCGTAGCCAAGCATCAGCGGCAGGGCACCGAGCAGGGCGGCCAGTGTTGTCATGATGATGGGGCGGAACCTTGTCAGGCACGCCTGGAAAATCGCTTCCTGGGGCGACAGCCCGCTATTGCGCTGGGCGTCGAGGGCGAAGTCGATCATCAGGATGCCGTTTTTCTTGACGATCCCGATCAGCAGTACCAGCCCGATCAGCGCCATGATTGAAAAATCCTTGCCCAACAGCCAGAGCATGATCAGCGCGCCGAGGCCGGCTGAGGGCAAGGTGGAGATGATCGTCAATGGATGCACGAAGCTCTCGTAGAGCACGCCGAGAATGATGTACACCGCCACCAACGCCGCAAGGATCAGCCATGGCTGGCTGGCCAGGGAACTCTGGAACGCCTGGGCGGCGCCCTGGAAATTACCGGCGATGGCAGTCGGCATGCCGATCTCGTTCTTGGCCTGGTCGAGCATGCGCACCGCGTCTCCCAAGGCCACGCCAGGCGCCAGGTTGAACGACAGGTTGGCGGCCGGGAACATACCGTCGTGGGCAATGGACAGCGGGCCGCTGCTCGGTGCGTCGAAGCGGGCCAGGGCCGAGAGCGGCACCATCTCCCCACTCAAGGGCGAGCGCAGGTAGAAATACGCCAGGCTTTCGGCCTTGCCCCGTTGCGCGGTGTCGAGTTCCAGGATCACGTTGTATTGGTTGGTCTCGGTCTGGAATTCATTGATCTGCCGTTGGCCGAAGGCGTCGTACAGGGCCTGGTCGACATCGCTGGCGGTGAGGCCGAAGCGCGCAGCCGCGCTGCGGTCGATGTTGATGTGGGTGATGCTGCCGCCCAGTTGCAGGTCGTTGGAGATATCGCGGAACGCCGGGTTGCCCCGCAACTTGTCGGTGAGTTTTTGCGTCCAGGTGTTGAGCGTCGGCCCGTCGTTGCTCTTGAGCACGTATTGATACTGGGCGCGGCTGGGGCCGGAGCTGAGGTTGATGTCCTGCCCGGCCCTGAGGTAGAGCACCACGCCGGGGATTTTCAGCAGTTTTGGGCGGATCCGGTCGATGAACTCGCTGGCCGACACGTCACGCTCGCCCCGAGGCTTGAGGGCGATCCAGAAGCGGCCGTTGGCGATGGTCTGGTTGTTGCCCGAGACGCCGACGGAATGGGAAAAGGTCTGCACTGCCGGGTCGGCGGCAACGATTTCGGCAAGGGCCTTGTGCTTGGCCACCATGTCCGGGAATGACACATCGGCGGCGGCTTCGCTGGTGCCCAGCACCAGGCCGGTGTCCTGCACCGGGAAGAACCCCTTGGGGATGAACACGTAGCCCACCACGGCCAGCGCCAGGGTCAGGCCGAACACGCCGATCATCAGCTTCTGATGAGCCAGCGCCCGAAGCAGGCCCCGCTCATACCAGCCCAGCAGACGCTCGCCGAACCCCGCCTTGGTGTGCGCATGATGCACCGGGGCGCGCATGAACAGCGCGGCCAATGTCGGCGCCAGGGTCAGGGACACCACCACCGAAATCAGGATGGTCGAGGTGGCGGTCAGGGCAAACTCCTTGAACAGACGTCCGACCACGCCGCCCATGAACAGCAAGGGAATGAACGCGGCGATCAGCGAGAAGCTGATGGACATCACCGTAAACCCGATTTCGCCGGCGCCCTTGATCGCCGCCTCACGCATGCCGTCGCCGGCCTCCAGGTGCCGGTGGATGTTCTCCACCACCACAATCGCGTCGTCCACCACGAACCCCACCGAGATG
Source organism: Pseudomonas sp. G2-4 (assembly GCF_030064125.1). NCBI lineage: Bacteria > Pseudomonadati > Pseudomonadota > Gammaproteobacteria > Pseudomonadales > Pseudomonadaceae > Pseudomonas > Pseudomonas sp. G2-4. The sequence continues at coordinate 5,339,973 of NZ_CP125957.1, read as the reverse complement.
ACGATCGCCACCAGGGTCAGGTTGTTCAGGCTGAAGCCCATCACGTACATCAGGGCGAAACTGGCGGTCAGCGACACGCCCAGCACCGCCGAGACAATCAGGGTCGCCGACAACTGGCGCAGGAACAGGGCCATCACCGCCACCACCAGCAGCACGGCGATCAGCAAGGTGATTTCCACCTCATGCAGCGAGGCACGGATGGTCTGGGTACGGTCGATCAGCACCTTGACCTGCACGGCGGCGGGCAACATGGCTTGCAGTGTCGGCAAGGCGGCCTGGATGCGGTCGACGGTCTCGACGATGTTCGCCCCCGGTTGCCGGAAGATCACCAGGTTGACCCCCGGCTCGTTGTCGGACCAGGCCTGGACGTAGGCGTTTTCCGAACCGTTGACGACCTTGGCGATGTCCTTGAGGTAAACCGGTGCGCCATCCTTGTAGGACACGATCAACTCACCGTACTCCTCCGGCTGGAACAACTGGTCGTTGGTGGACAGGGTGGAAACACTCGATTCGCCGTACAGGGCGCCCTTGGCCAGGTTGAGGCTGGCTTGCTGGAGGGCCACGCGAATGTCGGCCAGGGTCAGGCCGATGGCGGCGAGTCGGTCAGCCGAGGCCTGGACACGGATCGCCGGACGCTGCTGGCCGGTGATATAGATTTGTCCTACGCCGTCGATCTGGCTGATCTGACGCGCCAGCAGGGTTTCGACGTAGTCGCTCAGTTCGGTGCCAGGCATCAGGCTGGAGCTGATGCTGAGGATCAGCACCGGGCTATCGGCCGGGTTGACCTTTCGCCAGGTGGGCAGGTTTGGCATGTCGTTGGGCAGTTTGCCGGCGGCGGTGTTGATGGCTGCCTGTACTTCCTGGGCCGCGGTGTCGATGCTTTTGTCGAGGCTGAACTGCAGGATCAGGTTGGTGGAGCCCAAGGCGCTGGTGGAGGTCATCTGGGTGACGCCGGGGATGGCGCTGAATTGCACCTCCAGCGGGGTCGCCACCGACGAAGCCATGGTTTCGGGGCTGGCGCCGGGCAATTGGGCGTTGACCTGGATGGTCGGGAATTCCGCCTCCGGCAATGGCGCGACCGGCAGTTTGGGAAAGGCGATGAATCCCAGCAGTACCAAGGCAAACGTCAGCAGCACCGTGGCGATGGGATGGTCGATGCACCACGCTGACACCGAACCGCGGCCCTTCATGGCTGCGGCTCCGAAGACTTGGCCAGGGCCGGCGGATCACTGAGTACCTGGATGCTGGTGCCCGGCTTGAGCCGTGACTGGCCGTCACTCACCAGTTGATCACCGGCGTTCACACCTTTGATGATGTGCATGTCGCTGTCCTGGTAAACCATCACCACCGGCACACTCTCGACTTTGTCGCCCTTGACCCGATAGACGAAGTGTTGCTCCAGGCCCCGTTGGACCACGGTGGGTGGAACCACCAGGGCATCTTTATCGAGCGCGGTCTGGATCTTCAGGGTCACCAGCTGTCCTGGCCACAGCCGTTGCGCGGCGTTGGGGAATTCAGCCTTGGCCCGCAGGGTTCCAGTGTTGGCGTTGATCTGGTTATCGATGAGGCTCAACCGACCCTCACCGAGCATATCCCCGGTGGTGCCATCGGTACCGATGTAAGCCTTGACCAAGGCTTGCTCGGGCGCGGCGATCAACCGTTGCAGGGTGGGCAGCATTTGCTGGGGCAGGGAGAACTCCACCGCGATCGGGTCGATCTGGGTCACGGTGAACAGGCCTTCGGTGTCGCTGGTGCGCAGGAAATTGCCTTTGTCCACGTTGCGAATGCCAACGCGACCGCTCACCGGGGAGCGGATCTGGGTGTAGGACAACTGCACCTGCGCCGAATCGATGGCCGCCTGATTGCCCTGGGCGGTGGCCTTGAGCTGATTGACCAGCGCCTGTTGCTGGTCGTAGGTCTGCTTCGATACGCCGTCGTCGACACTGAGTAATTTGTAGCGCTTGAGATTGACCTGGGCCACCGCCAGTTGCGCCTGGCTCTCGCCGAGCTGGGCCCGGGCCTGGTCGAGGCTGGCGCGGATGGAACGGTCGTCGATGGTCGCCAGCAGGTCACCCTTCTTGACCAGTTGCCCTTCCTTGACCAGCAGCCTGGTGAGGATGCCGTCGATCTGCGGGCGGATCACCACGCTGTGCAGCGACAGGACGGTACCGATGCCACTGGCAAAGCGCGGCACATCCTTTTGCACGACGCTGACAACCCGTACCGGAACAGCGGCGGGCGCAGCGGATTTGGCGGTGGCAGGCTTCATGACATACCAGAGGACGAGGGCCGCCAGGGCGACCAGGAGCGCGACGAGCAGGACGGTTTTTTTCTGGATGTGCATGGATGTGAGAGGCCGGTTCAGGACGAAGGGATTTCTATCGTTCTTATATAGCGTTGCGAGGCGGTCAGGAAGGTGACGCCTAACTGACAGGCTTGTCAGTTTTGTCCCGAATGACTGTCGGACGAGTGGCGGCGCTGATCGAATCTGCTCAACGCGCGCCGGTATCGGGCAGGTATACTGCCGCCTTTCGCGGCTCGCTCTCCGGGCCCGACTTGTCCGCATTACCCGGAGCTTTACATGACTTCCCCAACACCCTCGCCCGTGGACGAACGTCCGAACGGCGAACAGGCCGACCTGCCCGACAGCGATGTCTCCAGCGCCGAGAACGTCAAAGCGGCGATCCCGACCTTCAAATTCCCGTTCAAACCCGGTGAACTGGCCGCGGCCAAAGAGGCCGGCCAGCAGCCTTGGTACAAGAACGGCGCGAAGAACGGCCATACCAAGACCCCGGGTGCCGCGCCTCCAGGCACGCGGCGTTCGATGGGCAAGCGCTGAACATCATCCGTGGCCCACGGCGGCGACTTCAGTTCGCTGCCCGTGCACCCGCCAGGCTTCCACTCAACTCATAAGCCGTCAGCTCGGACTGGTGCGCCGCCAGGATCTCCGGCAGCGAACCGCGCAGGTACTCGACCCAGGTCTTGATTTTCGCATCCAGGTATTGGCGCGAAGGGTAGATGGCGTAGAGGTTCAGTTCCTGGGAGCGGTAGTTGGGCATGACCCGCACCAGCGTGCCGTTGCGCAGGCCTTCGATGGCGGCGTACACCGGCAATACGCCCACGCCCATGCCGCTGGTGATCGCGGTTTTCATGGCATCGGCGGAGTTCACCAAAAACGGTGAGCTGTTGATGGTGACCATTTCCTGGCCTTCCGGGCCGTCGAACACCCATTTTTCCAGCGGAATGACCGGGCTGACCAGGCGCAGGCAGGCGTGGTTGAGCAGGTCGCTGGGTGTTTGCGGGCAGCCGCTGGCTTTCACGTAGGCAGGCGAAGCGCAGACGATGCTGTAGGTGATGCCCAGGCGCTGGGAAACGAAACCCGAATCCGGCAACTCGCTGGCGAGCACGATGGAAACGTCGTAACCCTCGTCGAGGATGTCTGGTACGCGGTTGGCCAGGGTCAGGTCGAACGTCACGTCTGGATGGGTCTTGCGATAACGGGCGATGGCGTCGATCACGAAATGCTGGCCGATACCGGTCATGGTATGCACCTTCAATTGCCCGGCAGGGCGTGCATGGGCATCGCTGGCCTCGGCTTCGGCTTCCTCGACATACGCCAGGATCTGCTCGCAGCGCAGCAAGTAGCGTTTACCAGCCTCGGTCAGGGCAATGCGGCGGGTGGTGCGGTTGAGCAGGCGGGTTTGCAGATGGGCTTCCAGATTGGAAACCGCGCGCGAGACGTTGGCTGTCGTGGTATCGAGCTGCTGGGCAGCGGCGGTGAAGCTGCCCGCTTCGGCGACGCAGCTGAACGCGCGCATGTTTTGCAAAGTGTCCATGAAGGGCTCTCTTTGGAGGTGGCAAATTGTGACATGAAGTTACAGAGTTGCGGGACCCCGACTAATGGATTATCGCGTTAACGGTAACAAAGATTCACAGAAAGGTCGGCTTATCGCCGGGGAGGGCGATGCCTAGAATTGCTGCCAAAGCAGGAGCGGGCCTTACCTGTGGGAGCGAGCTTGCTCGCGATGAGGCCATCACATTCAACATTTTCGGTGAATGTTCGGACGCCATCGCGAGCAAGCTCGCTCCCACAAGTTTTGCATTAACAAGCAGCCATCCTCGTCGTCATGCCCCCCTCTCAGGAATTTTGCGCCAGTGCCGCGTTGCATCAGCAGAGAGCTGAAGACTCTCAGTGTTTGGCTTTTAACGTTAACCATCAGCGGTTGCATCGGCACGGGGGGCATTGCACCGCACGGCGAGGCGTTGTCGGCCAATCAACTGGCCACCGATGCAGCGATCCGCGAGGCTGCCCGCGACGCCCACTGGCCCACCCGCCAATGGTGGAACGCCTATGGTGATCGGCAACTGGATCGTTGGATCGACTTGGCCATGCAAGGCAGCCCGAGCCTGGCCATGGCCGTCGCCCGCGTGCGGCAGGCCAAGGCGATGGCCGGTGTCGCCGAGGCTAGGGAGTCGCTGCAGATCAACGGTGAAGCGACCCTCAAGCGCCACAACTGGCCCTCCGATCAGTTCTACGGTCCTGGCGAACTGGCTGACACCACCACCTGGGACAACAACGCAGGTCTAGGCTTGAGCTATGCCCTAGACCTTTGGGGCCGTGAGCGCAACGCCAGCGAACGGGCAGTCGACTTGGCTCACGTCAGCGTGGCTGAGGCTCGGCAAGCGCAACTGGAATTGCAGAACAACATCGTGCGCACCTACATCCAGTTTTCGTTGCACCACGCCCAGCGCGATATCGTTGCCGCAACGCTCCATCAACAAGAGCAGATTCTCGAGCTGGCGCAAAAGCGCCTGGCCGGCGGCATCGGCACCCATTTCGAAGTCAGCCAAGCCCAGGCGCCGCTGCCCGAGACCCATCGCCAACTCGACGCCCTCGATGAAGCCATTGCCTTGAGCCGTAATCAACTGGCGGCGCTGGCGGGCAAGGGGCCAGGAGCGGGCGCAGCTCTGCAACGCCCGACCCTGGTCCTCGGTGCGCCTTTGAAGCTGCCGTCGGCATTGCCCGCCGAACTGCTTGGCCAGCGTCCGGATGTGGTTGCCGGGCGTTGGCAAGTGGCCGCACAGGCACGGGGTATCGATGTCGCTCGGGCCGGTTTTTATCCCAACGTCGACCTGGTGGGCAGCCTCGGCTACATGGCCACCGGCGGCGGGCCGCTGGAGTTCCTGACCGGCAAGAAACTCACCTACAGCGTCGGCCCGGCCATCACGTTGCCGATCTTCGACGGCGGACGCCTGCGTGCACAGTTGGGCGAGGCTGCGGCCGGCTATGACATCGCCGTGGCTCACTACAACCAGACACTGGTGAATGCTCTCAAGAGCATTTCCGACCAGTTGATCCGCCGTGAGTCGATGGACAAGCAACAAGTCTTCGCCGCTGAATCGGTAGCCGCTGCGCAGCGCACCTACGACATTGCCCTGGTGGCGTTCCAGCGCGGGCTGACCGACTACCTCAACGTGCTCAACGCTCAAAGCCTGTTGTTCAAGCAGCAACAGGTGCAACAGCAGGTGGAGGCGGCGCGCCTGAGTGCCCATGCCGATCTGGTGACGGCGCTGGGAGGTGGGCTCGACGCCGGTAGTGACGCCCCTGACTTGAGCCATGCCCCGTGGCGAGGGAGCTTGCTCCCGCTGGACTGCGCAGCAGTCCCCTCAAGTGGATGCTGCGCACCCAAGCGGGAGCAAGCTCCCTCGCCACGATGCGTAAGCAGCGTCCAATGACGTCTTTACTCGCCCCCGTACGCTGGCTGTACCGCCTCGAATGGCGCCGTGGCCTCTTCGACTGGGCCCGCAGCGACGGAGTGACCTGGGTCTACATCTTCAAGGTCCTGTTTGCCGCGTTCTTGACGCTATGGCTGGCGATGCGCCTGGAGCTGCCGCAGCCGCGCACGGCCATGATCACTGTGTTCATCGTCATGCAGCCCCAGAGCGGCCAAGTGTTCGCCAAGAGCTTCTATCGTTTTCTCGGCACCTTGGCCGGCTCGACGGTGATGGTGGCGCTGATCGCCTTGTTTGCCCAGAGCACCGAACTGTTTCTCGGCTGCCTGGCGATCTGGGTCGGCCTCTGTTCGGCCGGTGCGGCGCGTTATCGTAACTTCCGGGCTTATGGCTTCGTACTGGCGGGCTACACCGCGGCGATGATCGGTCTGCCGGCCCTGGCCCATCCGGAAGGGGCATTCATGGCGGCGGTCTGGCGGGTGCTGGAAATTTCCTTGGGGATTGTCTGCGCCACTCTGGTCAGCGCCGCGATCCTGCCGCAAACCGCCAGCGCCGCGATGCGCAACGCCTTGTACCAGCGCTTTGGGGTGTTTGCCCTGTTCGTCACCGATGGCTTGCGCGAGCGCAGCCAACGAGAGGCGTTCGAGGCGCGCAATGTGGGCTTCATTGCCGAAGCAGTGGGCCTGGAAAGCCTGCGCAGCGTGACCGTGTTCGAAGACCCGCACATGCGTCGGCGCAACGGCCGGCTGAGTCGCTTGAACAGCGAGTTCATGGGCATCACCACCCGTTTCAATGCCTTGCATCAGTTGCTGGAGCGCTTGCGCAGCAGTGCGGACGATCACGTGGTGTGCGCCATCAAACCCGGTTTGCAAACGTTGGCTGAATTGCTCGACGGTTTCAGTGCACGGGCCCTGACCGACGCCGATGCGGCGCGTCTGGCGGCGGTGCTGGCCGATTACAAGGCTGAGTTGCCGGCCCAGGTCCGGCGACTGCGGGCGTTGTTCCAGGAAACGGCGCCCAGTGATAGGGCGCAACTGGACTTCCACACGGCCTACGAATTGCTTTATCGCTTTGTCGACGATTTACACGGCTACGCCTTGACTCACGCATCCCTGGCCGACCATCGGCACGAACGCGAACGCTGGGATGAACCGTTCGTGCCAAAAACCAACGGGTTGGCGGCGGCCGCTTCAGGTTTTCGTGCCGCCTTCATCCTGTTGGTACTGGGCAGCTATTGGGTCGCCACGGCCTGGCCGAGCGGTTCGACCATGACCATGATCGCCGCGGCCACGGTGGGCTTGTCAGCCGCGACGCCGAACCCCAAGCGCATGGCATTCCAGATGGCCTGCGGCACGCTGTTCGGCGCGGTGATCGGCTTCATCGAGATGTTTTTCATCTTCCCTCTGATCGACGGCTTCCCCCTGCTTTGCGTGATGTTGGCACCGGTGATCATGCTCGGATCATTCCTCAGCTCCCGGCCGCAATACGCCGGGGTCGGGCTGGGGCTGCTGATCTTTTTCAGCACCGGCTCGGTGCCGGACAACCTGACGGTCTACAACCCCTACGCCTTCATCAACGATTACCTCGCGATGATCCTCGGCATGCTGGTGTGCGCCGCCGCCGGGGCGATCATCCTGCCGCCCAATAGCCGCTGGTTGTGGCGCCGGCTTGAACAGGATTTGCGCGAACAAGTGGTGTTTGCCATCAGCGACAAGCTCAAGGGCCTGGCATCGCGCTTTGAAAGTGGTACCCGCGACTTGCTGCACCAAGCCTACGGGCTGGCGGCGGGGCAGCCCCGGGTGCAACGGGATCTGCTGCGTTGGATGTTCGTGGTGCTGGAAGTCGGGCACGCGATCATCGAGTTGCGCAAGGAACAGGCGATCTTGCCGGTGCATCCTGCCTATGCCGAAAGCCAGCCGTGGCGCCAGGCGATCCGCGTGATGGGGCGGGCGCTGGTGCGCCTGTTCCGCCAGCCGGGGCAGAACAATCTGGAACGTGCCTTGGTGGCGGTGGACCACGCCATCAGTCGCGTACAGGCCAGCGACGAACCCTTCGCGCCGCATTTCGACACCTCGGCCCTGCGCCGGGTGAAAAGCTATCTGCATTTCATTCGTACATCGCTGCTCGACCCGCAATCGCCCTTGGCCGGCTATGCCATGCCGCATGCCACACCGTTGTCCCTGGAACCTGAACATGCCCCGTGAGATCGCCTTCCATGGCGTGTACATGCCCACCATGACCCTGATGTTTTTCATCGCCGCTGGCTTGGCCTGGGCGCTGGACCGTTTCCTGTCGGGGTTGGACCTGTACCGCTTTTTCTGGCACCCGGCGCTGCTGCGCCTGAGTCTGTTTACCTGCCTGTTCGGCGCGCTGGCGCTGACGGTCTACCGTTGAGATCGATGCGAATGAAAAAGTTTTTCAGCCTGCTGGCGACGTTGTTGGTGCTGGCCTTGGCGCTGTGGATCGGCCGTACGCTGTGGGTGCATTACATGAATACCCCCTGGACCCGCGATGGCCGGGTGCGGGCCGACATCATCAACGTCGCCGCCGATGTCAGTGGCGAGGTGGTGGAAGTGCCGGTGCGTGACAACCAACGGGTGAACAAGGGCGACCTGCTGATGCGCATCGACCCGGAGCACTACCGCATTGCGGTCAAGCAGGCGCGCGCCCTGGTGGCGTCGCGCAAGGCCACCTGGGAAATGCGCAAGGTCAACGCCCATCGCCGCGCCGACCTGGACAGCCTGGTGATCTCCCGGGAAAACCGCGACGACGCCAGTAACATCGCCGACTCGGCCCTGGCCGATTACCAGCACGCCCAGGCGCAACTGGAGGCGGCCGAGCTGAACCTGGCGCGCACCGAAGTCCGCGCGGCGGTGGACGGCTACGTCACCAACCTCAACGTCCATCGCGGCGACTATGCGCGCATCGGCGAGGCGAAGATGGCCGTGGTGGACATGCATTCGTTCTGGGTCTACGGCTATTTCGAAGAGACCAAATTGCCCAAGGTGCGGATAGGCGATGCGGCGCAGTTGCAGTTGATGAGCGGTGAAGTGCTCAAGGGCCATGTGGAAAGCGTCTCCCGGGGCATCTACGACCGCGACAACCCGGCAAGCCGCGAACTGATCGCCGACGTCAACCCGACCTTCAACTGGGTACGCCTGGCCCAGCGGGTGCCGGTGCGGATTCATCTCGATGAAGTGCCCGATGGCGTGCTGTTGGCGGCGGGGATGACCTGTACGGTGGTGCTTGAACCACAAACCCAGCGCTGAGGTGACGGTGGCAGGGGTGACAAAGAGGCTTGTCACCCCCCCATTCCTGTGGCGAGGGAGCTTGCTCCCGTTCGGCTGCGCAGCAGTCGCATCCTGGACGCCACCCTTGATCTGCCGCACCGCAATGCCTGGTTTGGGGCGGCTTCGCCACCCAGCGGGAGCAAGCTCCCTCGCCACAACAGCACAGCTCGCCAGCCCTTGATAGTTACAGCAGCCCACCCAACCCAAACCGCTTCCTCAACCCCTTCTCCAGCAACCCCTTGGGCAGCAACCCGGCCATCAACGGCAACGCCCGGCTGCCATTGCCCAGGCGCAGCAGGCGGGGTGGTTTGGGTTGTTGCGCGGCCTTGAGCAGCCCGGCGGCGAACTCGCTGGCCGGGGTCGGTTTGTCCTGGGACGCCTTGGCCCGGGCACGGATGCCCTCGCGCAGGGGCCACCAGGGCGATTGCTCGTTGATCAACTGTTCGGCTTCATGGCCGGCATTCTTGGCGAAACTTGAAGCAATGGCGCCAGGCTGGACTTCCATCACGCGGATACCGAACGGCGCCAGTTCCATGCGCAGCGCATCGCTCAGGGCATGCACCGCCGCCTTCGAGGCGCAATAGGCGCCGGCGAACGGTGTGACCAATACCCCGGAAACGCTGCCGATGTTCACCACCAGGCCCTTGGCCCGACGCAGCACCGGGAACAGTGCACGGGTCACCCCGACGACCGCGAACACGTTGGTTTCGAATTGACGCTGCATGGCCGGTACACCGCCGTCCAGCAGCGGCCCCATGGCGCCGTAACCGGCATTGTTGATCAGCACATCGAGGCCACCGTGCTGCTGGTTGATCCGCTCACTCAACTGATCCAGGGCCTGGCCGTCGTTCACGTCCAGTTGCACGGCGATGAACCCGGCAGCGCTGAGTACCGCCACGTCCTCGGCTTTGCGTGCGCTGGCCCAGACCTCATACCCGGCCACCTTGAAGGCGTCGGCGAGGGCGCGGCCAATGCCGCTGGAACATCCGGTAATCAACGCAACGGGCATGGCGCGGTCCTTGTGCAAAAGAAGGGAAGGGCGATCAGTTGGAGAAACTACCTTGCAATCGCTCGGCGCGAAACTCCAGGGTTTGCGGGCGATAGCCGGGACGCAGGGTGGGCAGGGGCAGACAGTCCTGCCAGCTGGCGCCGGCTTGCAGTTCACCCGGGCCACGGTAGCGGGGCGCGGTGTAGGGGGTGTCGGCCAGGTTGATGGTATCGCCCGGCGCATAGGCGGCGATGCGCCAATGCAGTTCGGTCAGCGGTACGTCGTTGCCGTTGTTCAGGGTCAGCGACAGTGGTCGGTCGGCGGGGCAGTGTTCGGGGGCGTAGGCGATGCGCAGCTCCAGGCGCGCCAATTGCCGGGTGTCGCGGTTTTCCTGCCAGAGCACCCAGGCGGCCACCAGTCCCAGCCCGACGAACGCGGCCAGGGACACCGGCAAGGCCTTGGCCGGGTAGCGCAACAACAGGATGAGCCAGGTGATGACCAGCAAGACGCCGATGAGCATGGTTGAAGCCTCCGAGACCGTAGGCACATCCTACCGAAGGGAACGGCCCGTGTTGAAGCGATGATAGCCCCCTGGCAAAAGCTTCATGAAAAAAGCCCCCACCCAACCCACTGCGGATAGGGGACGCAGTGGGCTGGACGGGGGCTTCTTGTTCGACTGATCTTTACTGCGCGATGGTTTTCACCGACACGCCGCGTTCGATCGGGGTGGAGCGACCGTAGATGTCTTCGAAGCGTTCGATGTCATCTTCGCCCAGGTAGCTGCCGGACTGCACTTCGATGATTTCCAGCGGGATCTTGCCCGGGTTGCGCAGACGGTGAACCGATGCGATCGGGATATAGGTCGACTGGTTTTCGCAGAGCAGGAACACGTTTTCATCGCAGGTCACTTCAGCGGTGCCGCTGACCACGATCCAGTGTTCGGCGCGGTGGTGGTGCATCTGCAGGGACAGGCACGCGCCCGGCTTGACCGAGATGTGCTTGACCTGGAAGCGGCCGCCCATGTCCACCGAGTCATAGGAACCCCACGGACGATAGACCTCGCAATGGTTCTGGGTTTCGGTACGGCCCTGTGCATTGAGAGTGTTGACCATCTGCTTGACGCCTTGGACCTTGTCCTTGTGGGCGATCATCATGGCGTCCTTGGTTTCGACCACCACGATGTTGTCCAGGCCGATCACCGACACCAGTTTGCCGTTGCCATGGATCATGCAGTTGCGGCTGTCCTGGAGCACCACGTCGCCTTTGGTGACGTTGCCGTGGGTGTCTTTTTCGTTGACTTCCCACAGCGACGCCCAGCAACCGACATCGCTCCAGCCCGCCGACAGCGGTACCACGCAGGCGCGCTGGGTCTTTTCCATCACCGCGTAGTCGATGGAGTTGTCCGGGCAGCAGGCGAAGGTGGCTTCATCGAGGGTGATGGTGTCAGCCGTCTGTTCACTGCGCTCCAGGGTCAGCAGGCAAGTGTCGTAGATGTCCGGATCGTGCTTTTTCAGCTCTTCGAGGAAACGGCTGGCGCGGAACAGGAACATGCCGCTGTTCCAGAAATAACCGCCGGCGTTAACGAACTCGGTGGCGCGCTTGACGTCGGGTTTTTCGACGAAGTGCGAGACACGGCTCACGCCTTCAGGCAGCAGCGCATCGTTGGTCGACTTGATGTAGCCATAGCCGGTTTCCGGCTTGGTGGCCGGCACACCGAACAGCACCATTTCGCCACGCTCGGCGGCCACGGTGGCCAGGGCCAGGGCGCGTTGCAGGGCTTTCTGGTCTTCGATCACGTGGTCGGCCGGCAGCACCAGCATCAGCTCGTCGCGACCTTCATTGACCAGCATCATCGCGGTCAGCGCCACGGCCGGTGCGGTGTTGCGCCCGAACGGTTCCATCAGGATGCGCTGGGCTTCCAGTTTGCGGTTGCTCAACTGTTCGTTGACGATGAAACGGTGGTCTTTGTTGCAGACCACGATCGGCGTGTCCATGCCTTCGAACACCAGGCGCTCGATGGTCTGCTGGAACAGGGTGTGTTCGCCGGTCAGAGCCAGGAACTGTTTAGGGAATTGCTTGCGCGAAAGCGGCCAAAGACGTGAGCCGCTACCACCTGACAAGATCACCGGAATCATGTTTGTTACTCCTACAAATCGAAATGGTTTTAGAGCTACTGCGTTCTGTCGTTTCACTCTCTTGTTGTTGTTCCGTGCCTGAATGACGCCTGTGTCCAGTGTGGGAGCGAGCTTGCTCGCGATGGCGGTGTATCAATCGACATCCATGTTGAATGTCAGATAGCTATCGCGAGCAAGCTCGCTCCCACAGGGCACAGCGTCAGTCAGGAAAATTCATCAGCGGGTCGACGTCGGGCGCTTCACCCACACTGGCGACAGGCTGCTGCCTGAACCGGTGACGTACAGCACGGCGGCTTCGCCGCGCTCCAGGGCCACGGGCTTGAGGTCGCCGACTTTCTTGTCGCCCTCGAACAGCGCCAGGGTCACTTTCACCGGGTTGATTTCACGTTCGCCACGGCCTTTGGCGGCCACGTTCGGCACCACTTCGGTCTTGCCATCGGCGGTCTTGAGGGTCAGTGCCTTGTCGGTGAGGTTCTGCACGCGAACCAGGGATTTCTGCTTGTTCTTGAACGGCGGCTCTTCGATCAGTTGAGGCTGGCCGCTGGCGTTGTTGACCAGGGTGTAATAGTGATCGGGGGCCAGTTTAACCGGAACGGTCTGGCTGCCGACCTTGGCGCTGTAGTCGCCGCCGGGCATGAAGCTGAAGTCACTGCTGGCCAAGGGGGCCACTTCGCTGAGGTTGGTGCTGCCGACGGTAGCGCTGACTTCGGCGTTGCTGGCGTTGTAGATCCGTACGAAGCTCGAGCCCTTTGGCGCGACTGGGCCGTACAGGGCCGAATCACCTGCAAAGGCAGACAGGGAAAGGGCGCTCATGCTGGCGACGAGGGCAACGGCTTTGAGGGAGCGAGCTGCGAGACGGCGAGGAGTAGTGTTGAAAGTCATGGTGGACCTCTCTTTCAGTTTTGCGCCCGGTCGGGCGTCTCGGATTGAGTGTTGGCGGCGACGTTCTGTTGACGGGCGCCGGCTTGCTTGAGCTCTGCGACCCACTGCGGGTCGGCGTCGCCGATTTCGTTGTTCACAGGCAGATAACGTTCAGGAAACTCCCAGATCAGCACCTGTGGCGGGCTGTTCTTGAAGGCGTCGCTCTTGAGGTAGCTGAGCATCGGCAGAATCGGGCCATGGCCGTCTTCGGCGTAGTTCACGACGTCGCTGTGCAGGGCTTGCTTGAGTGCACCGACGAAGTTCCAGTTGGGGTTGGCGCTGTAGCTGGTACCGATCAGGGCCACGGGCACCTGTGCGTCGGCAAACAGCGCGTCGTCGCTGGCCGGCTGATCGTCGGCTTCGCGGGTGTTGCGTTTGACCAGGGGCTCCTGGGCGGGCATCAGGTTTTCGAACAGTGGGTCCAGGGGCAGGAACTGCCGCAGGTCGCCCTTGTGGGTGATTTTTTCCGCTGTCTCCGTGACGAAGCGCTGCGGTTCGCCGTTGAGCGGTGTCTTCTCGGCAATGGCCTTGGCCAGGTTCTCGGCGGCCACTTGCGCGCCTTCCGGGGTCCAGTGGGTGTCGGTGCGCAGGAACACTTGCTGGCCGCTCTGCTTGGCCTGTTGCAGCGGGCCAAGCAGGTCGGGGGCGAGGATCTTGTCGGCCGCCACGCGAGCGTGGAAATCCTGGTACAGGTTGGTGTGAATGCTGGACGGCTTCACTTCGCCCAGATGCTCTGGATACAGGCGCGCCTTGGCTGGCACGATCGCCATGACCAGGGTAATGCCTTGTTCCTTGAGCTTCTGGCGCACGCCTTCGACCAGCGCGTAGTTGCCTTGCAGGTTCAGCTCTTCGTTGACGATCGGGTTGAACTCTTCGTCGCTGTACAGCCATTGGTCGCGGCCCAGCACCACGCCTTTGCGGCCTTCATTGAACAGCTTGTAGTCCAGTGCGGCCCAGATGTTGGTGCCCAGGCGCTTGATCGGGAACTCTTCGTCGTAGTGCGTCTCGACGGCTTTGGTCCAGCGACCGTTGAGCACGGTCGCATCGGGATTGGTGCTGAAGCCGAAGAAGCTGCGCACCGACCACAGGCCCAGGACCGTCAAGGTCAGCAGGAACAGTGCGATGTAGAAGATGCGTAATGAGCGGGTCATGTTCAGATCCCTCAGAACTGGAAGTAAAGGAACGGCGAGAAGCTTTGCGCCGAGAGTTTGAGAATCGAGGCGATGAACAGCAGCAGTACCAGGGCGCGCATCGCGTAGCGTGACCAGTCCGCGGTCCAGTAGGCCGGTTGCACCTGGGCTTCGACACCCACGGTGTAGCCCGGTTCATGAATAGTCGACGGGTTGTCGCCTGGGACGGCTTTGATCAGGCCCGGTTGTGCGGTGGCCGGGCCATCGGCCTCGGTGTTCACTTCAGGCTTGGTCTTGACCGGCGGACGGTTGGTGTAGAGGTCCCGCAGGCCGAAGAAGGCGAGAGTGATGTAGGCCACCGCCAGCGTGGCGATTTGCAGGCCGGTCAGGTTGGCGCGGGTCAGTTCCGACAGCGACCAGTCGCCGAAGCTGAACATGGCGCCGTACATGCGACCGGCCACGTGCAGGTTTTCGGAGCGGAAAATCACCCAGCCCATGACCACCAGCAGGAAGGTCAGCGCCCAGCGGATCGGATTGATGCTGCGTGGCGAGGTGTTGATGCCCACCGCCTTTTCGATGGCCAGCCAGATACCGTGCCAGGCGCCCCAGATCACGTAGGTGATGTTCGCGCCGTGCCACAGACCACCGAGCAGCATGGTCAGGAACAGGTTGCGATAGGTCATCAGCGTGCCTTTGCGGTTACCGCCCAGGGTGATGTAGAGGTAATCGCGCAGCCAGGTGGACAGGCTGATGTGCCAGCGCCGCCAGAACTCGGTGATCGACTGGCTGATGTAGGGCTGCTTGAAGTTTTCCATGAAACGGAAACCCATCATCAGGCCCAGGCCGATGGCCATGTCGCTGTAGCCGGAGAAGTCGAAGTACAGCTGTGCGGTGTAGGCCAGGGCGCCGAGCCAGGCATCGCCCGTGGTCGGGTTCTGCAAGGCAAAGCAGTGGTCGGCCACCACCGCGAGGGTGTCGGCGATGAACACTTTCTTGATGAAACCCTGCATGAATCGCGTGCAGCCTTCAGAGAACTTGTCCAGCGTGTGGGTGCGGTTGTTGAACTGATCGGCCAGGTCGCGGAAACGCAACACGGGGCCGGCGATCAAGTGCGGAAAGATTGCCACGAACGCTGCGAAGTCGATCAGGTTGTGGGTCGCCGGGGTGTCACCGCGATAGACGTCGATGATGTAGCTGATGGACTCGAAGATGTAGAACGAGATCCCGATCGGCAACAGCACGTGGGTCAGGATGAACGGATTCAGACCGAAGCCGGTGATGATCGCGTTGAGGCTGTCCACGCCGAAGTTGGCGTACTTGAAGTAACCCAGGATGCACAGGTCAACGCCCACGCCAAGCAACAACCAGCGCTGGGCCGGTTTGGTGCGCACGCCGGCGGCGCCGACTTTCAGGCCGATCCAGTAGTTCCACAGGGTCACGCCGGCGAACAGCGCCAGGAAATCCACTCGCCACCAGGCATAGAACACATAGCTGGCCAGCAGCAACAGCAAGTTGCGATAGCGTTGCCCGCTCAAGTAGTACAAGCCGAGAAAGATCGGCAAGAACAGAAACAGGAACACGTTGGATGAAAATACCATCCCGATCTCTCCATGTTGAATCAACAGTCAAGGGCCAGAGCCCCCCCAAACCCCCCCATGAAAAACGGAGGGGTTGATACATTCGAAACAGACCACATTCCCTGTGGGAGCGAGCTTGCTCGCGATGACGGTGTTTCAGTCGACATCCATGGCGAATGTCAGACCGCTATCGCGAGCACGCTCGCTCCCACAGGATTTCCCTGCCAGGCAGGGAGAAGGGTGTCAGCTTCCTTTTTCACCTTTTTCCCGCGAAGGGTCGTACACCTTGGTCAAATCGCCACCGAGGCGGAACGTCTTGAACGGTTGCATTTCATGCTTGCGTTCCAGCACATCCTCGGAGCAGGTGTAGAGGCTGCAGAACGGTTCGAGCCAGGCGAATTTCGAATCGACCTTCAGATCCTTCATGTCCTGTTCGTCGCCGTTCTTCTCTTCGAAGATGTCCGGGTCTTTGACCCCGGCCAGCACCCGGTCACCCAGTCGCTTGAGGGCGCCGTTGTTTTCCTGGCGCAGGTCCACACCGTTGACCTGGGCAAAACTGGCGATCATCGCCAGTGGCGGCAGGGCATAGTTGTGATAGGACAGTGCCCGTTGCTTGCGCTTGAGTTCGTTGGGCAGGTAGCCCTCGGCGTCGACCTGATTGACGCCGACCTTGTATTCCTTGACGGCCCAGTCAAACAGGTCGCGGCGGTTGGTTGCCACGGAGGTGGCCATCACCGACCAGGCGGCCCAGTAGGAATGGTTGTTGGTCTTGTCCAACGGCAGGTTGTCCCAATCGCTGACCACCTGATCGGCCATCTTGCTGAACCAGCTTTCGATCAGTTGCGCCTGTTCCCGGTGGTTGGCCAGCGGCTGGGATTCGGAAAACTTCAGGCGCACATACGCCGAAGCCATGCTGCCCAAGGCCCATTTGCGCATGGACTTGCCGGTGTGGTTGAAGTCCTTGGACATCAACGCGTCGGCCTTGGCCCATGCGGTCAGCCAGTTCAGGGTGCATTCCAGTTGCTCGGGGCGACCGTCACGCATGAATTGCATCACTTGCTTGCTGACGCCGCGCTCGATCTTGGTGATGTCGGCGGTGCTGTCACGAAAGGCTTTTTCCGATTGCATGTTCAGGGTTGCACGGGCCTTGTCGGAGCCTTCGTACTTGCTGCGAAACTGCAGGGAACCGGTGTAGGGCGTCGGTGTTGCATCGCAGCCTTGGGCAGGATCGCCCGCCTTGACCTTTTCGATCGGTGCAAAGTAACCCTGTGGCGGGCGCAGCGGCGCTGCTGCCTGCGTGGCCCCGGCGAACATCGCCAGGGTCAGCAGCGACGGTGCCAGCAGCGTTTTCAACGTTCGGGTGCGCATGGTTCTGGTCATGAGACGAGACCTCATTGTCCGATTTGAGCCGTTTGTTCGGCTTGCGGAGATGCATTGCGTTTGCAGACTTTCGCTTCTACTTGCTGTGGCGCCGTACCGGCTTCAGGCCCCTGGACTTCTACAGCCAGCAGGTTCTGCGAAGCCCAGTCTTCGTCGGTGCGCAGTTGGAAGGCGAAACGTCCGTCGGTGTCGGAGGTATCCGGTTTTTCGATCTTGATATCCTCGTGGCGCCCATTCATGTACCAGAGGGTGGCTTGCAAGGTTTTCACCGAGGTGTCGGCGAAGCGGATGTCGATCTGGTGACTGCTATTACGCAGGTCCATATTCTTGCTATTGACCATCAATTCGTTCTTGCCTGGCTTGAGCGCAGTCTTGCTGCTCATGAGCGCTGGCTTGCCTTCGCAACCGTTGTTGTCCAGCAGCGCCATCATCTGGCGGTAGATGGTTTCCTGGTCCAGGCGATACAGCGGCGAGAATTCCCAGATCAGGATTTTCGGCGGGCTTTTCTGGAATTCTTCGCTGCCCAGGTACTGGATCATCGCGCCTTCGAAACCACCGCCGGGGAAGGCCACGTTGAGGATGTCGGCGCCGATGGCCTCTTCCAGGAAACCGGCGAAGTTGTAGTTCTTGCCGCTGTGACTGGTGCCCACCAGGGTGATCTGCGGGTTGCCGGAATCGCCGAACAGGTCGCCGTCGCCTGCCTCGCCCTTGGGCTCGGTGGTGAACTGGTCCATGTACTGGATCGCGTAGCTGGTACCGCACAGCTGCCCGGCCATGTTGTGCAGGGTGCCGGTCTTGCCCATGCGGCCGGACTTCTTGGTCTCGAACTCACGCTTGGGAATGTCGGCGAAGGCCGGGAGCTGCTTGACCTTCTCGGCGACGATCTTGGAGGTGCGCTGGGCGCCGTATGGCGTCCAGTGCTGGTCGCCACGGAAGTAGAAATCGTGGGCCGGCAGGGTATCGGGCAGGTTTTCGTTGGTCAGCGGCGACAGGTCCGGCACCACATAACCCATCTGGGCGAAACGGCCGAGCATGGATTTGTAGTTGGTCAGGGCCTTTTCAAAATCGAAGCTGGCCTTGTCCTGCGGGTTGAGTTTGTTGCGGTTCACCAGGCCCCGGGTCGGCTGGTAGACGAGCACCAGCTCGACGCCTTTTTTCTTGAACGCATCGTGCAATTGTTGCAGGCGCTTGTAACCGGCCGGGGTGGTGTTGAACTCGGTACGCAGGTCTTCCTGGGTACGGAACAGCCAGTCGCCCTGGGCCTGCACCAGCGTGGTGAAGTTCTGCTGATAGCGCGTGGTGTAGTTCTTCGCATCGTGGGCGGCAGGGCACAGGTTGCAGCAGGGCTCGGCGGTGAAGCTCGGGGCCTTGATTTCGTCGGCGCGTGCGCCGCTGGTGGCGGCGAGAATGCCGGCCGTCAGGGCGGACAGGCCCAGAAGTTTGATCATCTGTGGGTTCATAAAGGTCATCCTCAGTCCCGCATTTCGGTCTGGCGTTCGACAGGGTCGATCAGCACGGCTTTCTGCTGGCGCACCAGCAGGTCGAGAATTTCATCCTGGCGCTCGCCGAGAATTCCCGAGAAGCTGATGCCGCTGGATTTGGTCGGTGCGAGCATGGACACGCGGTACAGCTCAACGCTCAAGGGCGAGTCGATGGACAATGGGCCGCTGCCGTTGGCGGCCAGTTCGCCACCGACCACGATCAGCGAGACCTGGGCGTCGAACGGGTCGAGCTTGATGTCCCGGTCGGTATCGGACAGGTCCTTGATGTGGCCGTAGATACCGGTCAGGCCGTTGGCCATGGACACGTTTTCGTAGAGGCGAATGTTCACGCTGTTACGAATCCGGATGCCGTGTCGGCGGTTGCTGATCACTTTGTTGTCCCACAACAGGTTGTCACCACTCTCATAGAGCGTGATGCCGTCGGTGTGGTTCTTGTAGATCTCGTTGTAGGCGATGATGTTGTTCACGCTGTTACGGTCGATCACCAGGCCCGAGAGTTTGTTGTCGTAGCTGCGGTTGTTGAAAATGAAGCTGTCGTTGACCTCACGGGAAATAATGATCCCGTGCTTCTTCTTGGTCCCGTAGACGGTGTTGTCGGCGATGACCAACCGATGGGAACGGTCGTGGGGGTCAATGCCGTAGACGATGTTGTCTTTGTAGGTGTTGCCCTTGATGACAAAGTCGCGGGTCTCGTAGCAGTAGAAGCCGTACCACATGTCCGAGAACTCGGAACCGATGATCCAGCCGGTCGGTTCCGGGCGCTTGAGGACCTTGGCCATGTTCGGCGTGTACTGGGAAATACTCACCCCGTACGACTTACTGTTGGCGTAGCCGAAGCTGGCCATCTTGGAGTTGACGATGTAGGTCTCGGTACCGCCCCACGACAGCAGGAACGGACGGAATTCCTTGGGCGAACGGAACGTGGCGGGGCCATTGTCCTTTTCGCGCCAGCCGGTGACCTTGGTGTCGCTGATGAACATCTGGCCATCGTTGACCAGGAACGAGCCGCCTTCCTGGGACAGGCGCAGCTCTTGGGTCTGTTTGTCGATTTCCAGGATGCCTTTCTGGCCGACCACGATCGGAATCTTCGCCAGGTAGACACCTGGCGAAGATTCGATGACGTACTTGGGCACCTTCTTGGCCAGGTCCTTGAGGTTCATGTAGCCATCGTCGAGGAAGATGGCCTGTGGAATGCCGTGCTGACGCACCACCCACTCGGCCATCTTGTTGTCGCCGCCGATGAAGTCCTTCAAGGCGTTTTCCTGCATCATCCGGCGCACACTGATCTTGCCGGTTTTGGTCCGCACGATTTTCTTCGCGGCCGCTTCGGCGGTGAAGCCGGAGAGGTCGGGCAAGGTCGGCTTGGCCAGTTCCAGCGGCTCGGTCGGCGCAGTGCTGACGGTGTAGGTCTTGGCTTCTTGCAGACCCTTGACCACGTTGCCCGGCTTGACCACCGGTTCAACGTTGGCGAACGCCGGCGAGCCGGCCAGCAGCATCGCTGCGACCAACAGGCTGATCGAACCTTTCATCGCCTGGCTGTTCCTGAGGTAGCGGTTCATATCGGGCACTCCCATGGCCATTCGCATCAGAAGCGCCAGATCACGTCGACGAAGGCGCGATGCATGTACGAATCGACCTCTTTGCCGTAGGCGTCGCCTGGCTTGAACACACCGCCACGAAAGCGCACCAGCGCCGACGGCTCATCGATAGACTGGCTCAGTGCGGCTGGCAGCAGACCTTGCTTGAAGTACTTGGTGACCACCAGGTCGACCTCTTGGCCCAGGTCCTTGTTACCGTCATTGAGCGGCAGGGACGAAGTGGAGAGAATCGCGCCAGTCACGTCGTCGATATCGTTTTCAACGGCGTTGATGCCGTTGCTGCCCACCGGCTTGTTGCCGTCCACGCGCCAGAACTTGTGGTACACCAGGCTGGCGTCGTATTCGTCACGCAGCTGCCAGGAGCCGAACAGGCTGGCGCTCTGGGTGTTGGCCATTTCGCCCCGGAAGGCTTCGCCGAAACGGTGGACCCGCGAGCGGGTGCCGGTGAAGTTCGAACGGTTGCTTTGCAGGCCGTTCTGTTGGTACTCATCGCTGGCGCGGGCGTAGGCCGCACCGACTTGCCATTGCGGGTCGAGACGCAGGCGGATACCCAGGTCAGTGGCCCAGCCGTCCACGTCATCGCTGTGCTTGGCTTCTGTGGGGCGCGTGCCGTCGGCGTTGAGCGGGTTGACGGTGTCGCGCTCGCCGCTCATGCCGGTGATGCTGGCCCAGTAGTTGACCGTGTTGGTGTTGCGCCAGTTGTAGGCATCGCTGTTGGCTTCCAGGCCCAGCCAGGAGATGTCGCCGTTCTGGGTCTTGTCCAGGGAATCTGGCGCTTCGCCCGGGGTCGGGTAATCGAGGCTGCCATTGTCATGGGAATGGTGGGCACGGATACCGGCCCATTGACCTGGCATCCACTGGTAACCCACGTCACCGTAGACGTGCAGGCGATCCTTGTCCTTGGGGGACAATTCCTTGAGGTCGGTGCGGTATTCGCTGAAACGCTCGGCAACGCCGAGGTTGGCGCGCAACAACGTGGTATCGAAGGTCCAGTTCAGGGCCTCGATGTTCGTGTCGCGCCATTGGCCATCGTCGTTGCGCAGGCGCTGGCGACCGAACTTCAACTGCTCGCCAGGGTAGGGGGTCAGCCCACGGTAGCCAATCCAGAATTCGCGCATTGCCAGGTAGCTTTTCTTGGCTTCGCGGTCGCCGCTTTCGGTTTGCTGGGTGCTGCCATCGGACTGCTGCAGGGTATCGGTCTCGATGATGTCGGTCGACGTGACGGCCTGGCCCATGGCGTACGCGCTCCAGGCACCGCTTTCGCCATAGACCCAAGGGCGCACGTCCAGGCCGATACCGTTGACATCACCACCGCGTTGGGTGCCGAGGTCGCGGTCGTCTTCGGACTGGCCGGTGATTTTCACTTCCAGGCCGAAGTTCTTCTCATCGGTCAGGGCCGCCAAGGTCGGGCAGGACCACAGCAGGGCAAACGACAGACCAATACCGGCCTGCACAAAAGGATTGAGCTTCAAAGGCTTCATAGAGGTTCCTCGCCGTCATCTTCTTTTAGGGCTTGCAGTTCCAGCGTATCGGGGCTCATGGCGCCGCGAATGGCCTGCTCTTGTTGTAGCAGGCGCTGGGCTTGTGCAAGCTGCTCCGGCGGTAATTGTGCTTCGAGGGTCTGGGCAAGCTCAGTGGCTTGCGGGGTGTTCTGGGTCTTGGCCAACTGGCTGAACACATACGCATTGAGCGGGTTTGGCTTGGTGCCCTTGCCCTGGGAGAACAGCTGGGCGATGGCAAAGTCGGCACTGTTCTGGCCGTTGCGTGCGGCCTTGAGCAGATGGTCCAGGGCTTTTTGCGAGTACACCTGGCCCAGGTAACCGCGGCGATAGATCTGGCCGAGGTAGTAATCGGCTGCCACTTCGCGGCCAACGGCTTTCTGGAAATGCGCCTCGGCGACCTTGGCGTCAGCCGGTACCCACTTGCCTTCGTAATAGAGCTTGCCCAACAGCAGTTCGGCACGAGGCTGGTCGGCGGCGCGGCCGTTTTCCAGGTATTGCATCATCTTGTCGACGTCGCCCAGTTCGGGGAAGTCGTAGAGAATCTGCGCCAGGCTGACCCAGGCAGCGGGGTAGGCAGGGGCGATTTCTTCGAGCAGCGACTGGGCGGTTTTTTCGTCGGTCTTGCCCAGGCTGGCATCGGCCAGTACCCGGGCGACGCTGTCTACCCGTTGGGCGGATACCACACCAGCGCGGTGACCGGCCTGCATCTGCTTGAGCAACTCGGCCTGCTGTTCCGGCTGGCCACGTTTCTGATAGACCGTGGCCAGTTCGACGTAGCAGATATCGGTGGTGGCCAAGGCCGCCTTGCAGACTTTTTCCACCTCGTCCAGATGCTGGTCGTAGGTGCCTTGGGTGCGATACAGCAGAATCTGCGCCAGGCCCGCTTCCGGGTAACCGGCGCTGCGCCATTGGCTGATCTGCTGCTGGGCGTTGATGTTCGGGAAACTGTGGGGGTACTGCAGGTACAGCATTGCCAGCGGGATAAGGGTACTGCTTTCACCGTTGGCGAACGCTTTCTTCAACAGGCCTTCGGCTTCGTGTTTTTCAGCTTCGGTGGAGCCGGGCTTGGCCACCAGCAGGCGCCCCAGGCGAGCCTGGGCGCGTGGGGAAATATCGGCCGCGGCGCGGTAAGTCGCCTCGGCCTTTTTCATCTGCTCGGGATCGCGGCTGTCCACCTGAATATCGGCCAGGCCGACCTGGGCTTCGCTGTAGCCCAGGTCTGCCAGTTGCTGATAGTTCTGCTGCGCCAGTGTCGTGTCGCCGCGCTTGAGCGCTTCGTTGGCCAGGCGCTGGTCGGGCAAGCCGGCGCAGCCGCTAAGGCTGACTGCCAGTGCCAGTGCACACATCGCATACCCGGTGTGGGCATTGCGCGAGCGAGCGCGCTCCCACAGGGTCTGCGGCGTGGTCAGGATTTTTGTAATGGTCACGGGCATATCCTCGACTTAAATACCGACGGCCATGGCTTTGTCGATCAGCCAGCTCAGGTTCGGGCCACGGTCGCTGTTGACTTCTACCGGACGGCCGGACAACGAGCTGTCCAGTGGTTCGTCGGGCTTGATCAGCACACGGATATCGGAGGACAGGTCTGCGCTTTTCAAGCTGGTGCTGCTGACAATCTTGCCGGTGCGGATTGTGTCTTCGCCGGCAACCTGGAAGCTGACTGCGGTGCCTGGACGCACGTCGCCGAACTGGCGATAGGAGAAGCGCGCCTCGACGTTGGCTTCAGCGCCACGAGGAACCAGTTCGAAGATCACGTCACCCTTGCTGGCGTACTGACCGTCGGACACCAGTTGCTGGGCCACGATGCAGTCGCACGGAGAGGTCAGGGTGCCGGTCATTTGCTTGCCGAACAGTTCTTCGACCTTGGCTGGCTGCAGCTGGTTGTCGTCCAGGTGACCCTTGAGCACGTCGAGCATGCTGGTGCTGAACGTGGCCAGCGGGGCACCTTTGGCGGCGACGCCGTCAGCCTTGACCAGGCTCTGCACGGTGCCGTCGCGTGGCATGGTGATGGCCATGCCCGGTACGTTCACCAGGCCTGCCTGGGCGTGGCTGACGAAGTACATGCCGTACAGCGATTTGAAGATGAAGCCGAACGCTGCCAGGCCGACGATGAAAATCGCCAGGCTGAAGGTCACGGCACGCAGGCGCCCGAGGGCAGTCATGCCACCGTTCTGGTCCTTCTGCTTGCGCGCCTTGGTGAAGTTGTCGCGCTGCAGGGTCGCCAGCACGTCGCCGACGCCGACGATGTCGCCCGCCAGGTGCGAGGTGATGATGTGGCGCAGTGTCGAGATGTCCCGAGGTTCCAGGTTCTGGAACTGGCAACCGGTGCGACCGGTCTGGCGGTCGTAGGAGCGGATCTGCAGTTCCACGTCCATGGCCAGGCCAAGGTTGTCGATCACGAACTGCAGGCGACCCTTGTAGGATTCGCCAACCTTGAGCGGCATCTGGCCGGCGTTGAAGCACAGGCCTCCGGCGGAAAGGTCCAGGACCTTGACTTCCATGGGCGTACGGTCGGGGCCGAAGAAGCGCAACTTGGCCGGGATTTTCACTCGGGCGTGTTGGCGCTGGGCTTCGGATTCATGCACTACGTTGACATTCACGGCGGTGTTCATAGGGGCGATTTCCTAGTTAATTCAGGCAAGTCCGGTCAGACCATCGTCAGCAGCACGGCGACAAAAATGCTACCGGCGGAGAAGGTCATGGTCCGAGACGACCAAGTGTTGAACCAACGTTGAAAGCTGGCGAGATCACGGGTCAGGTGGGTGGGCTGGCGCGTCCAGGATTGTTGATCCAGGCGGAAGAACACGTAGATCTTCACCAGCGCGCCGACGATCTGGTTGTAATAGAGAATCGCCGGGTAGGCAGGGCCGATCCGGTGTCCGGAGCACGACAGCAGCAAGGTCAACAGCAACCGTGTGATGCCGATCCACAGCAGGTAAACCAGGATGAACGCGGTGCCGTACTTGAAGCTCGCGATCAGTGCCACGGTCAGGCCCAGCAGCGAGGTCCACATCGACACGCGCTGGTCAAACAGCACCACCGAGGTAAACAGGCCCAGACGCCTCATGCCCAGGCCAAGTGCCCGGGAGTTCTGCCGCAGGTTGTTGCCGTACCAGCGGAACATCAGCTTGCGACTGGCTTTGATGAAGCTCTTTTCTGGCGGGTGCTCAACGGTGTTGATCGCCGCGTCAGGCACGTAGAACGTGTCGTAGCCCAGGCGCATCAGGCTGAACCAGCTGGACTTGTCGTCACCGGTGAGAAACTTGAAGCGACCCAGGCGCCAGTGTTGCAGCGAGTCGCTTTCCACGTCGGCGATGAAGTCCGGGTTGGTCACCACGGTGGCGCGGAACACTGACATGCGCCCGGTCATGGTCAGCACGCGCTTGGACAGGGCCATGGAGCACATGTTGATGTGACGCTGGGCGAAACGCAGTTTGTGCCATTCGCTCATGATGTAGCCGCCGCGAACTTCGCAGAACTCGTTGGTGGTCAGGCCGCCGACATTGCCGAACAGCTGGAACCACGGCACGGTCTTGCGCACCACGCCTTCGGCGAGCACGGTGTCGCCGTCGATCACGGCAACCACTGCACGGTCGTCCGGCAGGTGGCGGGAGATCGCGCGGAAACCAAAGGCGAGGCCGTCACGCTTGCCAGTACCCGGGATGCGCACGAAATCCAGCTTGACCCGCTCTGGCGGGTTCATGCGGGCCCAGAGGCTCTTGACCAGCAGTTCGTCGGACATTTCCACGATGGAGCAGACCACGGTGGTGGGCAGCCCGCAGTCGATCGCTTCGCGAATCACCGAGCTGTAGACCTGGGCGGTGGTCAGCGCGTCGATCCGGAAACTGGTGACCATCAGGTACACGTGGGACGGATCCGCCGCCTTGCCCAGCTTGCGGACCTTGCGGCGCAGATGCGGGTAGACGATGTACAGGAAGATCATGCCGCGCACGAAATGCGTTGCTCCCATGGAGTAACGCCAGATGCCCACGGCGCCGATCAGGAAGATGAAGTCCTTGGAGTCGGAGTCGAACGTGGACGTGGGCAGCGCCATGGCGATGCCCATCAATAAACTCAAGTAAAACAGCCAACCGGCGGCCTGAAGCAGGCCGTGCTTTAGCCTGTGCATAATCTGCATCCGTCTCTATCTCGGGCGGGCCTTGTGGGCGGCCCGATGGGTTAAGGCAGGCGAAAGGCCGGCCGGGGCCAAGCCCCGGCCGGCAAACAGATTTACCAGCAAATGCCTTCGGTCCGGCCACTCGGGTCGGTGGCCTTGGACATGAAACCGACCAGGTCGATGACCTGCTTGCCTTCCGGTACGTTCTCGGTGAGCGCGCGGAACTTCTCGTCGCGGTTGCCGAGAATGATGATGTCGGCGCTGTCGATCACTGCATCGAAATCGGAGTTGAGCAAGGACGAGACGTGAGGGATCTTCGACTCGATGTAATCCTTGTTCGCACCGTGGACGCGGGCGTATTCGACGTTGGCGTCGTAGATCTTCAGGTCGAAACCCTTGCCGATCAGCATTTCCGCCAGTTCCACCAGAGGGCTTTCACGCAGGTCGTCGGTGCCGGCCTTGAAGCTCAGGCCCAGCAGGGCGACCTTGCGCTTGTCATGGCTGGAAACGATGTCGAAGGCGTTCTGCACCTGGGATTCGTTGCTGCGCATCAGCGAGTTGAGCAGTGGCGCTTCCACGTCCAGGGAGCCTGCGCGGTAGGTCAGGGCGCGGACGTCCTTGGGCAGGCACGAGCCGCCGAAGGCGAAGCCTGGACGCATGTAGTACTGGGACAGGTTCAGGGCCTTGTCCTGGCAGACCACGTCCATCACGACACGACCATCGACGCCGACGGCCTTGGCGATGTTGCCGATCTCGTTGGCGAAGGTCACCTTGGTGGCGTGCCACACGTTGCAGGTGTACTTGATCATTTCAGCGACGGCGATGTCCTTGCGGATGATCGGTGCGTCGAGCTCTTCGTACAGCGATTGCAGAACGTCGCCAGAAGCTTTATCGAACTCGCCGATAACGGTCATCGGAGGTTGATCGTAGTCTTTGATCGCGGTGCTTTCGCGCAGGAACTCTGGGTTCACTGCGACGCCGAAATCAACCCCGGCTTTCTTGCCGGAGCAGTCTTCGAGGATCGGGATGACTACGTTTGCCACGGTGCCCGGCAGGACGGTGCTGCGCACCACGATGGTGTGGCGAGTGGTCTTTTCACGCAGGACAAAACCGATCTCGCGGCACACCGCTTCGATGTAGTTCAGTTCCAGGTCGCCGTTCTTTTTGCTCGGAGTACCGACGCAAATCATCGACAGGTCAGTATCGCGAATCGCTTCGGCGAAGTTGGTAGTGCCGCGCAGACGACCTGTTTCAATGCCTTGTGCCAACAGCTCGCCAAGACCCGGTTCAACGATCGGTGATTTACCCGAGTTGATCATGTCGATTTTGTCTTTGGCGACATCTACGCCAACTACATCATGGCCCCGTGCAGACAGGCAACCGGCACATACTGCACCGACGTAACCCAAACCAAATATGCTAATGCGCATCGCATTTCCCTCTGTTTTCATGCCATTAAATGGCCGGAGTTAATAGTGTTCAGCGGTCATCGAGCACTCGGAAGTGTGGAATGCAGGCGCCACAGTGCCGTGTGCAGGCATACTAAGTTCCGAGTGTCTAAATAAGTGCACTCAAGTTGTGCGCAAAGCGGCCTAGTTGTTATGACCTGCCCTGTTATGCAGCCAGTTCTCTTTTTTCGAGAACGCTCGTGCAAAAAGTCCTTACCTCCGATCTCTGGCAAAAAGCCCACAAAATCAGAAGCTTGTGTGCTCGGGTGAGCACGTTATAGGGGCGCAGCCTTGGCCTTGTAGGGGATAGTAATGGTGCAGTATCTCCTGTCCTTTATAAGATGGATCCAAATAGGCGACCGTTTCGCTAAATTGCCATGACAACTTGGTTACTTGGCTCGGCGCCCATGTAAGTCATCTCTTACACGCTCAGCGAGAATCGTTACGGGTGGTATGAGCCGTGCATTTCGACATAGTTCCGATCCGCTCATCAGCATTTTCGAAATTTTTCGAAATATTTTGCAAGATGGCACTAATCTCAAGATGATGGCACTTGCCATTTCATCCTTTGTAAATGGGGAGTTAGGCGGGGTAGATATTTATGTGCCACTACCGATAAAAAATTTTTGTGCCACTACGCAAAAAACTGACGAGTGTCGAGTGAAAGAAAAGTTAGCGAATGGAGGGGGCGATTTATTGGCGTCATTGAACTGACGAAGCGCGAGGGAAGTTGGATGACGAATACTAGTTTAATCGAGGCCCCCGATCAGGGGGCGTTAATAAGGTGGTGCGTTATTCAGGGGCATGATCACGCAGGAAGACCAGTTTGTCCGGGCTCGACTGTTGTGGGTTGAAGCGGTAGCCCTGCACATCGAACTGTTTGAGGGCGGCGGGATCATTGATGCGCTCTTGAATGACAAACCGGCTCATCAAGCCTCGGGCTTTTTTGGCGTAGAAGCTGATGATTTTGTACTGGCCGTTTTTCAGGTCCTTGAATTCGGTATCGATGACGCGCGCTTTCAGTGCGCTGCGCTTGACCGCCGAAAAGTATTCGTTGGACGCCAGGTTCAACAACACGTCATCGCCTTGGTCAGCCAGGGCTTCGTTCAGCCATTCGCTGATGCGCGTTCCCCAGAACGCATACAAGTCCTTGCCGCGGGCATTGGCCAGCTTCGTGCCCATTTCCAAGCGATAGGGTTGCATCAGGTCCAGCGGGCGCAGAAGCCCGTAAAGGCCGGAGAGCATGCGCAGGTGCTGTTGGGCGTAGTCGAAGTCGGCTTCGCCAAAGCTTTGAGCATCCAGGCCGGTGTAGACATCACCCTTGAAGGCCAGCAGGGCCTGTTTGGCATTGGCCGGGGTGAACGCCGGGGTCCAGCTGCCGAACCGCGCGGCATTGAGGCCGCCGATCTTGTCGGAGACGTGCATCAATTCGCTGATCTGCGCCGGCGAGAATTCACGCAGTTGCTCGACCAGCTCCTGGGAATGGTCCAGGTATTGCGGCTGGGTAAAGCGTTCAGTGGCCGGCGGCGTTTCGTAATCAAGGGTCTTGGCGGGGGAAATCACCATCAGCATGCAATCATCTCCTTCAAAGGTGCCGCGATTCTAGGGGGTTGTCCGGGTGGACTCCAGCTATTGGGGCGATAGGTGATGGATGGGCGAGTACAGATGAGCTTTTGTGGCGAGGGAGCTTGCTCCCGCTGGGTTGCGAAGCAACCCCAAGGAAGATGGCGACGCTTCGCGCTCGAGCGGGAGCAAGCTCCCTCGCCACAAAAGCTTCTCTCCCCACAAAAGCTTCCCCACCACGATGGGTTTGGCTGGATCGGCTATGATGCCGCGCGGGTTTCGTTATGGAGACATCACTTTTGCGTATCGTGCTTCTGCTATCGGCCTGGCTGTTGAGCCTCGGCGCCTTTGCCGCGCCCAACGACGTCGCCACCCTGGACCGCAGCACCTGGCCGGAGTCACTCACCAGCCCGGCTTTGTTCGACGTGGCCTCGCGGGCCGAAATCCTGATGTTCGCCCGTGTCTTGTTGGACACCGACGCCATGGACGAAATCGCGCTCAAGCAGTACTTGGGTCTGCGCTCGATCAATATGGCGGCGATCGCCACCCTTCGCGCGCGGTTGTGGCAGCGGTTGCTGACCAGCTACAACTTTGCCCAGCAAAGCTGCGACCAGGATGCTTCCTTCTGTTATCTGGTCGAGGACATGGCCTCCCTGCGCGAAGAGGCGGGCAGATTCCAGCTCGATGAAAACTCCTATTACATCAAGTGGGCCGAGCCGAGCCGGATCTTCCATACCCAGTACCGCGATGAATTACTGCGCAAGGCTGCGCTGTTTCCGCAGAGCAGCAGCGAAATCGACCGTTTCGGCGAGTACGAGCGCAACGGCGACGACATGAACGACCGGCTGTTTCTGCTGACCTTCGACAGCGGTGCCAACATCGTGCCGGACAATACGCCGTGGCTGACCGAATACCTGCGCAAATCGAACATGAGCGGCACCTTCTTTGTGCTGGGCAAAGACATCCAGGCGCGGCTCGCCGATCGCTCGGTCAACAGTCTCCAGACTTTATATTCGGGTCAATGCGTGGGGGTGCAGGGCTGGGAATTTCGCTCCCACAGCTTTTGGCAGGACTGGCAGGATTCGGTGCGACGCAGCGTCGACTTGGTCAAGGGCAAGCTGCCGGAGAACTACGTGCCGCTGTTCCGGCCACCCCAGGGCCAGCGCCGTGGCGATGCGGGGGCTTTTTTTCGGAACCAGGGCCTGCAAGTGGCACTGTGGGATATCGACCCCCAGGACAGCAGCAATCGGCTCAAACCCGAGCAAAGCGCCCAGCGCGTGCTGACATTGATGCTGTTGTGGCGCCACGGAGTGATCAACTTCAACGCCAAGCAGGATGCGGTGAAGACGGCGCTGCCCTGGCTGATGACGCAAACGGCGCAAAGTGGGATCGGTTGGGAGGATTGTCAGGAGGCGTTTCACTGAGGCCGCGAAAGGCCGTAAACACTGGGGCAGGAGGAAAAAACGGGACACATTCATGGCGACCGGACTTCCGACTTTAACGGTGCAGTGGCGCAACGCCAAGGGTTATTCGTCACTCTGAAAAATAAACTTCAAAAAAACGTCAAAGTACTTTTTCCTGTCATGGTTTTTGGAGTATCAAGAAGACAGACCGCCGAAACCTGCAACACAGGTGGCGTCTTCCAAGACCCAGTTTGTGTGCAGTTCACCTGAATCGTCGCGGGTGAATTCGGTGGCTACTTCGAGGCGCAGCACTGTCACGGTATTGCGTCGAATGGCCCCCACAAAGGTGACCGAGTATGGATGACCACGGACGTAGCCCTTCCTCCAACCAGCCAATCCTCTATGTACTCGATACCAACGTATTGATCCACGATCCAAACGCACTTCTGAACTTCGAAGAACACCACGTTGCCATCCCAATGACCGTGCTTGAGGAGCTGGACAAACTCAAGAGCGGGCACCACAGCGTTGCGGCCGAATGCCGGCAGGCAATCCGCCTGATCGACAAGACCCTGGGCGATGCCTCCCCTGAAGACGTTGAACTCGGGGTGTCGATCCAGCGTGGCAAAAGCGGCCCCAAGGGCCTGCTGTCGATCCTGATGAGCAAGCGCACCGAACCCAACCTGGTGCTGCCTGAACACCTGAACGACAACATCATCATCAACCAATTGATCGACCTGCACGCGCGCAACAAGGACCAAGCCGTGGTGCTGGTGACCAAAGACATCAACATGCGCCTCAAGGCCCGCGCCTGCGGGATCGCGGCGGAGGACTACAGCACCGACCAATTGGTCGACGACGTCTCGCTGTTGCCCAATGGCTACCACAACATGACCGGCTCCTTCTGGGACCGTGTGAGCAAGGTCGAAACCCGCCAGGACCACGGCCGCACCTGGCACCAGGTGCAACTGATCGACAACCTGCCGGCGGTGCACATCAATGAATTCATCATCGACGAACAAGGATTCGTCGGCTGGATCAAGGAAATCCACGTCGACAAGCTGCTGATTCTCGACCTGCACCAGGAGCCCTTGCTGCATCAGGAGGCCTGGGGCCTCAAGCCGCGGGACATCTACCAGAGCCTGGCGCTGTTCGCCTTGCTCGACCCGGATATCCACCTGGTCAACCTGTCCGGCGCCGCCGGTTCCGGCAAGACCATCCTGGCCCTGGCCGCCGCCATCGAGCAGACCATGGTCAGCAAGCGCTACCGGCGCATCATCGCCACCCGCAGCGTGCAGGGCTTGGACCAGGAAATCGGCTTCCTGCCCGGCACCGAAGCGGAAAAAATGGAGCCTTGGCTGGGCGCCATCACCGACAACCTCGAAGCCTTGCACATGGATGACGAAAGTACCCATGGCAGCGTCGACTACATCCTCAGCAAAGTGCCGTTGCAGTTCAAATCCCTCAACTACATTCGAGGCCGCAGCTTCCAGCAGAGCCTGATCCTGATCGACGAATGCCAGAACCTCACCCCGCACCAGATGAAAACCATCATTACCCGTGCCGGGGCCGGTTCCAAAGTGGTGTGCCTGGGTAACCTGGCGCAGATCGACACCCCTTACCTGTCCGCGACCAGCTCCGGGCTGACCTACCTGACTGAACGCTTCAAGGATTTCCCCAACGGGGTCCATATCACCCTGCAGGGCGTGCCACGCTCGATCCTGGCCGAATACGCCGAATCGCATCTGTAACCCCAGCCAAACCGGGCGACCTCCACATCGCCCGGTTTTTTTGCGCCCGACAAATTACCCCTGTGGGAGCGAGCTTGCTCGCGATGACTGTGCATCAAATAAAAAATAAGTGTCTGGCCCACCGCCATCGTGAGCAAGCTCGCTCCCACAGGGATCCGCGGTGTCTGGCAAATTGCAGGTGCGACAATCAGTCGTGCCGGAATCTGACCGGCGGGTTTACAATCGATGCTCCCGATCAGGAGTAACCCTGTGCTGACTCATCTCGATTCCCAAGGTCGCGCCAACATGGTCGACGTGACCGACAAGGCCGTGACGTTCCGTGAAGCCACGGCCGAAGCCTTTGTGCGCATGTTGCCCGACACGCTGCAGATGATTGTCAGCGGCGGCCATCCCAAGGGCGATGTATTCGCTGTTGCGCGCATTGCCGGCATTCAGGCGGCGAAAAAAACCAGCGATCTGATTCCACTCTGTCATCCGTTGATGCTCACCAGCGTCAAGGTCGAGCTCAGTGCCGAAGGCGAGGATCAGGTGCGCATCGTTGCCCGGTGCAAGCTGTCTGGGCAGACCGGTGTGGAGATGGAGGCACTCACGGCCGCCAGTGTTGCCGCGCTGACCATCTACGACATGTGCAAGGCCGTGGATCGGGGCATGACCATCGAAGGCGTGCGGGTGCTGGAAAAGCTCGGCGGTAAAAGTGGTCACTTCCAGGCGGATGCACGATGAACATCACCGTGAAGTTCTTTGCTCGTTATCGTGAGGCCGTGGGCGTGGATTCGGAGCAGATCGCAGGGGATTTCTCCACGGTGGACGACGTTCGGACACTGCTGGCCGCGCGTGAGGGGTTTGATGTGTTGCGCGAGCAAAACCTGATGTGCGCTCGCAACGAAGACCTGTGCCAGCTCGACGAGCCGCTGGCCGATGGCGACGAAGTGGCGTTCTTCCCCACCGTGACCGGAGGCTGAGCCATGGCGATTCGTGTGCAGGCCGATCCGTTCGATCCGGGAGCAGAAGTCAACGCGATGCACGCGGCCAACGTCGGCGTCGGGGCGGTGGTGAGTTTTGTCGGCTACGTACGTGACTTCAATGACGGCCTCGATGTGTCTGGGATGTTCCTGGAGCACTACCCGGGCATGACTGAAAAGGCCCTGGGCAAGATCGCCACCGAGGCGGAGCAACGCTGGCCGTTACTCAAGCTGGAGGTGCTGCACCGCATCGGTGTCCTGGAACCGGGCGAGCCGATTGTTTTCGTGGCGGCCGCCAGTGCCCATCGCCAGGCGGCATTCGACGCCTGCGCCTTTGTCATGGACTACCTCAAGACCCGCGCGCCGTTCTGGAAGAAAGAGAACACCGCCGACGGCCCGCGGTGGGTTGAAGGGCGGGACAGTGATCATGCGGCGGCGGATCGCTGGAAGCAGTAGATACCCTACAGATTTTCATTGAGTGTCATGCCGCCATCGCGAGCAAGCTCGCTCCCACACGGGATTGGTGTCGTACACAGTATTTGTTTCGACAAAGTCCCCCTGTGGGAGCGAGCTTGCTCGCGATGAGGCCATCAGCCTCCCATCACTTTCTCCTGTCCCCCAATTGACGATCTGTACATTAAAGTCCAGTATGGATTTATAAGTACACGTAAAGTCATTGCCTCACCTTTCTCTGCCAAACCAACAACAATCCGCGAGAGATCGATCATGAAAAAGCTCCCCCTCTTCACCGGCCTGGCCTTGAGTCTGTTGGCCGCCAGCAGTCTGTTTGCCGCTGAGAAAACCCTGCGCATCGGCATCGAAGCGGCCTATCCGCCGTTTGCTTCCAAAACCTCGGAAGGGAAGATCGAGGGGTTCGACTACGACATCGGCAATGCCCTGTGCGCGCAGATGAAGGTCAAGTGCGAGTGGATCGAGAGTGAGTTCGACGGGCTGATTCCGTCATTGAAGGTGAAGAAAATCGACATGGCGCTGTCGTCCATGACCATCACCGAAGAGCGCAAGAAGTCGGTGGATTTTACCCACAAGTACTACTTCACCTCGTCGCGGCTGGTCATGAAGGAGGGGGCGGTGGTCGATGACCAGTACGCCAGCCTCAAGGGCAAGACCGTGGGCGTGCAGCGCGCGACCACCACCGACCGCTTCGCCACTGAAGTCTTCGAACCCAAGGGCGTGACGGTCAA
The DNA here is from genome assembly GCF_030064125.1 of Pseudomonas sp. G2-4. Taxonomy (NCBI): domain Bacteria; kingdom Pseudomonadati; phylum Pseudomonadota; class Gammaproteobacteria; order Pseudomonadales; family Pseudomonadaceae; genus Pseudomonas; species Pseudomonas sp. G2-4. The sequence goes on along the minus strand of NZ_CP125957.1, from coordinate 5,305,771 downwards.
GCGCTACAGCAACAACGAAGAAATCTACATGGACCTGGCGTCCGGTCGCCTGGACGCGATTTTCGCCGACACCATCCCGCTGGAGGACTTCCTGTCGATGCCTCGGGGCAAGGGCTACGCGTTTGTCGGGCCGGAGCTCAAGGACCCGAAATACGTTGGTGAAGGTGCCGGTATCGCGGTGCGCAAGGGCAATACCGAATTGGTGACGGACTTGAACAAGGCCATTGATGGGATTCGGGCCAATGGGGAGTATCAGAAGATCCAGAGCAAGTATTTCAAGTCGGATATCTATGGCGACTGATTAATCGCTATCGCGAGCAAGCTCGCTCCCACACGGGATGTCATTGGACGCAAAAATGTGTTCGACGCAGATACCTTGTGGGAGCGAGCTTGCTCGCGATGGCGCCAGACCAGGCAATACAAATCTCAGCCCTTCAACTCCTTCAAATGCTTGTACACCGTCGCCCGCCCCATGTTCAGTACATTGGCCACATAGTTGGAGGCGCTTTTGCCCTTGAAGGCGCCTTCAGCGTGCAGCGCCAGCACCAACTCGCGTTTATGGTCACGGGTCAGCAGGTTCAGGCTCAACTGACGTTCGCGCATCCAGGCGTGCAGAAAGGTGTTGATTCGCTCCTGCCAGTCATCGCGAAACAGTGAGTCCGGCTGGGGGATCAATTTGCCTGGCGACAGGAACAGGTCCAGCGCCGCCTTGGCATTTTCGAACAACGAGATATTCAGGTTGATGCACAGCACCGCCAGCGGACGGCCCTGGGCGTCGCGCAGTACGCTGCTGAGGCTGCGAATTTTCTGTCCGTCCCAATTCAGCTTTTCGTACGGCCCGATGTTACGTTCGCGGGTGTCGTCGCTGAGCATATCCTCCAGGGACGAATCATTCCCAATCTCGCGCTTGGAGAGGTTGTTGGCGATGTAGTCGACTTTCTGCGTGCGCAGATCGTGCAGCACCACTTCGGCGTGGGGATAGAACAGCGTGGCGATGGCGTCGGCGATGGTGCGGAAATTATCCAGTGCCGGATCGGGTTGTGCGGCGTTCATGACAGGGCTCCAGGCAGCGTCAGCGCCCCGTGAAGCAGGGGCGCGGGGGAGTGTGCCGCAATCGTGGCGATGCGTCACCTGGGTGGATCAACCCAGGCGCTTGGGCGACAGCAGGGCGCTGCTCAGGCCGAAACCGGCCAGGCCCTCGGGCAGCGGTTCGCCCCGCACCAGCGCCGCGCTGGCCTGGCCCATGGCTGGGGAGGTCTGGATGCCATAGCCGCCTTGGGCCGCGACCCAGAACAGCCCGGGCACCTGTGGATCGAAACCGCACAGCAGGTCACCGTCGTGCACGAAACTGCGCAATCCGGCCCAGGTGCGGGTCGGCCGGCGAATGGTCAGGGTGGTGGCTTCTTCGATCTGGTAGATGCCCATGGCGATGTCCAGTTCTTCGGGCTGCACGTCGTGAGGTTCCACCGGGTCGGCGTTGGCCGGCGAACCGAGGAACATGCCGGCGTCGGGCTTCATGTAGAAGGATTCGTCCAGGCTCACCAGCATCGGCCAGTCATGAATATCCACGCCCTCGGGGCCGGCGAAGATAAAGGCCGCGCGCCGCTTGGGTTGCAGCCCCAATTTCCGGGCGCCGGCCATTTCGGCGATCTGGTCGGCCCAGGCGCCGGCGGCGTTGATCAGCACCGGCGCGCTGAAGGCCTGGCTGGCGGTTTTCACCTGCCACAGTCCCTGTTCGTCGCGACTCAGGCCGAGCACTTCACTGTCGGTGTGCACTTCACCACCATTGCGGCGAATACCGCGCAGGTAGCCTTGGTGGAGTGCATCGGTATCGATGTCACAAGCCGTGGGGTCGTAGATCGCGCCGTGGACCTTGTCCCGTCGCAGGATCGGCAGCCGCACACAAGCTTCTTCGGCGCTGAGCAGCTGCATTTGCGGCACGGTAGCCTTGGCGCTGAGGTACTGGTTGTTCAACTCGGCGGGGTCGCCGGTGAAATCCACGGTCATTTCGCCACGCGGCGTGAGCAAGGGATGTTCGCAAAATCCGCTCGGCGGGGTGTCGAAGAAGTCACGACTGGCCTGGGTCAACGCCCGTACCTGAGGAGTGCCGTAGGCAGCGGTGTACAGCGCCGCGGAACGTCCGGTGGAGTGGTAGGCCGGATGGGATTCACGCTCGAGCACAATGACCCGACCGTGGGGGGCCAGCCAGTAACCGGTGGAAGCCCCGGCAATGCCGCCGCCGATGATGATGAAATCTGCTGAGGTCATGAAGCTCTCCTATGGAGCACATTGCCGGGAGTTCGTACAACCCTGTGGGAGCGAGCCTGCTCGCGATAGCGGTGTGTCAGCCACATATATTTATCTGATACACCGCTATCGCGAGCAAGCTCGCTCCCACACGGGAATGTGGTGTGTCAGTTTTGAAGTCGGTACAGCGCATTCGCCAGCGCAATATCTTCCAGCCCAAGGCCAATAGAGCGGAAGAACACATGGCGTTGATAGTCTGGGCGCGCGACCTGTCCGCTAAGCAGTCCGGGCAAGTCGCCGACAATGCTCGACGCCTGCCAGCCGTGCTGTTCGCCAGCGATCAACATTTCACCGGCCGAGCCGGGCGTGGTCTGACGGTAATCGCAGAACACGTCCATGTCGTTGAGGCTCTGCGGCGGTACTTCGTGGGCGCGGGGGGCGTTGGTGCTGATGGAGGTGATCAGCGCCGGTTTGCCGAGGGTCTGTGGGTCGAGCACCGCTTTGGCGGAGGAGGTGCAGAGCATCACCACATCGGCGTCCTGTAGCGCTGCTTCAAGGCTGGCGGCGATTTGCAGGCGCGGGTCCAAGTCGGTGATCGACGCCAGTTCCTGTGCCGTTTTGCCTTTCAGGCTAGGCGAATAGAGGCTGATACCTTGCCAGTCCCGCAAGCCCTTGACGTACTGCACGTGGGCTCGCGCCACTGCGCCACTGCCGATGACCGCGAGGCGCCGGGTGTGGAGCGGGGCGAGGGCATCGACGGCGACGGCCGTGGTAGCGGCGGTACGGGCGGTCGTCAGTTCGGCGGCATCGCACAACAACAGGGGCTGGCCGGTCTGCATCGACATCAGCAAGGTCCAGGCGGTCACCAATGGACCTTGTTCGCGCACGATATAGGGCGAGGTCTTGACCCCGTAGACCTGGTCTTGCGCCAGCACGCCAAGGTAGTTGATGAAATCCCCGGCGCCTTGGGGGAATTCCACAAGTTGCTGGGACGGTTGCACCGCTTGCCCGGCGGCGAGATCGCGGAACAGCTTGCGCAGGATTTGCGGCACATCGACCTGAGCGAGTAGTTCGCGGGCCTGGGCTTGGTTCATCACGTAGGGCGTGCTGGACATCGGGACTCCGAGTTGCCGTGTTTAAACTTATTTGTCCATTATGGACTTTTAGTTTATTCGAGCAATATCACAGGCGAAAAAAAAGCGCAGCCTTTACGGATGCGCTTTTCTTTTTTCTAGCGGCGGTCAGGGCCGCTTGCGCTCAACCGGCCGCAACAGATGCGTCGGCGGCGTTTCGCAATTGATCTTTTTCCCCAGCAGCGCCTCGATGGACGGCAACTGATAGGAATCATCCTCACCGGCGAAGCTGATGGAGACACCCGCGGCGCCTGCACGGCCGGTCCGGCCGATCCGGTGGACATAGTCATCCGGCTCTTCCGGCAGGGTGAAGTTGATCACATGGCTGATACCGTCGATGTGAATGCCGCGACCGGCCACGTCGGTGGCCACCAGCACGCGAATCTTGCCTTCGCGGAAACCTTCCAGCGTCTTGATGCGCTTGTGCTGCGGCACATCGCCCGACAGTTGGGCGGCGTTGACGCCATCGCGCACCAGGCGCTCTTCGACGCGTCGCACTTCATCCTTGCGGTTGGCGAACACCATCACCCGCTCCCAGCCGTTGTCGTTGACCAGGTTGTAGAGCAACTTGTATTTGTCGGCGCCGGCCACTGCGTAGATGTGCTGCTCGACATTTTCGCTGGCGACGTTCAGCGCCTCGATCTCGACGATGGACGGGTCGGTGGTCCATTGCTTGGCGAGGTTCATCACGTCTTCGGTGAAGGTGGCGGAGAACAGCAGGGTCTGGCGTTCGCTTTTCGGTGGGGTCTGGCGAATGATCTGGCGTACCTGGGGAATGAAACCCATGTCGAGCATGCGGTCGGCTTCATCCAGCACCATCACTTCGACCATGTCCAGGTGCACGTCGCCGCGCTGGTTGAAATCCAGCAGACGGCCCGGTGTGGCGACCAGGATGTCGCAGTGGCGGGCTTCGAGGTGCTTGAGCTGCTTGTCGAAGTCCATGCCGCCCACGAACGTCATGACGTTCAGGCCGGTGTACTTGGTCAGGTCGGCGGCGTCCTTGGCGATTTGCACCACCAGTTCGCGGGTCGGCGCGATGATCAGTGCCCGCGGCTCGCCCATGTAGCGTTCTTTGGGCGGTGGGGTCTGGAGCAGCTGGGTGATGATGGAGATCAGGAATGCGGCGGTCTTGCCGGTGCCAGTCTGGGCGCGGCCGATGGCGTCTTTACCGGCAAGGGTGAAGCCCAGTACTTGCGCCTGGATCGGCGTGCAATACGGGAAGCCCAGGTCCTGGATGGCGTGCATCAGCTCAGGGGCGAGCTTGAAATCGTGGAAGCGGGTCTTGCCTTCCTGGGGTTCTACAACGAAGTCCTCGAGCTTCCAGGCGACGACCGGCGGTTTTGGTGCGCGTTCGCGGCGTGGCTTGGGGGCTTCGTTATGTGGCATTTCGGGTTCAGGAGCAATAAGAGGCTGGGCGGCGGGCTCTTTTTTGGCCTGTGCAACAGGGGCCGCCCGGCGCGGTTGTTGCGCATCGGTACGGCTCTGGCTGTGGACAGGGGCGCTGGCGCCAGGCGCGAGCTGCTCGGCCTCGCTTTTACCGAACATCTTCTTGAGTGCTTTGAGCACGGTCATCTCATCGATTGGTTAAGGAATGTACGCCGGCCAGTGTAATGCAAGAACCGGGCGCGGCGTAGTGTGATGATCAATGCATTGACATGGCTAACAGGCGTATTAGCGCAACCGCTCGGTCAGCCAGGCGCCGATGTCGCGAATCTCTTCGGGTAACACTTCGTGGCCCATTGGGTATTCTTGCCATGTCACGGTGACACCATGCTGCTTTAAATACTCCTTTGCGGTGCGCCCCATCGGGTTGAGTACCACTTCGTCGTATTGCCCGTGCAGTGCCAACACCGGAATGCGTTGCTGGCTGGCCGATAACTGCAGTTCATCACTGAACGTCGGGGCATAGGTGGACAGCGCAATCACGCCTCCCAACGGACCCTGCCATTTCACGAAAGCGGTGTGATAAACCACCGCGCCGCCTTGGGAAAATCCGGCCAGGAAAATCCGCGAGGCGTCTATTCCGCTGGCTCGCTGGGTTTCGAGCAGGTCGATGACCCGTTGAGCCGAGACTTCCAGTTGTTGTTCGTCAATGGCCCGGGCCGGGCTCAGGGCACGGATGTCGTACCAACTGGGCATGGCGGAGCCACCGTTTATGGTGACTGGCTGGGTCGGTGCCTGGGGCAGAACGAAGCGCGTGGTGAGCAAGCTTTGCTGCAATATTTCAGCGACTGGCAAAAAATCATAACGATCGGCGCCCAGGCCGTGGAGCCAGATAACGCACGCATCGGCAGTGCCGCTGGGCTCGAGAATCAAGGGGTCGGTCATGGTGTGCTCCAAAAGTGTGCGGTCGCGCTCAATCAGTGCGTGATTACAGTGCGCGCCTGGTGTCTCAGTTAATTAGATGTCGCAAAACTACAACTTTTTGTCTTGACGTGTTTCACAAGGGCTAAGCGCAGCGGTGTGGTACGGGCTTTGCTATGAGGAACCCTGAGTGATGATTCTTACGCTGCGCGGTAACACTATCAGCTAGACGCGACGCATGGGATATCAGAAATCCGGTGATGGATGTTCGCCAATAGCCGCTACGGGGCTTCGCGAACGTGAAGGGCTACAGCCCGTTCGGCCGATTGGTGAGAAGTGGGCATGGCCACTGTTTGTGGACGTTCTCATTAATAGACTCATAGCGAAGGTCCAAAACGTCGGTTGACCCGAAAAAAAGCCAACAAGGGTCGGCAATGCCTCAAAAGGGTGCGATGGGACTCGAGCTCCGACACAACAAGAGCAAAACTGGAGGTTTGAATGAAGTTACTGAAATCCACCCTGGCCGTCGTGACTGCTGCAGCAGTACTCGGTGTCAGCGGGTTCGCTCAGGCGGGTGCAACCCTGGATGCTGTACAGAAGAAAGGCTTTGTGCAATGTGGCGTGAGTGATGGCCTGCCGGGTTTCTCGGTCCCAGATGCTAAGGGCGTGATTCTCGGCATTGACGCGGACTTCTGCCGTGCCGTGGCTGCTGCCGTGTTTGGCGATGCGACCAAAGTGAAATTCAGCCAGTTGAACGCCAAGGAGCGCTTCACCGCGCTGCAGTCCGGCGAAATCGACATCCTTTCGCGCAACACCACCATGACCAGTTCCCGTGATGCGGGCATGGGCCTGAAATTCCCAGGCTTCATTACCTACTACGACGGCATCGGCTTCCTGGTGAACAACAAGCTGGGTGTCAAGAGCGCCAAGGAACTGGACGGTGCAACCATCTGCATCCAGGCCGGTACCACCACCGAGCTGAACGTTTCCGACTACTTCCGTGGCAACGGCCTCAAATACACCCCGATCACCTTCGACACCTCCGATGAAAGCGCCAAGTCGCTGGAATCCGGTCGTTGCGACGTGCTGACCTCCGACAAATCCCAATTGTTCGCCCAGCGCAGCAAGCTGGCCGCGCCGAAGGACTACGTGGTTCTGCCGGAAACCATTTCCAAGGAGCCATTGGGCCCGGTCGTGCGTAATGGCGACGACGAGTGGCTGGCTGTTGTGCGCTGGACTGGCTACGCCATGCTCAACGCCGAAGAAGCCGGCATCACTTCGAAGAACGTTGAAGCTGAAGCCAAATCCACCAAGAACCCGGACGTCGCCCGTATGCTCGGTGCTGATGGTGAATACGGCAAAGACCTCAAGCTGCCGAAAGACTGGGTTGTCCAGATCGTCAAGCAAGTCGGTAACTACGGTGAAGTGTTCGAGCGCAACCTCGGCAAAGGCACCCCGCTGGAAATCGATCGCGGCCTGAACGCTCTGTGGAACGCTGGCGGCATTCAATACGCACCACCAGTGCGCTGATGGTTCTATCACCCGGTGGGCCAACCACCGGGTGATGTTCTGTTCCATTCTTTGCGGGGCACTTCATGCAAAATTCAATCGGCGCACCTAAGCAGAGGCTCAGCCTCAGCGATCCACGAGTGCGTGCCTGGGTATTTCAGATCGTCACCATAGTGGCGGTGGTCTCGCTAGGCTGGTTTCTGTTCGACAACACGCAAACCAACCTGGAGCACCGGGGTATTACCTCCGGTTTCAGCTTTCTGGAGCGCAGCGCCGGGTTCGGCATCGCTCAAACCCTGATCGACTACAGCGAAGCGGACAGCTATGCCCGCGTCTTCGTCATCGGGCTGCTCAACACACTGCTGGTGACGTTCATCGGCGTGATCCTGGCGACGATTCTCGGTTTCATAGTCGGCGTGGCCCGACTGTCGAAGAACTGGATCATCGCCAAAGTCGCAACGGTCTACGTGGAGGTTTTCCGTAACATCCCGCCGCTGCTGCAGATCCTGTTCTGGTACTTCGCGGTATTCCTGACCATGCCGGGGCCGCGCGCCGCCCATAACTTCGGCGACACCTTCTTTGTCAGTAGCCGGGGCCTGAACATGCCGGCGGCATTGATAGCAGAAGGGTTCTGGCCGTTCGTGGTCAGTGTTGTGCTGGCGATTGTCGCCATCGTGCTGATGACTCGTTGGGCCAACAAGCGTTTCGAAGCCACGGGTCAGCCGTTCCATAAGTTCTGGGTGGGCCTGGCGCTGTTCCTGGTGATCCCGGCGCTCTGCGCCCTGGTCTTCGGCGCGCCTGTGCACTGGGAAATGCCAGAAATCAAGGGCTTCAACTTTGTCGGTGGCTGGGTATTGATTCCCGAATTGCTGGCATTGACCCTGGCGCTGACGGTGTACACCGCGGCGTTCATCGCCGAGATCGTGCGTTCGGGCATCAAGTCGGTTAGCCACGGCCAGACCGAAGCGGCCCATTCCCTGGGCCTGCGCAACGGTCCGACCTTGCGCAAGGTGATCATTCCGCAAGCCCTGCGCGTGATCATTCCACCGCTCACCAGCCAATACCTGAACCTGGCGAAGAACTCCTCGCTGGCGGCCGGTATCGGTTATCCGGAAATGGTTTCGCTGTTTGCCGGTACGGTTCTCAACCAGACCGGGCAGGCGATTGAAGTTATTGCCATCACCATGAGCGTGTACCTGGCGATCAGTATCAGCATTTCCCTGCTGATGAACTGGTACAACAAGCGCATTGCGCTGATCGAGCGGTGAGGAAAAGCGCATGACATCCCATACTTTCAAACCCGACATGCCCCCACCGAGCAGTAGCATCGGCGTGGTGGCGTGGATGCGCGCGAACATGTTCTCCAGCTGGCTCAACACCTTGCTGACGTTGTTCGCGTTCTACCTGATTTACCTCGTGGTTCCACCGATCCTCAGCTGGGCGATTCTCGATGCCAACTGGGTCGGCACCACTCAGGCTGACTGCACCAAGGAGGGCGCCTGCTGGGTGTTCATCCAGCAGCGCTTCGGCCAGTTCATGTACGGCTACTACCCGACGGACCTGCGCTGGCGCGTGGACCTGACCGTGTGGCTGGCGGTCATCGGCGTGGCACCGTTGTTCATCTCGCGCTTCCCGCGCAAGGCGATCTACGGCCTGAGCTTCCTGGTACTGTATCCCATCATCGCCTGGTGCCTGCTGCACGGTGGTGTGTTCGGCCTGACCACCGTGTCGACCAGCCAGTGGGGCGGCCTGATGCTGACCTTGGTGATCGCCACCGTCGGTATTGCCGGAGCCTTGCCGCTGGGTATCGTCCTGGCGCTGGGCCGTCGCTCGAACATGCCGGCTATCCGCGTGGTCTGCGTGACCTTCATCGAGTTCTGGCGCGGTGTGCCGTTGATCACGGTGCTGTTCATGTCGTCGGTGATGCTGCCGCTGTTCCTGCCCGAAGGCATGAACTTCGACAAGCTGTTGCGAGCGCTGATCGGGGTAATCCTGTTCCAGTCGGCCTATGTGGCTGAAGTGGTGCGCGGCGGCCTGCAAGCCATTCCCAAGGGCCAGTACGAAGCGGCTGCAGCAATGGGGCTGGGTTACTGGCGCAGCATGGGTCTGGTGATTCTGCCGCAAGCCTTGAAGATGGTGATTCCGGGCATCGTCAACACTTTTATCGCGTTGTTCAAGGACACGAGCCTGGTGATCATCATCGGCCTGTTCGACTTGCTCAACAGCGTGAAACAAGCTGCCGCCGACCCGAAATGGCTGGGCATGGCCACCGAAGGCTATGTGTTCGCCGCCTTGGTGTTCTGGATTTTCTGTTTTGGTATGTCCCGCTATTCCATGCATTTGGAACGCAAGCTGGACACTGGCCACAAGCGTTAGGAGTTGACTCATGAGTGAAGCGATCAAACAGCCTGTGAGCCCTGAAGGCATTATTCAGATGCAGGGCGTGAACAAGTGGTACGGCCAGTTCCACGTGTTGAAAGACATCAACCTGAACGTCAAGCAGGGCGAGCGTATCGTGCTGTGCGGCCCGTCGGGTTCCGGCAAGTCCACCACCATCCGCTGCCTCAACCGCCTGGAAGAACACCAGCAGGGGCGCATCGTGGTCGATGGGGTGGAACTGACCAACGACCTCAAGCAGATCGAAGCGATCCGCCGTGAAGTCGGCATGGTGTTCCAGCACTTCAACCTGTTCCCGCACTTGACCATCCTGCAGAACTGCACCCTGGCGCCGATGTGGGTGCGCAAGATGCCTAAGCGCAAGGCCGAGGAAATCGCCATGCACTACCTGGAACGCGTTCGCATTCCAGAGCAGGCGAACAAGTATCCGGGCCAGCTCTCCGGCGGTCAGCAGCAACGTGTGGCCATCGCCCGTGCCCTGTGCATGAAACCGAAAATCATGCTGTTCGATGAGCCGACCTCGGCCCTCGACCCGGAAATGGTGAAGGAAGTACTCGACACCATGATCGGCCTGGCTGAAGACGGCATGACCATGCTGTGCGTGACCCATGAAATGGGCTTTGCCCGCACCGTGGCCAACCGTGTGATCTTCATGGACAAGGGTGAAATCGTCGAACAGGCCGCACCGAACGACTTCTTCGACAACCCGCAGAACGACCGCACCAAGCTGTTCCTGAGCCAGATCCTGCATTGATCCGGTCTTAGGCGGTGAAATAAACCCGGACTTGTCCGGGTTTGTTTTTAATGGGCCGCTCAGCAAGCCGTGAGGGTCTCGTGTTCCTTGTGCACCGTCGTTTTGAATTGCCGCAAGTCTGCGTCTTCAGCGAAGGCATGGACATCGGCAAGCAAATGCGGATAGCGATCAAGCAGGCGCATCAGCAAGATCAACGCCTTGGGTGGCACTACCTCGCCGCGCTCGTAGCGGGAAAACGCATTGTGTCCACCGCCCGATAGCAGCAGTACCGCTTCCTTTTGCGATAGATGCAGTTTGCGCCGGACACGTTTGATCTCTTCGCCGATCATTCGCCTGGCCGCGTTGACCAGCTCATCACCTGCGTGGTCGTAGCGATCCGAGCAGCTTGCATCGAGCTCGACTTCGCCGCACATCTGACATTCCCAGCCAGACAAGTCATCGACCCGGCGTTCCAGTCCCTTGACGCTCATGGTTTCGCCGCGACCTTCGAAATGCAACATACCTTCCGGGGCACCACAGCTGAAGCATTGCTGGTGTTTCATGAGTTTTTCTCCTTGAAGGAAATTACCGGTGGGCCTCCGCTGGGGCGGTACGTCACCTTCAGGTAAATCTGCAGACCGTGTGAATTGGCGTGGTAGACGTCATGCCAGACTCGATGATCGTCATAGGTGGTCATCGATTTGTAGAACTGTTTTCGCTCAAGCCCATGGATGATCTGCTGCATGTCCGAGACGTTTAAACCGAGCGTCCGAGCAGTGTTCTTCGCAGTGCTGGTGAAAGCTTTCCCTTTAAGCTGCCTGACATCTGCCTGTATCGCCGCCAGGTCGTAATGGGGTGTGCTCTTTTCCATAAGAAACCGTTGCCCTTGCGCTTAAAATTACCCTTAAAGGGTAATTTTGACTAATCGAAAATCCTGTTTCTTTTCCCTCCCACTGACCGTAGGCGGTTGCCGTCCCACATGAAGCTGACTAACATGTCAGAAAATTCATCCTATGATTGGATGAAAGGATGGGTTCCATGTCAGACATTTCTCCATTGATTAAGCGTTCCTTGGTCGATCAAGCCCTGGACCAACTGCGCCAGCGCATCAGTGATGGCGTGTGGGTCGTGGGGCAAAGGTTGCCCACCGAGCCCGAGTTGGTGGCCGAGCTGGGCATCAGCCGCAACACCGTGCGTGAAGCCATGCGCGTGCTGGCGTTTTCCGGGTTGATCGAGATTCGCCAGGGTGACGGCAGTTACGTGCGAGCGACGGTGGACCCGCTGGATACGCTCAAGGTGCTGTCTCGCTGTTCGTTGGAGCAGGCTCGGGAAACCCGGCATATCCTCGAAGTCGAGGCCATCGGCCTGGCCGCGCTGCGGCGCACCGATGAAGATTTACGGGCCTTGCGCCAGGCACTTAAAGCCAGTGGCGAGCATTACCACGGCGACCTGGAGCAATACATCGCTTGCGACCTGGCCTTCCACCGCCGCTTGGTGGACGCCGCGCACAACCCGGCCCTCAGCGAGTTGTATCGCTATTTTTCCAGTGTGATCGGCGCGCAATTGCGCCAGAGCCTCAACATCGTTCCTCGTCATCAACATGTGTTCGACCTGCACGGCGAAATCCTCGACGCCGTCGAACGGCAGGATGCGCAACGGGCCAAGGCCCTGTGCCGGCAGTTGATCAATGAACCCTGAACCCGAGCTTTCCATGTCCCACGATTTGCTTGACCGTACTCCCTCGACGACGCCCAAGCGCGCCGCCGAACTCGAAGAACTGTTGATCGACGCCGAAGCCGACGACGAGCAGGCCCAGCAGCGGCCGCCGTTGGTGTGTCGGCCCTGGTTATTGCTGCTCGGGTTGATCCTGGTGGCACTGAACCTGCGTCCGGCGCTGTCGAGCATGGCGCCGCTGCTCAGCGACGTTTCAAAAAGCCTGGGCCTTTCGGCTGCCCAGGCCGGTTTGCTGACGACGCTGCCCGTGCTGTGCCTGGGCCTGTTCGCGCCGCTGGCGCCGGTGCTTGCGCGGCGCTTTGGTGCCGAGCGCGTGGTGCTGGGGATCTTGCTGACGCTGGCTGCCGGGATCATTTTGCGCAGCTCTTTCGGCCAGGTCGGCCTGTTCGCCGGCAGTATCCTGGCCGGGGCGAGCATTGGCGTGATCGGCGTGTTGTTGCCGGGTATCGTCAAGCGCGACTTCGCCAAACAGGCCGGTACCATGACCGGTGTCTACACCATGGCCCTGTGCCTGGGCGCGGCGATGGCCGCCGGGGCGACGGTGCCGTTGAGCGAGCACCTGGACCAGCGTTGGGCCCTGGGCCTGGGTTTCTGGGCGATTCCGGCACTGTTGGCGGCGGTATTCTGGTTGCCGCAAGTGGGCCAGAAACACGGTGCTCATCAAGTGGCGTATCGGGTCCGCGGCTTGTTGCGTGATCCCCTCGCCTGGCAGGTGACGTTGTACATGGGGCTGCAATCGTCCCTGGCCTACATCGTGTTCGGCTGGCTGCCTTCGATCCTGATCGGACGTGGCCTGACCCCGACCCAGGCCGGGCTCGTGCTGTCCGTTTCGGTCATCGTGCAGTTGATCAGTTCCCTCGCGGCGCCCTGGCTGGCAACGCGGGGCAAGGACCAGCGCCTGGCCATTGTGATCGTCATGCTCATGGCCCTTGGCGGGTTGTTCGGTTGCCTTTATGCACCCATCGAGGGCCTGTGGGGCTGGGCCATCTTGCTGGGCCTGGGGCAGGGCGCGGCGTTCAGCCTGGCGTTGACGCTGATCGTGCTGCGCTCGCGGGACGCCCATGTGGCCGCGAACCTTTCCGGCATGGCCCAGGGCTTCGGTTATACGCTGGCGTCCCTGGGGCCATTCGCGGTGGGCGTGGTCCACGACCTGACCGGCGGCTGGAATGCCCTGGGCTGGATCTTCGGCTTGGTAGGCCTGGGAGCGATCATCGCGGGCATCGGAGCCGGCCGGACGTTGTACGTTGGGGTCAGCAGCGAAAGAGTCCCTCCTCTTAGCTGATGTCATTTTCATGGCGAATGACGGTAGTGTTCCCCGCGACGGCAGATTATCGTGCAGGTCTATTGAAGCGAATTTTCGGAGTCTGCCCATGAGTGATGCCCACAACGCCGTGATCACCCGGTTCTACCAGGCCTTCCAGCGCCTGGACGCCGAAGCCATGAGCGCCTGCTACACCGATGACGTGGTGTTCAGCGACCCGGCGTTCGGCGAGCTGCGCGGGCGCGATGCCGGCGACATGTGGCGCATGCTCACCACACGGGCCAAGGACTTTTCCCTGACCTTCGATAACGTGCGCAGCGATGAGCGTACCGGTGGTGCCCATTGGGTGGCGACTTATCTGTTCAGCCAGACCGGCAACATCGTGATCAATGACATTCAGGCGCGCTTCGTTTTTCGCGACGACAAGATCTGCGAGCACCATGACAGCTTTGATCTGTGGCGCTGGTCCCGGCAGGCGTTGGGCACCAAAGGGTTGTTGCTGGGCTGGACGCCGCTGGTGCGCAACGCCGTCAGGGCCCAGGCCCTCAAGGGGCTGCGGGCATTCCAGGCCAGTCGCTGATAAGATCGCGGCTTGTTTCCTTCCGCCCGTTGAACATGCCGTGACCATCGCCAACCTATCTGCCGATCCGCCTGTGCAAACCGCGAGCGAACCGGGCAAACCCTGGTTCGTCTACCTGGTACGGGCCGCCAACGGCTCGCTGTACTGCGGCATCAGTGATGACCCGGTACGGCGTTTCGCCAAGCATCAAAGCGGCAAGGGCGCGCGTTTCTTTCTCTCCAGCCCGGCGGTGGCGTTGGTGTACACCGAAGCTTGCCGCGACAAGGGCGAAGCCCTGCGCCAGGAGCGGCTGATCAAAAAGCTCCGCAAAAGCGCCAAGGAATGCCTGGTGGCGAGTGCTGCGCTGCCTCATCAACCAGACTGATAGGCCCTCATCAGGAGGGTAGGCCGCCCGTCCATGGCGCGCTAAGCTGCGGGACTTCCTCCCCGCAGTGGCGAATCCCATGTCAGAGCTGATTCTTCATCATTACCCGACGTCTCCCTTCGCGGAAAAAGCCCGCCTGTTGTTGGGTTTCAAGGGGTTGTCCTGGCGTTCGGTGCATATTCCGCCAATGATGCCCAAGCCCGACCTGACGGCCCTGACGGGCGGCTACCGCAAGACTCCGGTATTGCAGATTGGTGCGGATGTGTATTGCGACACGTCCCTGATTGCCCGCCGACTGGAACAGGAAAAAGCCTCGCCGGCGCTGTTCCCCGAAGGCCGGGAAATGATCGCGGCGTCTTTTGCGGCGTGGGCCGATTCGGTGGTGTTCCAGCATGCGGTGAGCCTGGTGTTCCAGCCTGAATCGGTGGCGGTGCGTTTTGCCAAGCTACCGCCTGAAGCGATCAAGGCATTCATCGCCGACCGCGCCGGGTTGTTCAGTGGCGGCACGACCACGCGTCTGTCGGCCGAGCAGGCCCGGCACCAGTGGCCGACGATCATGGCGCGCCTTGAGCAACAGTTGCAGCGCGAGGAAGGTGACTTCCTGTTGGGTGACCCCTCGATTGCCGACTTCGCCATGGCCCACTCGTTGTGGTTCCTCAAGGGCACGCCGGTGACTTCGCCGCTGGTGGACGCTTACCCGGCCATCTCGACCTGGTTGGCGCGGGTGTTGGGTTTCGGCCATGGTGCGTCGAACGCGATGAGTTCCGAAGAAGCCTTGGAAGTGGCCCGCAACGCAACACCGCAGGCGCTGCCGGATGAGGCATTCGAAGAGCCGAACGGGTTTACGAAGGGGCAACAGGTATCGATTGCCGCGACTGACTATGGCGTCGACCCTGTGATCGGCGAGTTGCTGTTTGCCGGCCGTGAAGAACTGGTCCTGCGCCGTGAAGACGAGCGTGGCGCAGTGGTGCATGTGCACTTCCCGCGGTTTGGGTTTCGGATCGAGGCGCGCTGAGCAACGAATGACCTGTGGGAGCGAGCTTGCTCGCGATGGCGGTCCGCCTGGGCCAGTGATGTTGAATGTGCCGCCACCATCGCGAGCAAGCTCGCTCCCACAAGGGGGGGATCAGATGGCGGACAACGCCTTGAGAATATTCTCCGGCTCAAACCCACGCATCAACGTGCCATTCACGTCGAGGATCGGAATCCCCCGGCCGCCCAGCGCCTCGTAGGCCTTGCGCGCCTGGGCATCTTTCTCGATATCGAACTCGCGAAACGGCACGCCTTTCTCATCCAGGAACCGACGGGTGGCCTTGCAGTAGCCGCACCAGTCGGTGGCATACAGCACGACGCGGGCATTGGTCCGGACCTGCTCGGAAACCCCCTGCGACGGGTTGAACACCCGCTCGATCTTGCCCCAGTTCTGGTACGTCACCACCACCAGCAGAATCAGCAGAAACTTCTTCAGCACCCTACCGAGCATCAATTACGCCGCTTGAGCTGGTCGGTCAGCGACGTGGGCAAACCCTTGATGATCAGTGTGCCGGCTTCTTCGTCATATTCGATCTTGGAGCCCAGCAAGTGCGCTTCGAAGCTGATGGACAAGCCTTCGGCACGGCCGGTGAAGCGGCGGAACTGGTTGAGGGTGCGTTTATCCGCCGGGATTTCCGGTGACAGGCCGTAGTCCTTGTTGCGTATGTGATCGTAGAAGGCTTTCGGGCGCTCTTCGTCGATCAGCTCGGACAGTTCGGCCAGGCCCATCGGCTCGCCAAGCTTGGCCTGGCTACTGGCGTAATCCACCAGGGTCTTGGTTTTTTCCCGGGCGTCCTCTTCTGGCAGGTCTTCGCTTTCGACGAAGTCACTGAAGGCCTTGAGCAGGGTGCGGGTCTCGCCGGGGCCGTCGACCCCTTCCTGGCAGCCGATGAAGTCGCGGAAGTACTCCGAGACCTTCTTGCCGTTCTTGCCCTTGATGAAAGAGATGTACTGCTTGGATTGCTTGTTGTTCTGCCATTCCGACACGTTGATCCGCGCCGCCAGGTGCAGTTGGCCCAGGTCCAGGTGACGGGACGGGGTGACGTCCAGCTCATCGGTGACGGCCACGCCTTCGCTGTGGTGCAGCAGGGCGATCGCCAGGTAGTCGGTCATGCCTTGTTGATAGTGGGCGAACAGCACATGGCCACCGACTGACAGGTTGGATTCTTCCATCAGCTTTTGCAGGTGTTCCACCGCAACGCGACTGAAAACGGTGAAATCCTTGCCGCCGTCGAGGTATTCCTTCAACCAGCCGCTGAACGGGTGCGCGCCGGACTCGGCATGGAAAAAGCCCCAGGCCTTGCCTTGTTTGGCGTTGTAGCTCTCGTTGAGGTCGGCGAGCATGTTCTCGATGGCTGTGGACTCGCTCAGTTCGGAGTCGCGGGCATGGAGCACTGCAGGCGTGCCGTCGGGTTTCTTGTCGATCAGGTGGACGATGCAATGACGGATCGGCATGGGTTTCTCGGCTGATGAAAGAGAGGAGGGCGCGCTCCCCAAAAAAGGCCAAGTGTACCGCAATCACTGGTTTTGGAACCCTGCAAAGGCTCTTTCAGACCCTTCCGACAGCCCATATGCAAAATTTTACCGTTTTAGCGCAAGAAAGCTGACCAAATGGGTAGCTAGAGGCGGATATTTCAGAGGCGTTGTGCTAGTTTTGCCCGGTCTTACGCGAAGTCACTGCGTTAAGCGTGCATTCAGCATCTGTCAGGTCGAACCAAACCCGGTTTTCGGCATCTATTACCCCGATCCGTCGTGGTGATTGCCGAGGGTGCCTGATCAAGAGAGATCGGGCTCGATGGCTGACACTGCACTCTGCAATCCATATGAATTTGATAGGGAAGGAACACTACATGGCTCTTACTAAAGACCAACTGATCGCTGATTTGGCTGAAGCTGTAGACGCGCCGAAAACCACCGTGCGTGCGCTGCTGGACCAACTGGGCCAAATCGTTGCCGATCAGCTGGAAAACGGCGGCGAAATCACTTTGCCAGGTGTTGGCAAACTGAAAGTCACCGAGCGTCCTGCCCGTACTGGCCGCAACCCTTCGACTGGCGCTGCCATCGAAATCGCTGCCAAGAAAGTGATCAAGCTGGTTGTGGCCAAAGGCCTGACCGACGCGGTCAACAAGTAAGATCGTTGCAAAAAAAACCGTGCTGCGGAGCGATCCGGGCACGGTTTTTTGTTGCCTTGGAAAAGGTGGCCTTTGGTGAGGGGATAAACCCCTCCTAGTCGGCTTTTGTGGCGAGGGAGCTTGCTCCCGCTGGGTTGCGCAGCGACCCCAAAACAGGCTGAACCTGATCTGCCTGATTCGCCGAAGTGTCAGGTCTTGGGGCTGCTGCGCAGCCCAGCGGGAGCAAGCTCCCTCGCCACAGCGTCCTTGCGGACCCACCGCGACTGGCGCCAAGCCTGTTGCTGGGCCTCAGTCTGGAAGCTCCAGGCCACGAAGCGGCTCTGCTTTTGCCCTTGGGACATTTCCACCACCTGGCTGTGCAGCGCACCGGCCTTTTTCAATGCGGCTTGAATCGCCGGCAAGTTCGAAGCCTTCGACACCAGCGTGCTGAACCACAGCACTTGCCCGGCCAGTTGTGCGCTCTCGCTGATCAATTGCGTGACGAATCGCGCTTCCCCACCCTCGCACCACAGCTCAGCCGCCTGACCGCCAAAGTTCAGCACCGGCAGCTTGCGTTTCGGATCGGCCTTGCCCAGCGCCCGCCATTTGCGCTGGCTGCCCTTGGTGGCTTCCTCCAGGGACGCGTGGAACGGCGGATTGCACATCGTCAGGTCGAACCGCTCGGCGTCCTCCAGCAAGCCCAGCAGGATCTGCTTGCGGTTGGCTTGCTGGCGCAACTGGATGGCCTTGTTCAGCCCGTTGGACTGGACAATGGCCTTGGCCGAGGCGATGGCCGTCGGGTCAATCTCCGAGCCGAGGAAGTGCCAGCGGTAGTCGCTGTAGCCGATCAGCGGATAGACGCAGTTGGCGCCCGTGCCGATGTCCAGCACCTTCACCGCCGCACCCCGAGGGATTTCACCGTTGTTAAGGCTGGCGAGCAAATCGGCGAGGAAGTGCACATAGTCCGCGCGGCCTGGCACCGGAGGGCACAGGTAATCAGCTGGAATGTCCCAATGGGCGATGCCATAGAAGGATTTGAGCAGCGCCCGGTTGAACACCCGCACCGCGTCGGGGCTGGCGAAATCGATGCTTTCCTTGCCGTACGGGTTGATGATCACGAACTTGGCCAGTTCAGGCGTGGACTTGATCAACGCCGGGAAGTCGTAGCGGCCCTGGTGACGATTGCGTGGATGCAGGCTGGCCTTCTCCCGCGGCGCCACGGCCTTGGCCTCGGTGGTGGACTTGGGCTTCTGGCGTGCAGGTTTGGGAGTGCGGGGGGTGGTCATGGGCGGGTCGATTCGGGGATGGCTCAAAAAGTGGCGGGTATTGTCCCACATCCAGCCTGGCCGTGATGACTGCACAATTCAAATGTGGGAGCGAGCTTGCTCGCGATGGCGGCGACACATCCGGCATTGATGCAAGCTGACCCACCGCTATCGCGAGCAAGCTCGCTCCCACAGGGGGGGCTGCGTCAGTAAGAAAGCGACAGGCAGAAAAAAGGAGGCCACCAGGGCCTCCTTCTTCAGTGACGAACCACCCTTACAAACTGGCGATCCGCGCATGCTGCTCGGCCAGCTTGCCCAAGGCCTGTTCGGCCTCGGCCAGTTTGGCCCGTTCCTTCTCGATGACTTCGGCCGGGGCCTTGTCGACGAACCCGGCGTTGGACAGCTTGCCGCCGACTCGCTGCACTTCGCCTTTGAGGCGCAGGATTTCCTTGTCCAGGCGCGCCAGTTCCGCCGCTTTGTCGATCAGGCCGGCCATTGGCACCAGCACTTCCATCTCTCCGACCAGGGCGGTGGCCGATAGCGGCGCTTCTTCGCCGGCCGCCAGGACGGTCACCGATTCGAGCTTCGCCAGTTTCTTGAGCAGCGCCTCATTTTCGTTGAGACGGCGCAAGTCTTCGGCGCTGGCGTTCTTCAGGAACAGGGCCAGTGGTTTGCCCGGGCCGATGTTCATGTCGGCGCGGATGTTACGCAGACCCAGCATGAAGGTCTTGAGCCATTCGATGTCATCTTCAGCCGCCGGATCGATGCGGGTTTCATTGGCCACCGGCCAAGGTTGCAGCATGATCGTCTTGCCTTGGGCGCCGGCCAGCGGTGCGATGCGCTGCCAGATTTCCTCGGTGATGAACGGCATGAACGGATGGGCCAGGCGCAGGGCCACTTCCAGCACGCGCACCAGGGTGCGGCGCGTGCCGCGTTGGCGTTCGACCGGTGCGTTTTCGTCCCACAGCACAGGCTTGGACAGTTCCAGGTACCAGTCGCAATACTGGTTCCAGATGAACTCGTACAAGGCTTGTGCGGCCAGGTCGAAACGGAACTGGTCCAGCTGGCGCGTCACTTCGGCCTCGGTGCGTTGCAACTGCGAAATGATCCAGCGATCGGCCAGGCTCAGTTCGAAGGCTTCGCCGTTCTGGCCGCAGTCTTCGCCTTTATCCAGTACGTAGCGCGCAGCGTTCCAGATCTTGTTGCAGAAGTTGCGATAGCCTTCGACGCGGCCCATGTCGAACTTGATGTCACGACCGGTGGAGGCCAGCGAGCAGAAGGTGAAACGCAGGGCGTCGGTGCCGTAGCTGGCGATGCCCTCGGCGAATTCTTCGCGGGTGGCCTTCTCGATCTTCTTCGCCAGTTTTGGCTGCATCAGGCCGGAAGTGCGTTTCTGCACCAGGGTTTCCAGGTCGATGCCGTCGATGATGTCCAGCGGGTCCAGGACGTTGCCCTTGGACTTGGACATCTTCTGGCCCTGGCCGTCGCGTACCAGGCCGTGGACGTAGACGGTCTTGAACGGCACTTGCGGTGTGCCGTCTTCGTTTTTCACCAGGTGCATGGTCAGCATGATCATCCGGGCGACCCAGAAGAAAATGATGTCGAAGCCGGTGACCAGCACGTCGGTGGAGTGGAATTTCTTCAGGAACTCGGTCTGTTGCGGCCAGCCCAGTGTGGAGAACGTCCACAGGCCCGAGCTGAACCAGGTGTCGAGTACGTCGTTGTCCTGTTGCAGCGCAACGTCCGGGCCGAGGTTGTGCTTGGCGCGGACTTCGGCTTCGTCGCGACCGACGTAGACCTTGCCCGACTCGTCGTACCAGGCTGGGATGCGATGGCCCCACCACAGCTGGCGGCTGATGCACCAGTCCTGGATGTCGCGCATCCACGAGAAGTACATGTTTTCGTATTGCTTGGGCACGAACTGGATGCGACCGTCTTCCACGGCGGCAATCGCCGGCTCGGCCAACGGCTTGGTGGACACGTACCACTGGTCGGTCAGCCACGGTTCGATGATCGTACCGGAGCGGTCGCCTTTCGGGACTTTCAGGCCGTGATCATCAACGCTGACCAACAGGCCGGCGGCGTCGAACGCCGCGACGATCTGCTTGCGCGCCTCGAAGCGGTCGAGGCCGGCGTATTCGGCCGGCAGCGTGCCGTCGACGCTTTCGTTCAGCGTGCCGTCAAGGTTGAACACTTGGGCCGCCGGCAACACGTTGGCGTTCTTGTCGAAGATGTTGAGCAGCGGCAGGCTGTGGCGCTTGCCGACTTCGTAGTCGTTGAAGTCGTGAGCCGGGGTGATTTTCACGCAGCCGGTGCCGAATTCAGGGTCGCAGTAGTCATCGCCGATGATCGGGATGCGCCGGCCAACCAAAGGCAGTTCGACGAACTTGCCAATCAGGGCCTGATAGCGCTCATCGTTCGGGTTCACCGCCACGGCAGCGTCACCGAGCATGGTTTCCGGACGCGTGGTGGCGACGATCAGGTAGTCCTTGCCCTCGGCGGTCTTGGCGCCGTCGGCCAACGGGTATTTCAGGTTCCACAGGAAACCTTTCTCGTCGTGGTTTTCCACTTCGAGGTCGGAAATAGCCGTGTGCAACTTGGTGTCCCAGTTGACCAGGCGCTTGCCGCGATAGATCAGGCCGTCTTCATGCAGGCGCACGAAGGCTTCTTTCACCGCTTCCGAGAGGCCATCGTCCATGGTGAAGCGCTCGCGGCTCCAGTCCACGGACGAGCCGAGGCGACGGATTTGACGGCTGATGTTGCCACCGGACTCGTCTTTCCATTCCCAGACTTTCTCCAGGAATTTTTCACGTCCCAGGTCATGACGGCTCTGGCCCTGGGCTTCGAGGCGGCGCTCCACCAGCATCTGGGTGGCGATACCGGCGTGGTCGGTACCCGGTTGCCACAGGGTGTTGCGGCCTTGCATACGGCGGAAACGGATCAGGGCGTCCATGATCGCGTTGTTGAAACCGTGGCCCATGTGCAGGCTGCCGGTGACGTTCGGCGGCGGGATCATGATGGTGTAGGAATCGCCCGCGCCTTGCGGAGCGAAATAATTCTCGGACTCCCAGGTGTTGTACCAGGAAGTTTCAATGGCGTGCGGCTGGTAGGTCTTATCCATGCGCGGCGGGACCCTATTGGCATTTATTCAGGAAAAGCCGGGAAGTATAGCGGGAGGGGGAGATGCAAGCCACAAGCGGCGAGCGGCTTGTCGGGCAGAGGGCTTGTGGGTGCAGCCGAACACTGTGGGAGCGAGCTTGCTCGCGATAGCGGTGGGTCAGCCACATTCAGGTTGACTGGCTCACTGCTATCGCGAGCAAGCTCGCTCCCACAAGGTGTTCAGCAATCAGGAAATGTGTGAGCTGATCCTGCAGGGCTCGATTACTCGTACTGACTGAGCAACCGCTCCATCCGCGCATCCAGCCGACGCTTGATCTCGGTCTCGATGTGGGGGGCGAAGTCGTCGATGACGTCTTGCATGATCAACTGCGCGGCGGCGCGCAACTCACTGTCCAGGTGCAGCAGGGCGTCGGGGCCTTTGGCCTCGGGCTTGGGCGCAGGCTTGGGTTCGGGCTGGCCGTTGATCGGCTCGAACAACAGCGGGATCTGTTCGTCGTGTACGGGGTCGTGCTCCACCGTATCGGTCAGCAGCGGTGGTTGCAGGTTGTCGTCGCCGAGCAACTGGCGGATCGATTCGAGGTCATCCAGCAGGTGCGTGGGCTTTTGCGGCGGTTTTGGAGTGTCCATCGTAGGCTCAGAGTCGCTGTAAACGGTGGTCTTGCAGAGGATAGCCCTGTTCGCGGTAGAAACGAAAACTCTCCCGCGCGGCTTGTCGGATGGCCGGGTCTTCCACCACTACTTCCGCCACGCGGGCGAAGCGCTGGGCGAAGGTCGGCACTTTCAGATCAAGGTTGACCAGCAGGTCCTGGTGCTGACCGCAGTCATCCCCCAGCCCTAGCACGATCAGCCCTTCAGGTTCGCTTTCGGCCGGGCCGTGGGGCACGAAACTTTCGCCCTTGAAGGCCCACAGGCGCGCATCGAGGTCATCGCGCTGGGCGGCATCGCTGCAATGCAGATAGATGCGATGGCCCATGCGCCAGGCCTTTTCGGTGAGCTTGCAGGCGAAATCCAGCCGCGCCGACGGATCGGCGCTGGGCAGGATGTAGAAATCGACTTTGGTCATTGCAGTTCCTGAGCCGCCGATGGCGCCACCCGCAGGTGACGTCAACGACGGTCATCGGTGTCAGGCCTTGGCGCGGTCCAGCAGGTACTGGGTCAGCAGGGGAACTGGACGGCCGGTGGCGCCCTTGTCCTTGCCGCCGCTGGTCCAGGCCGTGCCGGCGATGTCCAGGTGCGCCCAGTTCAGGTTCTTGGTGAAGCGCGACAGGAAGCACGCCGCCGTGATAGTCCCGGCTTTCGGACCGCCGATGTTGGCGATGTCGGCGAACGGGCTGTCCAGTTGTTCCTGGTACTCATCGAACAATGGCAACTGCCAGGCGCGGTCGTCGGCTTGCTGGCCGGCGCTGAGCAGTTGGCCGATCAGTTCGTCGTTGTTGCCCAGCAGGCCCGAAGTGTGGGCGCCGAGGGCGACGACGCACGCGCCGGTCAGGGTCGCGATGTCGATCACCGCTTGCGGCTTGAAGCGCTCGGAGTAGGTGAGGGCGTCACACAGCACCAGGCGGCCTTCGGCGTCGGTGTTGAGGATTTCCACGGTCTGGCCGCTCATGGTGGTAACGATGTCACCCGGACGCGAAGCTGTACCGCTGGGCATGTTCTCGGCGCAGGCCAGGATGCACACCAGGTTGATCGGCAGTTGCAGTTCGAGCACGGCACGCAGGGTGCCGAACACGCTTGCGGCGCCGCCCATGTCGTACTTCATTTCATCCATGCCGGCGCCCGGCTTGAGGCTGATGCCGCCGGTGTCGAAGGTGATGCCCTTGCCCACCAGTGCGTAAGGCTTCTCGGATTTCTTGCCGCCGTTGTATTGCATGACGATCAGGCGCGGCGGTTGGGCGCTGCCCTGGCCGACGGCGTAGAACGAACCCATGCCCAGGTCTTTGATTTTCTTCTCGTCGAAGACTTCGACTTTCAGGCCTTTGAATTCCTTGCCCAAGGCCTTGGCCTGTTCACCCATGAACGTCGGGTGGCAGATGTTCGGCGGCAGGTTGCCCAGGTCGCGGGTGAAGGCCATGCCGTTGGCAATCGCGGTGGCGTGGGTGACGGCACGCTGCACTTCAGCCTGGGCGGCCTTGATGGTCAGCAGGGTGATTTTTTTCAGCGCACGAGGTTCGGTTTTCTGGCTCTTGAACTGGTCGAACTGATATTCGCCATCCACCAGGGTCTCGGCCAGCAGGCGGTTCTTGCCGTAACTGTCGCGGCCCTTGACCACCAACTCGTCCAACGCCAGGGCGGCATCAGCGCCACCCAGGCCCTTGAGGGTGCCCAGCATGCCCGCGATGATTTTGCGCAACGGACGGTCGCCCAGTTCGGCATCCTTGCCCACGCCCACCAGCAGCACGCGATCGGCCTTGAGGTTGGGCAGGTTGTGCAGCAACAGGCTCTGGCCGACTTTGCCGGCCAGGTCGCCGCGCTTGAGCACGGCGCTGATGGCGCCGCCGCTAAGGGTATCGAGCTGGGTGGCGACCACGCCGAGTTTGCGGTTTTCACCGACGGCAACCACCAGCGTGGCGGTTTTAAACGTTTCTGGGCTGACGCTTTTTACAACCAGTTCCATGTGCGGATCCCTGAATGAATGGTCAAGATGCCAGGCGCCGACTTGTGGCGAGGGAGCTTGCTCCCGCTGGGCTGCGCAGCAGACCCCGCTTCTTTGCGGTTGCTGCGCAACCGAGCGGGAGCAAGCTCCCTCGCCACAAGTCCTGAGTGAAACGGTCACGGTCGCGCCGGCGACAAAGGCCGCAGTTTGAACCCCGGTGCCCGAGCCTGACAACCCTCGACAACGCTAACTTTGCGGCTTTAAGCACCGGTTTAAAGCGTGCGCAGTGACAGGCGCCCACAATCACAGGATAATGCGGCTCTTTTTTCGGCGGTTCGCCTTGGTGGGCCGGCTCGATACGTTTGCTTGTTTGGCCGCCTTAGCCTGACAACCTTGGAGTGTCTGGTTTGATCGTCTTTCGTTATCTATCCCGCGAAGTCCTGTTGACCCTAAGCGCCGTCAGCGCCGTGCTGCTGGTCATCATCATGAGTGGGCGCTTCATCAAATACCTCGCGCAAGCGGCCTCTGGTGCCCTGGACCCGGGCTCCCTGTTCCTGATCATGGGTTTCCGCCTGCCGGGCTTCCTGCAACTGATCCTGCCGCTGGGGTTGTTCCTGGGCATTTTGCTGGCCTATGGTCGCTTGTACCTGGACAGCGAAATGACCGTGCTGTCGGCCACCGGCATGAGCCAGCAGCGACTGTTTCGCATCACGCTGTTCCCGGCCGCATTGGTGGCGCTGGTCGTGGCCTGGCTGAGCCTGAGCCTGTCGCCCCAGGGCGCCAACCAGTTTCAACTGCTGATCAACCAGCAGGACGCCATGACCGAATTCGATACCCTGGTGCCGGGGCGTTTCCAGGCCCTGCGTGACGGCACGCGTGTCACCTACACCGAACAGCTCTCGGACGACCGGGTCAACCTGGGCGGCGTCTTCATTACCCAAAAGAACCTGTCTTCCGATACCAAGAAGGATCGCGGCATTTCGGTGCTGGTAGCAGAGAAGGGCCGGCAGGAAATCAACCCTGACGGCAACCGCTACCTGATCCTGGAAAATGGCTATCGCTACGACGGCAAGCCAGGGCAGGCCGATTACCGCGCCATCAAGTACGACACCTATGGCGTGCTGCTGCCCAAGCCCGAGGTCAGCGACGAAGTCACCGACCGCGATGCGATGCCGACCGCAAGCCTGCTGGGCAACAACGACATCCGCGCACGCACCGAACTGCAATGGCGCCTGTCGCTGCCGCTGCTGGTGTTCATCGTGACCCTCATGGCGGTCCCGCTGTCGCGGGTCAATCCGCGCCAGGGCCGTTTCCTCAAGCTGCTGCCGGCGATTCTTCTGTATATGGCTTACCTGACCATCCTGATTTCCGCCCGCAGTGCGCTGGAGAAAGGCAAGATCCCACCGGCCCTGGGCTTGTGGTGGGTGCACTCGATCTTCCTGGCCATCGGCCTGGGGTTGCTCTATTGGGAGCCGCTACGCCTGAAACTGGCCAGTCGTCGCAGCGCGCTGGAGGTGGCCCGTGGTTAAACTCGATCGCTACATCGGCAGCAGCGTGTTCATGGCGATCCTTGCGGTACTGGGGATCATTCTTGGCCTGGCGACCCTGTTTGCCTTCATCGATGAAATGGGCGACGTCAGCGACACCTATACCCTGTTGGACGTCTTGAGCTACGTGCTGCTGACGGCGCCGCGGCGTTTGTACGACATGCTGCCGATGGCCGCGCTGATCGGTTGCCTGATCGGCCTGGGCAGCCTGGCCAGCAACAGCGAGCTGACCATCATGCGCGCCGCCGGCGTGTCCATTGGTCGGATCGTCTGGGCAGTGATGAAGCCGATGCTGGTTCTGATGCTGGTGGGGGTGTTGATTGGCGAATACGTTGCCCCGGCCACTGAAAATACCGCCCAGGCCAACCGTTCCCTGGCCCAGGGCGGCGGTGATGCGCAAAGCGCCAAGCACGGCCTGTGGCACCGCCAGGGCGATGAGTTCATCCACATCAACTCGGTCCAGCCCAACGGCATCCTGTATGGCGTGACCCGTTACCGTTTCGACGAGCAGCGGCACATGCTGTCGTCGAGCTTCGCCAAGCGCGCCAAGTTTGCCGAGGATCACTGGCAACTGAACGATGTCACCACCACCCTGTTCCATGACAAGCGCACCGAGGTGGTCGCCTCCGCGCAAGAGCGTTGGGACGTGTCGATCAGCCCGCAGCTGCTCAGTACCGTGGTGATGGCACCAGAGTCCCTGTCGATTACCGGGTTGTGGGGCTATATCCACTACCTGGCGGACCAGGGCTTGAACAATGGCCGCTACTGGCTGGCTTTTTGGGTCAAGGTGTTGCAACCGCTGGTCACCGCCGCCCTGGTACTGATGGCGATTTCCTTCATCTTTGGCCCGCTGCGTTCGGTGACCCTTGGCCAGCGGGTGTTTACCGGCGTGCTGGTGGGCTTCACGTTCCGCATTGCCCAGGATTTGCTGGGCCCATCGAGCCTGGTGTTCGGTTTCTCGCCGCTGTTTGCGGTGCTGGTACCGGCCGGTGTCTGTGCATTGGCCGGGTTCTGGCTGCTGCGCCGGGCGGGTTGACGCAAATTTCTTATGGTGAGCGGGCTCCTGTGGCGAGGGAGCTTGCTCCCGCTGGACTGCGCAGCAGTCCCCTACCGCCTGCCTGACATGCCGCCGCGGCGAATAAATCGAGGGCCGCTTCGCAGCCCAGCGGGAGCAAGCTCCCTCGCCACATGTGCTCGTCGACAGGCGAACGTGACGCTTGCGCGCTGTATCAGGTACAATTCCCGGCTATTTTTCGGCGGGCCATGCCTGCAGCCTTTTTGAGTGTTGATCCGTGAGTGATTTGAGTCATATCCGCAATTTCTCCATCATCGCCCACATTGACCATGGCAAGTCGACGCTGGCCGATCGCTTCATCCAGATGTGTGGCGGCCTTGCCGAGCGCGAAATGGAAGCCCAGGTCCTGGACTCCATGGACCTGGAGCGTGAACGCGGGATCACCATCAAGGCCCATAGCGTCACTCTGTATTACACCGCCCGCGACGGTATCAAGTACCAGCTGAACTTCATTGACACCCCAGGCCACGTCGACTTCACCTATGAGGTCAGCCGGTCGCTGGCGGCCTGTGAAGGTGCGTTGCTGGTGGTCGATGCCGGCCAGGGCGTAGAAGCCCAGTCGGTCGCCAACTGCTACACCGCGATCGAGCAGGGCCTTGAAGTCATGCCGGTGCTGAACAAGATCGACCTGCCCCAGGCCGATCCGGACCGCGTGAAGGAAGAAATCGAGAAAATCATTGGCATCGACGCTACCGATGCAGTCGAGTGCAGTGCCAAGACCGGCCTGGGCGTCGACGAAGTGCTCGAGCGTCTGGTTCGCACCATTCCTGCGCCGACCGGCAACATCGAAGATCCGCTGCAAGCGTTGATCATCGACTCCTGGTTCGACAACTACCTGGGCGTCGTTTCCCTGGTACGCGTGCGCCACGGTTGTGTGAAGAAGGGCGACAAGATCCTGGTCAAGTCCACCGGCAAGATCCACCTGGTGGACAGCGTCGGTGTATTCAACCCGAAACATACCGCTACCGTTGACCTGAAAGCCGGTGAAGTCGGCTTCATCATCGCCGGTATCAAGGACATTCACGGCGCGCCAGTAGGCGATACCCTGACCTTGAGCTCGACCCCTGACGTCGACGTGCTGCCAGGTTTCAAGCGCATTCAGCCGCAGGTTTATGCCGGTCTGTTCCCGGTCAGCTCCGACGACTTCGAAGACTTCCGCGAAGCCCTGCAAAAGCTCACGCTGAACGACTCCTCCTTGCAGTACACCCCGGAAAGTTCCGACGCGCTGGGCTTCGGCTTCCGTTGCGGGTTCCTCGGCATGCTGCACATGGAGATCATCCAGGAGCGCCTTGAGCGCGAGTACGACCTGGACCTGATCACCACGGCGCCGACCGTAATCTTCGAGCTGCTGCTCAAGAACGGCGAAACCATCTACGTCGACAACCCGTCCAAGCTGCCAGACCTGTCGGCCATCGAAGACATGCGCGAGCCGATCGTGCGGGCCAATATTCTTGTGCCGCAAGAACACCTGGGCAACGTCATTACCCTGTGTATCGAAAAGCGTGGCGTGCAGCACGACATGCTGTTCCTCGGTACCCAGGTCCAGGTGACCTACGATTTGCCGATGAACGAAGTGGTCCTGGACTTCTTCGATCGCCTGAAATCCACCAGCCGCGGCTATGCTTCGCTGGATTACCATTTCGATCGTTATCAATCAGCTAATCTGGTGAAGCTGGATGTATTGATCAACGGTGACAAAGTCGACGCCCTGGCGCTGATCGTGCACAAAGACAATGCGCACTACAAAGGTCGCCAGTTGACCGAGAAGATGAAAGAACTGATTCCGCGTCAGATGTTCGACGTTGCAATCCAGGCCGCCATTGGCGGACAGATTATTGCGCGGACCTCCGTCAAGGCTCTCAGAAAGAACGTATTGGCCAAATGCTACGGCGGCGACGTCAGCCGTAAGCGCAAGCTGTTGGAAAAGCAGAAGGCCGGTAAAAAACGCATGAAGCAGGTGGGTAACGTGGAAATTCCACAGGAAGCCTTCCTTGCGGTGCTCAGGTTGGATAGTTAGGTCCTATGTCGCTAAATTTCCCGCTGTTGCTGGTTATCGCCGTGTTCGTCTGCGGTCTGTTGGCGTTGCTTGATCTGCTGTTCCTGGCGCCTCGGCGCCGGGCTGCCATCGCCTCCTATCAGGGCAGCGTCAGCCAGCCTGATGGTGTGGTGGTCGAAAAGCTCAACAAGGAACCGCTGCTGGTCGAGTACGGCAAGTCGTTCTTCCCGGTGCTGTTCATCGTGCTGGTGCTGCGCTCGTTCCTGGTGGAACCCTTCCAGATCCCGTCCGGCTCGATGAAGCCGACCCTGGACGTGGGCGATTTCATCCTGGTGAACAAGTTCTCCTACGGGATCCGCCTGCCGGTGATCGACAAAAAGGTCATCGAGGTCGGTGACCCGCAACGCGGCGATGTCATGGTGTTCCGCTTCCCGAGCGACCCGAACGTCAACTACATCAAGCGTGTGGTCGGCCTGCCGGGCGACACGATCCGCTACACCGCCGACAAGCGCCTGTTCGTCAATGGCGAATCGGTGGCCGAACAGCTGATCGGCTCCGAGCCGGGCACGCTGGGCAGCGCTGAGCTCTACCAGGAAAAACTCGGCGAAGCCGAGCATTTGATCCGCAAGGAAATGAGCCGCTACCGCGCTACGCCGGACCGTTCTTGGACCGTGCCGGCCGGGCACTATTTCATGATGGGCGACAACCGCGACAACTCCAACGACAGCCGTTACTGGGATGATCCAAACATTCCCAAGGACATGCTGGGCATGGTCCCCGACCGGAATATCGTCGGCAAGGCCTTCGCGGTCTGGATGAGCTGGCCGGAACCCAAACTCAGTCACCTGCCGAATTTCTCGCGGGTTGGCCTGATCAAGTAATCACCCACGGCGCTGTTGAACACAGCGCCGAATGCATTTCTGGAGCCTGCACAAGGCGCCAGAAAGCATGAAGCCAACGATAGTCAGGACGTCATTTTTGAACACAGCGTTAATTGTCCCAAGCCACCGGCGCCTAGCCGCCGTGGCAGTGGAAACCAGCCACGAACTCAGCGTGGGTAAACCGTGAGCGTTTCTCTTAGCCGTCTCGAGCGTCAGCTCGGCTACACCTTCAAGGACCAGGAACTGATGGTCCTGGCCCTCACTCACCGCAGTTTTGCCGGGCGCAACAACGAACGCCTGGAATTCCTCGGTGATGCCATCCTCAACTTCGTGGCCGGCGAGGCGCTGTTCGAGCGTTTCCCGTTGGCCCGCGAAGGCCAGTTGTCGCGTCTGCGCGCGCGATTGGTAAAAGGTGAGACCCTGGCTGTATTGGCCCGTGGTTTCGATTTGGGCGAATACCTGCGCCTGGGCTCCGGTGAATTGAAGAGCGGCGGTTTCCGGCGCGAGTCGATTCTGGCCGACGCCCTGGAAGCCTTGATTGGCGCGATCTACCTGGACGCCGGCATGGAGATGGCGCGCGAGCGCGTGCTGGCCTGGTTGACCTCCGAGATCGACAGCCTGACGCTGGTGGACACCAACAAGGATCCGAAAACCCGTTTGCAGGAATTCCTGCAATCACGCAGTTGCGATCTGCCACGCTACGAAGTCGTGGATATCCAGGGCGAGCCGCATTGCCGAACCTTCTTCGTCGAATGCGAAGTGGTCTTATTGAATGAGAAAAGCCGGGGCCAGGGTGTGAGTCGTCGTATTGCCGAACAGGTAGCGGCCGCCGCAGCACTGATTGCCTTGGGCGTGGAGAATGGCAATGACTGATACAACCGTCACCCGCTGCGGCTATGTCGCCATTGTCGGCCGGCCGAACGTGGGCAAGTCCACGCTGCTGAATCACATCCTGGGCCAGAAGCTGGCGATCACCTCGCGCAAGCCCCAGACCACTCGCCACAACATGCTGGGCATCAAGACCGAAGGCGCCGTCCAGGCGATCTACGTCGACACCCCGGGCATGCACAAGGGCGGCGAAAAGGCCCTGAACCGCTACATGAACAAGACCGCTTCGGCGGCGTTGAAAGACGTCGACGTGGTGATCTTCGTGGTCGATCGCACCAAGTGGACCGACGAAGACCAGATGGTCCTCGAGCGCGTCCAGTACGTCACCGGCCCGCTGATCGTGGCACTGAACAAGACCGACCGCATCGAAGACAAGGCAGAACTGATGCCGCACCTGTCCTGGTTGCAGGAACAGTTGCCGAACGCCCAGATCATGCCGATCTCCGCCCAGCATGGTCACAACCTCGAAGCGCTGGAGCGGGTGATTGCCGGACACCTGCCGGAAAATGATCACTTCTTCCCCGAAGACCAGATCACCGACCGCAGCAGCCGTTTCCTCGCCGCGGAACTGGTGCGCGAGAAAATCATGCGCCAGATGGGCGCCGAGCTGCCGTACCAGATCACGGTGGAAATCGAAGAATTCAAGCAGCAGGGCAAGACCCTGCACATCCATGCCTTGATCCTCGTCGAACGTGACGGCCAGAAGAAAATCATCATTGGTGACAAGGGCGAGCGCATCAAGCGCATCGGCACCGAGGCGCGCAAGGACATGGAGCTGCTGTTCGACTCCAAGATCATGCTCAACCTGTGGGTCAAGGTGAAGGGCGGCTGGTCCGATGACGAGCGGGCGTTGCGTTCGTTGGGTTACGGCGACCTCTGATCGCATAACCGGATCTACCGAGAACCATTGTGGGAGCGAGCTTGCTCGCGATGAGGACCTGATATTCAACATAGATGTTGACTGACAGTCCGCCATCGCGAGCAAGCTCGCTCCCACATTGGTTTGGGGCTGTTCATAAACTGTGCTCGCTCATTGAGAACTGCGATTCCCATGTCCCCCACCCAACCCATCGCCCAACCCGCCTACGTCCTGCACTCACGCGCCTACCGCGAAAGCAGCGCCCTGGTGGATTTCCTCACGCCACAAGGTCGGCTGCGGGCGGTGTTGCGCGGCGCGCGGGGCAAGGCCGGGACGCTGGCGCGGCCGTTCGTGCCGCTGGAAATCGAGTTCCGCGGTCGGGGCGAGTTGAAGAACGTCGGGCGCATGGAAAGCAACGGCGTGGCGACCTGGCTCAACGGCGAGGCGCTGTTCAGCGGCTTGTACCTCAATGAGTTGCTGATCCGCCTGCTGCCCGCCGAAGATCCCCATCCCGCCGTCTTCGATCACTACGCCGCCACGCTGTCGGCCCTGGCCGAAGGCCGTCCGCTGGAGCCGCTGCTGCGTTCATTCGAATGGCGACTGCTGGATGACCTCGGCTACGGTTTCGCCCTGAACACTGACCTGCACGGCGAGCCCATCGCGGCAGACGGTCTGTACCGCTTGCAGGTGGATGCCGGCCTGGAGCAGGTCTACCTGCTGCAACCCGGGTTGTTCAACGGCGCCGAACTGCTGGCCATGGCCGAGGCCGACTGGAGTGCGCCGGGCGCGCTGTCGGCAGCCAAGCGCCTGATGCGCCAAGCCCTGGCGGTTCATCTGGGTGGTCGACCGCTGGTCAGCCGCGAGCTGTTTCGCAAGCCCTGAGCAACCCGTATGCTGTGGGCCGACTATTTGTCCATTCAGGAGTCTTTTCGTGAGCACCAGCAATCGCATTCTTCTCGGCGTGAACATCGACCATGTTGCCACCCTGCGCCAGGCCCGCGGTACGCGCTACCCGGATCCGGTCAAGGCCGCACTGGACGCCGAAGAGGCGGGCGCCGACGGCATCACCGTGCATTTGCGTGAAGACCGTCGCCACATCCAGGAGCGCGACGTGCTGCTGCTCAAGGATGTGCTGCAAACCCGCATGAACTTCGAAATGGGCGTGACCGAAGAAATGATGGCGTTCGCCGAGCACATTCGCCCGGCGCACATTTGCCTGGTGCCCGAGACACGTCAGGAATTGACCACCGAAGGCGGTCTGGACGTGGCAGGGCAGGAGGCGCGGATCAGCCTGGCGGTGGAGCGGCTATCAAAAACCGGCGCTGAAGTGTCGCTGTTCATCGACGCCGACGAGCGGCAGATCGCAGCCGCCAAGCGTGTCGGCGCGCCGGCCATCGAATTGCACACCGGCCGTTACGCCGATGCCGAAACGCCCACGGACGTGGCCGATGAGTTGCAACGAGTGGCCGATGGCGTCGCCTTCGGCCTGGCCCAGGGCCTGATCGTCAACGCCGGTCATGGCCTGCACTACCATAACGTCGAAGCCGTCGCGGCGATCAAGGGTATCAACGAACTGAACATCGGCCACGCACTGGTAGCCCATGCGTTGTTCGTCGGGTTCAAGTCGGCGGTGGCGGAGATGAAGGCGCTGATTCTGGCTGCCGCGAAGTCCTGACCGCAGCCATAAGACCCAATGTGGCTGCTCACTTAAGGCTTGCCTGATTCAGTTTTAAGGCTTGCCTGATCCATTGTGGCGAGGGAGCTTGCTCCCGCTCGGTTGCGTAGCAACCGCAAAATCTTGGGGCCGCTTCGCGCCCCAGCGGGAGCAAGCTCCCTCGCCACAGGTTCATCACTGCATCAGGTTTGTGCACAGCCATCAGAGCGGCGGTGTTTCCTGGTTCGGCTTGCTCTTGTCGACACCCGGCACGTGCAGGTTGCCCTCGGCCACCTGGTCCCCTTCGAGCTGCGGCTGCGTGACCCAGGTCAGGATGTCGTAGTAGCGACGGATGTTCGCCACGAAATGCACCGGTTCGCCGCCCCGGGCGTAGCCGTAGCGGGTCTTGCTGTACCACTGTTTCTGGGACAGGCGCGGCAGGATTTTCTTCACGTCCAGCCACTTGTTCGGGTTCAGCCCTTCCTTGGCTGCCAGTTTGCGGGCGTCGTCCAAGTGGCCGCTGCCCACGTTGTAGGCGGCGAGGGCGAACCAGGTGCGGTCCGGCTCCTCGATGCTCTCGTCCAGTTGTTCCTTTATGTAGGCCAGGTACTTGGCGCCGCCCATGATGCTCTGTTTCGGATCCAGGCGATTGGATACGCCCATGGCCTGGGCGGTGTTCTGGGTCAGCATCATCAGGCCGCGTACGCCGGTCTTGGACGTCACCGCCGGTTGCCACAGCGATTCCTGATAGCCGATTGCGGCCAGCAGGCGCCAGTCGACCTTCTCTTTCTTGGCGTAGGCCTTGAAGTGTTGTTCGTATTTGGGCAGCCGTTGCTGCAAATGCTGGGCGAAGGTGGTGGCGCCCATGTAGCCGAGGACATCGACGTGCCCGTAATAACGGTCTTTGAGGCGTTGTAGCGTGCCGTTCTTCTGGACCTTGTCGAGGTAGCTGTTGATTTCGTTGAGCAGGCTGTTGTCTTCACCGGGGCCCACGGCCCAGCTCTGGCTGCGGGTGTCGCCCAGGTCGAAAGCCACGCGCACGTTGGGGAAGTACACTTGGTTCATCGCCACTTCGTTGGAGTCGACCAGGGTCAAGTCAATCTGTCCCTCGTCGACCATGCGCAGCAGGTCGACCACTTCAACCGCGTCGGATTCTTCGTATTCAATGCCAGGATACTGCTGTTTCAGCTGCGCCAGCTGTTCAGCGTGGGTGCTGCCCTTGAGCACCATGATCTTCTTGCCGGCCAGGGCTGCCGCGTCGGTGGGGCGTGACTGGCCGTTGCGGTAGATGACTTGCGGGGTGACTTCCAGGTAAGCGTGGGAAAACCGCACCTGTTTCTTGCGCTGCTCGCTGCTGACCAGGCCGGCAGCCGCCAATACCGGGCCGTTGGGCTTGCCGATCTGGCTGAACAGGTCGTCGAGGTTGTCGGCGGTCTCGATTTTCAGCTCCACCCCCAAATCCTCGGCGAAGCGCTTCACCAGCTCGTATTCGAAGCCGGTTTCACCGTTGCGATCCTCAAAGTAGGTGGCAGGGCTGTTTCGGGTGACCACCCGCAGCACGCCATCCTCCTTTACGCGCTCCAGTGTGTTGGGCTTCTCAACACAACCACCGAGCACCAGGAAGAGTCCGGTTGCGATCAGCCATTTGGCGTACCGCGGACGCAAAGCCGTTGGGGAAAACATCTGCGCAGTATACGCAAACGGCCCCTGCCGCCATATCTCGACAGCAAAAGGCCAGTCTGCTAGCCGTTGCAAAACATGTCCACAACACAGGCGGGCCGGCGTGCGGCGGGTGTTGTACCGATGAAAAATATCTCACCATGAACACAGGAATGAGCCCCCGATAGGCTCGTTGGCGCAAAGACCGACATTCGGCCAGCACCGCACGTGCCGTTTCGGGTGCCGTCGCCAGCGGTTTAGGCTAGAATGCACGGCCTCAAAGCACACCCCCTTCCCGAGGCTGTCCCGAAGATGTTGATCCTGCGCGGCGCTCCTGCCCTTTCTGCCTTTCGCCACAGCAAACTCCTTGAGCAACTGAGCCAGAAGGTCCCGGCTGTCAGTGGCTTGTATGCTGAATTCGCTCACTTCGCCGAAGTCACCGGCGGTTTGACCGGCGACGAACAGCAGGTGCTCGCGCGCCTTCTGAAGTACGGTCCCAGTGTTCCCGTCCAGGAGCCGACCGGTCGTCTGTTCCTGGTGCTGCCGCGTTTCGGCACCATTTCGCCGTGGTCGAGCAAGGCCAGCGACATCGCCCGCAACTGCGGCCTGGCGAAAATCCAGCGCCTGGAGCGTGGCATTGCCTTTTATGTCGCCGGTCAGTTCAGCGAGGCCGAGGCCCAACTGATCGCCGACGGCTTGCACGACCGCATGACCCAGGTCGTGCTGGGCAACCTGGAGCAGGCCGCCGGCCTGTTCAGCCATGCCGAACCCAAGCCACTGACCGCCATTGACGTACTGGGCGGCGGCCGTGCCGCGCTGGAAAAAGCCAACGCCGAACTGGGCCTGGCCCTGGCCGAAGACGAGATCGATTACCTGGTCACCGCCTTCCAGGGTTTGAAGCGCAACCCTCACGACATCGAATTGATGATGTTCGCCCAGGCCAACTCCGAGCACTGCCGCCACAAGATCTTCAACGCCAGTTGGGACATTGACGGTCAGAGCCAGGAAAAAAGCCTGTTCGGCATGATCAAGAACACCTACCAGATGCACAACGAAGGTGTTCTTTCGGCCTACAAGGACAACGCCGCGGTAATCGTCGGCAACGTTGCCGGTCGTTTTTACCCGAACCCTGAGACCCGCCAGTACGGTGCGGTCCAGGAGCCGGTGCACATCCTCATGAAGGTCGAGACCCACAACCACCCGACCGCCATCGCCCCGTTCCCGGGTGCGTCCACCGGTTCCGGTGGCGAGATCCGCGACGAAGGTGCTACCGGTCGCGGCGCCAAGCCCAAGGCAGGCCTGACTGGCTTTACCGTGTCGAACCTGCAGATCCCGGGCTTCGAACAGCCGTGGGAAAAGCCTTACGGCAAGCCTGAGCGCATCGTCACCGCTTTGGACATCATGATCGAAGGCCCCCTGGGGGGCGCGGCGTTCAACAACGAATTCGGCCGTCCGGCCCTGACCGGTTACTTCCGTACCTTCGAACAGTCCATCACCACCCCTCGCGGTGAGGAAGTTCGCGGTTACCACAAGCCGATCATGCTCGCTGGCGGCATGGGCAACATCCGCGCCGACCATGTGCAGAAAGGCGAGATCCTGGTCGGCTCCAAGCTGATCGTCCTCGGTGGCCCGGCCATGCTGATCGGCCTGGGCGGTGGCGCTGCCTCCTCTATGGCCACCGGCACCAGCTCGGCGGACCTGGACTTCGCTTCGGTCCAGCGGGAAAACCCGGAAATGGAACGCCGTTGCCAGGAAGTCATCGACCGTTGCTGGCAGTTGGGTGAACACAACCCCATCAGCTTCATCCACGACGTCGGCGCGGGCGGCCTGTCCAACGCCTTCCCGGAGCTGGTCAACGACGGTGGCCGCGGTGGCCGCTTCGAACTGCGCAACATTCCGAACGACGAGCCAGGCATGGCCCCGCACGAAATCTGGAGCAACGAATCCCAGGAGCGTTACGTCCTGGCGGTCGGCCCGGCCGACTTCGAGCGTTTCCAGGCCATTTGCGAACGCGAGCGCTGCCCGTTCGCCGTGGTCGGCGAAGCCACCGCCGAGCCGCAACTGACCGTCACCGACAGCCACTTTGGCAACAGCCCGGTGGACATGCCGCTGGAAGTACTGCTGGGCAAGGCCCCGCGCATGCACCGTTCGGCGGTTCGTGAAGCCGAGCTGGGCGATGATTTCGATCCGTCCACCCTCGACATCGCCGACTCCATCGAGCGCGTCCTGCATCACCCGGCCGTGGCAAGCAAAAGCTTCCTGATCACCATCGGCGACCGCACCATCACCGGTCTTGTGGCCCGTGACCAGATGGTCGGCCCGTGGCAAGTGCCGGTGGCTGACGTGGCCGTGACCGCCACCAGCTTCGACGTCTACACCGGCGAAGCCATGGCCATGGGCGAGCGCACGCCGCTGGCGCTGCTGGACGCCCCGGCGTCCGGCCGCATGGCGATCGGCGAGACCCTGACCAACATCGCGGCCTCGCGCATCGGCAAGATTTCCGACATCAAGCTGTCGGCCAACTGGATGTCCGCCGCCGGTCACCCGGGTGAAGACGCCCGCTTGTACGACACCGTCAAGGCCGTCGGCATGGAGCTGTGCCCGGAGCTGGGTATCACCATTCCGGTGGGCAAGGACTCCATGTCCATGGCCACGCGCTGGAACGACGAAGGCGTGGACAAGAGCGTGACCTCGCCGCTGTCGCTGATCGTGACCGGTTTTGCTCCAGTCACCGACATCCGCCAGACCCTGACCCCGCAACTGCGCATGGACAAGGGCACCACCGACCTGATCCTGATCGACCTGGGCCGTGGCCAGAACCGCATGGGCGCCTCGATCCTGGCCCAGGTGCACGGCAAGCTCGGCTCGCAAGCGCCGGATGTCGATGATGCCGAAGACCTGAAAGCGTTCTTCGCTGTGATCCAGGGCCTCAACGCCGACGGTCACCTGCTGGCGTACCACGACCGTTCCGATGGCGGCCTGCTGACCACCGTGGTGGAAATGGCCTTCGCCGGTCACTGCGGCCTGAGCCTGACCCTCGACAGCGTTGCCGAATCCACGGCTGAAATCCCGGCCATCCTGTTCAACGAAGAGTTGGGTGCGGTGATCCAGGTTCGCCAGGACGCCACCCCGGACATCCTCGCCCAGTTCAGCGCGGCCGGCCTGGCCGACTGCGTCTCGGTGATCGGCCAGCCGATCAACAATGCCCACATCAACATCACCTTCAATGGCGACACCGTCTTCGAAGGCCAGCGCCGCCTGTTGCAGCGCCAATGGGCTGAAACCAGTTACCAGATCCAGCGCCTGCGGGATAACGTGGAGTGCGCCGAGCAGGAATTCGACGCGCTGCTGGAAGAAGACAACCCGGGCCTGAGCGCCAAGCTGAGCTACGACGTCAACCACGACGTAGCCGCGCCCTACATCAAGAAAGGCATTCGCCCACAAGTGGCGGTCCTGCGCGAGCAGGGCGTCAACGGTCAGGTGGAAATGGCGGCGGCGTTCGACCGCGCCGGCTTCAGCGCGATCGACGTGCACATGAGCGACATCCTGGCTGGTCGTGTCGACCTGAACGACTTCAAGGGCATGGTTGCCTGTGGCGGTTTCTCCTACGGCGACGTGCTGGGTGCCGGTGAAGGCTGGGCCAAGTCGGCGCTGTTCAACAGCCGCGCCCGCGACGCGTTCCAAGGCTTCTTCGAGCGCACCGACAGCTTCACCCTCGGCGTGTGCAACGGTTGCCAGATGATGTCCAACCTGCACGAACTGATCCCGGGCAGCGAGTTCTGGCCGCACTTCGTGCGCAACCGTTCCGAGCAGTTCGAAGCGCGCGTGGCGATGGTCCAGGTGCAGGAGTCGAACTCGATCTTCCTGCAGGGCATGGCCGGTTCGCGCATGCCGATTGCCATCGCCCACGGCGAAGGCCATGCCGAATTCGAAAGCGAAGAAGCCCTGCTCGAAGCCGACCTGTCCGGTTGCGTGTCGCTGCGGTTTGTCGACAACCACGGCAAAGTCACCGAGACCTACCCGGCCAACCCGAACGGCTCGCCGCGCGGGATCACCGGCCTGACTAGCCGCGACGGCCGCGTCACGATCATGATGCCGCACCCCGAGCGCGTATTCCGCGCGGTGCAGAACTCGTGGCGTTCGGACGACTGGAACGAAGACGCGCCATGGATGCGCATGTTCCGCAACGCCCGCGTCTGGGTGAACTGAGGCGGTGTACAAGCTCTGCTTCTTCGTCCCGGCCAGCCATGTGGACGTGGTCAAAAGCGCCGTATTCGCTGCCGGTGGCGGGCGAATCGGCGACTATGAGCACTGCGCCTGGCAAGTCCTGGGCCTGGGCCAGTTTCGCCCGTTGGACGGCAGCCAGCCGTTCATTGGCGAGGCGGGGCAGGTCGAGCAGGTCGAGGAATGGAAAGTGGAGCTTGTCGTTGCCGATGAGCTGATTCGTGGGGTAGTGGAGGCGTTGAAACAGAGCCATCCCTACGAAACGCCGGCTTATGAAGTGTGGCGGTTGGAGGATTTTTGATCTTCCGCCCGTTGAAAATAAAAAACCGCTGATTGAATCAGCGGTTTTTTATTGGGCGGGATAAAGCCAATCCATCTATTTACACAACCCCCCGTGGCGAGGGAGCTTGCTCCCGCTGGGCTGCGCAGCAGCCCCAATACCATTCTGGCAACTCGGTGTGTCTGGCAGATCCAGGGGGGCCGCTTCGCGCCCCAGCGGGAGCAAGCTCCCTCGCCACGG
The DNA here is from genome assembly GCF_030064125.1 of Pseudomonas sp. G2-4. Lineage (NCBI taxonomy): Bacteria > Pseudomonadati > Pseudomonadota > Gammaproteobacteria > Pseudomonadales > Pseudomonadaceae > Pseudomonas > Pseudomonas sp. G2-4. Next base: position 5,266,085 of record NZ_CP125957.1, on the reverse strand, counting down.
GGACTGTGTTCTTCCGGGGAGAGTGGTGTGGAACACAGGTTTCGTGAACAACACAAATCCACTGTGGGAGCGAGCTTGCTCGCGATAGCGGACTATCAGGCAACGAAAACTCAGGCCTTCACATCCACCTGACGGCTCACCACCACCCCCTCCAACACCTGCCACAACCCCGGCGCTTTTTCCCCGAGCAACAGGTGCCAGACACCCCCCTCCAACGAGCTGACCCCCTGGCATCCCAGCGCCTTGAGCCCGCTTTCCGACAGTCTTTTGCCATCGGCCAGGCGCACCCGCAACCGGCTCATCGCCACGCAATCGAGCTGCAACACATTGCCACCGCCACCCAGCGCATCCAGCCACTGTTGCGCTTCAACCTCGGACACGCTGGTCGCTGTGGCCGGTTCAACCACCGTGGCCACGGGCGCAGCGGCAGGGCGGTCGGAGGAGGGCAGTGCCAGGCGGATTTCATCGGCGATGCTGTCGGCCATCGGCCCCACCACCACCTGCAAACTCCCGCCATTGCCGGGGCGCACCACGGCCATGGCGCCCAGGGCCTTGAGTTGCGCATCGGACGCCTTGTTGCGATCCACCATGTCCAACCGCAACCGCGTGGTGCAGGCGCCGACGGTGATCAGGTTGTCGGCACCGCCGAGTGCTTCGATGTAGGCCCCGGCCCGTTGGTTCTGGGCGATGACCGGTTTGTCGCCCGCCGGCACTTCTTCACGCCCAGGGGTTTTCAGGTCGAAGCGGCGGATGCAGAAGTCGAACACTGTGTAATAGATCACCGCATAGACCAGTCCCACCGGCACCACCAGCCAGCCGTTATTCGACTTGCCCCAACCGAGCACCATGTCGATGAAGCCGCCGGAGAAGGTAAAGCCCAGGCGGATGTTCAGCCAATCGGTGATCGCCATCGACAGCCCGGTGAGCAAGGCATGCAATAGAAATAGCAGCGGCGCGAGGAACATGAAGGCGAACTCAATCGGTTCGGTAACGCCCGTGAGGAACGAAGTCAGCGCCATGGACAACAGAATCCCACCCATGACTTTGCGCCGCTGGGGCAGGGCATTGCGGTACATCGCCAGGCACGCGGCGGGCAGGCCGAAGAGCATCACCGGGAACATACCGGTCATGAACTGGCCGCCATTCGGGTCGCCGGCAAAGTAGCGGGTCAGGTCGCCGGTGACCACCGCGCCGGTTTGCGGATCGGTGAAGCTGCCGAAGATGAACCAGGCCATGTTATTGAGGATGTGGTGCAGGCCGGTGACGATCAGCAGCCGGTTGAACACGCCGAACACGAAGGCACCGAAACTGCCGCTTTCCATCAGCAAGGCACCAAAACTGTTGATGCCCTGCTGGATCGGCGGCCAGATCAGGCCGAACACCACCCCCAGGCCCACCGCGCTGAAGCCGGTGACAATCGGCACGAAGCGCCGCCCACCAAAGAACGCCAGGTATTCCGGCAGCTTGATGTCCTTGAAACGGTTGTACAGCGCACCGGCCAGCAGGCCACTGATAATCCCGGCGAGCATGCCCATGTTGATGCTGGCATCGAGCACCTTCAGGGTGGCGATCATCACCAGATAACCGATGGCCCCGGCCAACCCCGCCGTACCGTTGTTGTCCCGGGCGAAGCCCACGGCGATGCCGATGGAGAAGATCAGCGGCAGGTTGGCAAAAATTGCCTGGCCGGCATCGTGGATGATGGCGATGTTCAAAAGATCGGTGTCGCCCAGGCGCAGCAACAGGCCGGCGATGGGCAGGATCGCGATGGGCAGCATCAGTGCCCGGCCAAGGCGTTGCAGCCCTTCGATGAAATGCTGGTACATGGCGTCTCTCCCTTTATTGTTCTTCGAGGTGGCTCAGCCCAGGGGCCAGTGTTGACGACAGGCCTGGCGCACGGCGGCGGCACTGCCCAGGTTCAACAGTTCGCCGCTGAGGCGAGCGCACTGGGCGGCGTCGAGGTGACGCACGCGGTCCTTGATTGCGCCGATCTGCGGCGGGCTGACCGATAACTCGCGTACCCCCAGCCCGATCAGCACCGGCGTAGCCAGTGGATCGGAGGCCAGGGCGCCGCACACGCCAACCCAACGGCCGTACTTCGCCGCGCCGGTACAGGTCTGGGCGATCAGCCGCAGCAGCGCCGGGTGCAGGGCATCGACCCGGGCGGCGAGGCCGGCGTGGTCGCGGTCCATGGCCAGGGTGTATTGCGACAGGTCGTTGGTGCCGATGGACAGGAAGTCCGCGTGCTCGGCCAACTGTTCGGCCAGCAACGCGGCGGCGGGCACTTCGATCATCACCCCCAGTTGCGGGCGTTCGCTCAAGCCCATTTCCGTGGCGAGGGCATCGAGGCGTTGGCGGATGTGCAGCAGCTCGTCGACCTCAGTAACCATCGGCAACAGGATCCGGCAGCGGCTCAAGGGACGGCTTTGCAGCAAGGCCCGCAGTTGCTGGTCCAGCAGCTCCGGCCGCACCTGGGCCAGACGAATGCCGCGCAGGCCGAGCACCGGGTTGGCTTCGCTCGGCAGGGGCAGGTAATCCAGATGCTTGTCGCCGCCGACGTCGATGGTACGGATGATCACCGGCTTGTCGCCCATGGCCTCGAGCACGGCTTGATAGGCCTGGCGTTGTTCCTCTTCGTCAGGGGCGGTGTGACGGTCGACGAAGAGAAATTCCGTGCGCAACAAACCAACGCCGTCGGCACCATTTGCCAAGGCCTGGGCTGCATCGGCGCTGGAGGCAACGTTGGCCGCCACTTCCACGGTTACGCCATCGATGGTGCGGGCCGGTGTGTGGGCGAGGGTTTGTTGCTCGGCGCGTCGGCCGGTTTGGCGGACTTGTTCCTGATGCACCTGGGCCAGGCGCTCGGCCGTGGGCGTGAGTTCGAGGCGGCCGCCATCGGCGTCCAGCACCACCACTTGCCCCGGCGCCTGGGCAAGCAGTGTTTCACCCAGCGCCACCAGGCACGGCAAGCCTTTGCCTCGGGCCAGGATCGCCACGTGGGAGGTTGCGCCGCCCTCGGCCATGCACACGCCGGCCACGCCTTGGGCGCTGAGTTGCAGCAGATCCGACGGGGTCAGTTCCTCGGCGGCGACGATGGCGCCCGCCGCCACGTCGAATTGCCAGGCCTCGCCCAGCAACGCCCGCAGGACCCGTTGGCGCAGATCGCGTAAATCGTTGGCGCGCTCGGCCAGCAGCGTGCTGCCCAGCTGCTGCAGCACCTGGCATTGCCCGTCGATGGCGCGGCTCCAGGCGTGGGTCGCGGCGCTGCCTTGTTCGATAAAGAGGTGGGCGGCGTCCAGCAACACTGGGTCTTCCAGCAGGGCCAGATGAGCGCTGAAGATCGCTTCTTCGTCGCGGTGGCGTCGGGTCTTGGCGTTTTCAAGGGTGAGGTGGATTTCGCCACTGACCTGGGACAAGGCGCTGTCCAAGCGTTGTCGCTGCTCTTCGACATCATGGCCGCCAGGGTCCTGGGGCAACTGAATGCCATTCAACCGAACCAGCGGCCCGGTCACCAGGCCGGGGGCGGCACATACGCCGTGCAGCACACCCTCTTCGGCGCTACGGCGTTGCGCTTTGATTACGGGTGCGACGGCATGGGCTTCTTCGGCCAAGGCTGTGGATAAGATCGCCAGCAAAGCTTGCAGGGCCGCCTCGGCATCGCTGCCTCGACAACTGACGTGCACTTGCGCCTGTTCGGTAATGGCCAGGCCCATCATCCCCATCACGCTGTCGCAGGACGCCGACTTGCCTTGGAAGTGCAGCTGCGAGCGGCTCTTGAAACCCTGGGCGGTCTGACGAATCAGCGCCGCCGGCCGGGCGTGCAGGCCGCCGCGATGGGCGATGCGGACCTGGCCGAAGACTTCGCTGCCGATGTCCTGGTCAGCGTGGCGAGTTTCGCCAGGGGCCTTGGCGAGGATATGCAGCAGCGGTTCGCCGACCTTCACCCCCTTGAGGGTGATGGGCCGCGCCTGGAAGTGCTCGCCATTGGTGATGACCACCAGGCTGACCAGGCTCTTGCAGCGCAGGGCCACTTTGTCCACGTCATACCGCAGCAGCGGCTGGCCGTTGCTGACCCGCGCGCCTTCCTTGACCAGCATGGAAAACCCGTCGCCTTGCAGTTCGACCGTGTCCAGGCCCAGGTGCAGCAACAGTTCGGCGCCGTTGTCGGCCCGCAGGGTCACGGCATGGCCGGTGCGGGCGACGTGAATCACTTCACCGTCGCAGGGTGCGTAGAGGGTGTCGTTCAGCGGGTCGATGGCGATCCCGTCGCCCATGGCGCCGCTGGCGAACACCGCGTCCGGGACATTGGCGAGGGTGAGCACCGGGCCGCTGAGCGGGGCGCTGAGGGTCAGCTCTTTATTGTTGTTGGGCATGGGGCGCTCTCATCAGACTCTCTATAAAAGACAACCGTCGGTTCAGTGCGTACGGGTGACCTTGCTCAGATGCCGTGGTTGATCCGGGTCCAAACCTCGGGCCACGGCCAGGCTTGCGGCCATCCCATAAAAGCTCTGGATCGCCAGGATCGGGTCCAGGGACGGGTGTTCGGCGCGGGTCAGCGTCAGGTCGCGTTCGGCGATGTCATCCGGCGCCGCCAGCAACACCCGGGCGCCGCGCTGGCGCATGTCCGCCGCCAAGCTCAGCACGCCGGCCTGTTCGGCACCGCGCGGGGCGAACACCAGCAGCGGGTAGTTTTCATTGATCAGCGCCATCGGCCCATGACGAACCTCGGCGCTGCTGAAGGCTTCGGCCTGGATCGCCGAGGTCTCCTTGAACTTGAGCGCCGCTTCCTGGGCGATGGCGAACCCGGCGCCGCGGCCGATCACCATCAACCGCTGGCAGTCGCGCAGGGCTTCGACGGCGGCGCGCCAATCCTGGCGGGCGGCCTCGCGCAAACCTTCGGGCAGGGCGCTGCCGGCATCGAGCAACTCGGCGTCGTCCTTCCAGTGCGCCACCAGCCGCGCACTGGCGCTGAGGGTGGCGATGAAACTCTTGGTGGCGGCGACGCTGCTTTCGACGCCGGCGCACAGCGGCACGCTGAATTCACACGCCGCCTCCAGAGGGGAATCGGTGGCGTTGACCAGGGCTACGCTCAAGGCGCCACGTTTGCGCAGCAGGCGCAGGCTGTTCACCAGGTCCGGGCTCTGTCCCGATTGGGAGAACGCAAATGCCACCTGGCCGCTGACCTTCAGCGGCGCCTGTTGCATGGTCACCACCGACATCGGCAACGAGGCCACCGGGATGCCCAGTTGCTGCATGGTGAGGTAGGCGAAGTAGCTGGCGGCGTGGTCGGAGCTGCCGCGGGCGACGGTCATCGCCACTTGCGGCGGCTGACGGCGCAGGCGTCCGGCGATTTCCCCAAGGGCCGGGTCCAGTTGCTGCAACTGGCGCTCGACGGCTTCCCACGAGGCCAGGGCCTCTTCAAGCATTTTTGAAGTCAATGGCTTCTCCTTCGACCATCACGTCGGTCAGGGTCAGGGAACGGTCAAGGCGCACGCAGTCGGCCCAGGCGCCCGGCTGCAAGCGGCCACGCTCGGGCAGGCCGAGGTAATCGGCGGGAAATTGCGACAGGCGCTGGGAGGCTTCGGCGATGGGCAGACCGATTTTCACCAGGTTGCGCAGGGCCTGGTCCATGGTCAGGGTGCTGCCGGCCAGCGTGCCATCGGCCAGACGCACACCGCCCAGACACTTGGTCACGGTGTGGCTGCCCAGCTTGTATTCACCGTCGGGCATGCCGGCGGCGGCGGTGGAATCGGTGACGCAGTACAGGCACGGAATCGAGCGCAAGGCCACGCGCATGGCGCCGGGGTGCACGTGGAGCAAGTCCGGGATCAGTTCGGCGTACTGGGCGTGGGCCAGCGCCGCGCCGACGATGCCCGGTTCACGGTGATGCAGCGGGCTCATGGCGTTATACAAATGGGTGAAACTGCTGGCCCCGGCGGCCAACGCCGCGACGCCTTCTTCGTAGCTGCCCAAGGTATGGCCGATCTGCATGCGCACGCCCTTGGCACTGAGGGCGCGGATCAAGGCATCGTGACCGGCGATTTCCGGGGCGATGGTAATCACTCGGATCGGCGCCAGGGCCAGATAGCTCTCCACCTCGGCCATCAGCGCGGTGTGGGCGAAATTCGGTTGGGCGCCGAGTTTGCCGGGGTTGATGTAAGGGCCTTCCAAGTGCACACCCAGGACCCGGGCGCTGCCGTTCGGGCGTTGCTCACAGAACTCACCGAGGGCCTGCAGCACGCTGGCGATCTCTTCACTGGGCGCGGTCATGGTCGTGGCCAGCAGCGCGGTGGTGCCGAAACGCACGTGGGTGCGGGTGATGGTTTCGAATGCCGAGGCGCCTTGCATGATGTCCTTGCCGCCACCGCCGTGGACGTGCAAGTCGATGAAACCGGGCAGCAGGTAGGGCAAGTCATTGCGGGTCGGATCGCACGGCTGGCCTTCGATGGACACGACTTTGCCGTGCCTATGGATCAGGCGGCCGCGAACCCAGCCATTGGCGGTGAGGATATTGTCTTCGGACATGGGGACTCTCTGGTCGTCTAGCGCCGCAGCTCTGCGACAAAGTCGTAGTAGTCGTTGCGGCAATAGGTGTCGGTGACTTCGATGGGGGTGTTGTCTTCCAGGTAGCCGACCCGGGTCATCAGCAACATCGCGGTGCCGGGGGCGATGCCCACCAGGGCGGCGAACTCGTCCGAGGCGTTGATCGCCTGGATGTGTTGCAGGGCGCGCACCACCGGCTTGCCGATGCTGTCGAGAAATGCGTAGAGCGAATCGCCCACTGCCTGTGGCTTGGGAATGATCGAGGCGGGCAGGGTGCTCATCTCGATGGCCATGACCGTGTCATCGGCTTTGCGCAGGCGCTTGAGCCGCGCGACTTTGTCGGTGGGTGACAGGCCCAGGCGGATCAATTCTTCGTGGGTCGGCGGGGTGATGTCCCGCTCCAGCCATTGGGAGCCAGGCACGAAACCCTTGAGCCGCAGCATCTCGCTGAAGCCGCTGAGGCGTGACAGCGGTTGTTCCAGGCGCGGAGTGATGAACGTCCCGGAACCCTGGTTGCGGCGGATCAGCCCTTGTTCGAACAACACCTCCAACGCCTTGCGCGCAGTGACCCGGGAAATGCCCAGTTGCTCGCTCAAGCTGCGCTCGGACGGCATCGCCTGCTCGGCTTTCCACTGGCCGGCATGAATCGCCGTCTCCAGATTGCGCGCCAGCTGCAGGTACAGCGGCGTGGGTTGAGTGTCGTCGGGGCGCAGGGCCAGGATGTCGTTCATGTGGGTGTCCGATGCGGTTGTTGAGTTGTTGTCGCCCGGTAAGTGAGGTGGAAGCTAATACCACTTGAATACCATGTCAACGGTGCTTGCCCTGGATTTAGAGGTATTTTAGGAGGGGTTTGGTGGGGTGGGATTGAAGTGGTATTAGAGGATGGGAATTCGAAGGCAAAGATCTTCAGCTGCGACAACACCTACTGGATTAACTGGTATTCATCTGTAGGCAATTTCTGACGTTGCGATTTTTTGATTTTATTTTTCGACGCTGACCAGCGGTCGTTCGAGCTACTAAGGCTAACGAGCTGTTGTGGCGAGGGAGCTTGCTCCCGCTGGGGCGCGAAGCGGCCCCAAAACCCGACAACGCGGTGTATCAGGCAAATCGAGTCTGGCTGCCTTGGGTCTGCTGCGCAGCCCAGCGGGAGCAAGCTCCCTCGCCACAGAGATTTGCGGTTTGTCAGGCGCACCGAAGTTTCCGACAGGTTTTTAAGGTTGTCCCTCGGAAGTGGGGGCTCTAGCCTTTGGGTGTCGCTGCCAATTCAGCGACCGGGTTTGACCGTCCGAAAAATCACAGGGCAACAAGCCCGGACGTTTTGTCCTGGGCTCCATTAGATACAGTGTCGATACCGAAGCCCTGTTAGCCAACCTCAGCGAAACCCTGGCGTCAGCCAACGCAATGCTCAGCGACCTTGCCTTCGACCTGGACGGCTCGCGGCGGCATGTGGCATTGGGGGTGGTGCAGATGATTGAGTTGGGGGCTTTGTTGGCGAACAAGGCTTTGGATCGGGTAGAGCTTCGGACTTGATGCAATAAGGGCCAGCCTCATCGCGAGCAAGCTCGCTCCCACAGTGGATTTGTGTCGGTCACAAATATACCAATCGACACCAAACCTTGTGGCGAGGGAGCTTGCTCCCGCTGGGGCGCGAAGCGGCCCCAAAACCTGACAGCGCGGTGTGTCAGGCAAATTGGGGTTGCCTGCCTTGGGTCTGCTGCGCAGCCCAACGGGAGCAAGCTCCCTCGCCACGGGGGATGGTGTTTTGTGGCGAGGGGATTCATTCCTTGAAAACTATTGGTGGAGGTTCTCGAGCCGGCACGCTTCTTTTTCGATGCCGATGCACTCGACCGGTTGGCTCACGCCTTTCTCGAAACGGCGGGCGTTCATCAATAGTCCGCCTTTGATGCCGCCGATGAAGGCGACAGCGCCGTTACGTCCGCCGAAATTTGGCCGTGCGAGATCCACCGCTGGGGTGTTGGGCCTGACTTCATACACCCAGCCGCCGTTCTGTGCTTCCGTGATCGCCCAGACCCTGGCGTCATTGTATTCATAGAAGGCTATAACAGCCGAGTTCGTGTAGATATTGCCTTCCGGGGAGGTCCCCAGCCTCAAATTGGGAGCCATAGAGTTCCTGCCTCGTAATCCGTTAGCAAGCGCATCCGCTCCCTGTACGGGGTTGGCGATCGGAGAACTGACTGCCCATAGAGAGTCTTTGGTGTTTACCCATGGCATGCCTTCCGGGGGGGCTATCCGACTCCAGTCAATGGTCACGGCCGCAACTTCAGATGGGCTTTCCTGGCCGGTCGGTTCGCGGTAGTTCGGGTTCGCGGCGCAATCGGAGAGATTCTCCTTCTTGCACGCCTGCTTGACGAACTGACGCTTGATTCCCCCAGGGAAACTGATTTCCTGCTCACTGACTGCCCCTCCCGATTTATCCTGATCGATGCCATGGGGGGCTTTGATCTCGTATACCCATTCCTGGGCGAAACTCTGAGCGATAGCCTGATCACGGGTTGTACTGCTATAGATCGATTTTCCTACTCCAGCCCCGTGGTCCCACCAGTCATACATCCAATCGATCACGGGAAAGCCTATGGCTTTGGGCAAGATACCGTCCCTGAAGGCCTCGAGGCCCTGACCGGTGGTGTCGCCGCGATAGAGCGCGTCCATGTCGGTGCGCCACTGCAAGAATGGCTTAGTATTGCGAATCGGTACGCTCGGATCCGCCGTAACCTGAAGCCAGGCTCGATACCACGGCTCCTCTTTACCCTCCGCAGGCGCCCCGGCCCCCCACGCATCGGCCCCCGACTGCCACACACCCGCCAACACCACCACCGCAACCGCGGTCGTCCGTATAAAACTGTTATGAGTTGTCATGATTTGATGTCCATCTGGAACGGTGAAGCCCTGTCGAATCACATACGTCATGACTGCCTATGCTTCGACGTGACACGTCTCACTATGAATTCTGCGGGGCGTCGCGCCACCGCATCAGTTCTGAGGGTAGATCAAAGTTGGTGAGGCGGTTGCGTTCCGCTTCCGGGGCTTGTAGCAAGATGTGAAACCGACACCGTCCCCTGTGGCGAGGGAGCTTGCTCCCGCTGGGCTGCGAAGCGCCCCCAAAACCTGACAGCGCGGTGTATCAGGCAAATTGAGTTGCCTGCCTTGGGTCTGCTGCGCAGCCCAGCGGGAGCAAGCTCCCTCGCCACAGAGATAGTGGTCTGTCAGACGCATCTGGGGATCCAACATGTTGAGCAGGGCAGGGCTTCGGACTTGATGCATTAAGTGCCGGCCTCATCGCGAGCAAGCTCGCTCCCACAGTAGTTTGGTGCTGTGCATAAAACTTGGGATCGACACCCGCCCCTGTGGGAGCGAGCTTGCTCGCGATGAGGCCAGGTCAGGCAACGAAGATTTGATGCCGGGTCAGAAAGCCTTTGTGGCGAGGGGCTACGGGCGAATCTCGATCATGGTGCCATCCGGCACCAGGTTCCAAACCTCGCGCATATCCACGTTGCGCATGGCAATACAGCCATCAGTCCAGTCCAAGGTATGGAACAACTGTTCAGGGTTTTCTTCCGTATCCGGGGTGCCGTGGATCATGATCATGCCCCCCGGTTCCACGCCTTCGCGGCGGGCGCGGGCGGAGTCGCTGATGTTGGGGTAGGAAATGTGCATCGACAGGTAGAAGCGGTCGCTGGTCTTGCGCCAGTCGATCCAGTAGAAACCCTCGGGTGTGCGCTTGTCGCCTTCGATCAGCTTGGGGCCTTTCTTGGCGCCCTTGCCCAGGGAAATGCGATAGGTCTTGAGCGGCTTGCCGTCGTTGATCAATTGCAATTGATGGGCGGACTTGAGCACCAACACTTTTTCGATGGTCTTGCCGTTGTAGGTTCCCAGCGCAGAAGCCTGGGACACAGCGGTGAACGACAAGCAGAACAAGACAAGCAACCAGCGCATTGAAACGATATCCCTAGAGTGTCGCGGCTATATTGGTTTTTATGTATTGGCAGGCTGAGCCAGTGGCGGAATCGATTCGGATCGCACCGGGTAATCCTCGGCTCGTCGGTCCGCGTAGAAATATTCCAGGGTACGGCCCACCGTGCGGAAAGCCAGTTCATCCCAAGGAATGTCCGCTTCGTCGAACAGTTTCACTTCCAGGCTCTCGGGCCCAGCGGCGAAATCCTCGTCCACCAGTTCGGCGCGGAAGAATACATGCACTTGGCTGATGTGCGGTACGTCGATCAGCGTATAGATGCTTAAATTTCGCACCCGGGCGCAGGCTTCTTCGGCGGTTTCGCGCACGGCCGCCTGTTCGACCGTTTCGCCGTTCTCCATGAACCCCGCCGGCAGCGTCCAGTAACCACGCCTTGGCTCGATGGCTCGCCGGCACAACAAGACTTTGCTGCCCCAGGTCGGTACGCAACCGGCCACGATGTTGGGGTTCTGGTAATGGATGGTGTGGCAGGTGTCGCACACAAAGCGCAGGCGCGAGTCGCCCTCGGGTATGCGCTGGATCACTGGGTTACCGCACTGGCTGCAGAATTTCATGCTTGGATTCCTGAAGGCTGCGCCTATCTTGGCGTGCGAGGGCGGGGTCGGCAAGTTGTCGTTTCGCGACACGACGCGGTGCGGGGGTTGGGCCGCTTGCATGATTGGTGCATGATGCAAGGTAGCGAATAAATCGAGAAGTCTCATGCTGGACGAGCTACTGCATCGAGTAAGCAACCATACCCCGCGAACCCTGGAGACCGACCGACGTTTTCCTGAAGCGGCGGTGCTGGTGCCGATTACCCGCAGTGACGAACCGGAACTGGTCCTGACCCTGCGCGCCAGCGGCCTGTCGACCCATGGCGGCGAAGTGGCATTCCCCGGCGGGCGTCGCGACCCGGAAGACCCGGACCTGATCTTCACTGCCCTGCGCGAAGCCGAGGAAGAAATCGGTCTGCCCCCCGGCCTGGTGGAAGTGATCGGTCCCCTCAGCCCACTGATTTCGTTGCATGGCATCAAGGTCACGCCGTATGTCGGGGTGATCCCGGATTACGTCGAGTACCTGGCCAACGATGCCGAGATCGCCGCGGTGTTCAGCGTGCCGCTGGAGTTTTTCCGCAAGGACCCGCGCGAACACACGCACCGCATCGATTACCAGGGCCACAGTTGGTACGTGCCCAGCTATCGCTTTGGCGAATACAAGATCTGGGGGTTGACGGCGATCATGATCGTCGAACTGGTCAACCTGATGTTCGACGCTGGCATCGACCTGCACAAACCGCCCAAGAGTTTCATCAATACCTGACGCCCCGAGGATCCTCATGAAATACCGCCTGGGCGATGCCCGTGTCGAAACCCACCCACAAAGCTGGGTCGCGCCCAATGCCACGCTGGTGGGCAAGGTCCGCCTTGAAGAGGGCGCCAATGTCTGGTTCAACGCCGTGCTGCGCGGCGACAACGAATTGATCCTGATCGGCAAGAACAGCAATGTGCAGGACGGCACGGTGATGCACACCGACATGGGCTTCCCGCTGACCATCGGCACCGGCGTGACCATCGGCCATAACGCCATGCTCCACGGCTGCACAGTGGACGACTACAGCCTCATCGGCATCAACGCGGTGATCCTCAACGGCGCGAAGATCGGCAAGCACTGCATCATCGGCGCCAATTCGCTGATCGGCGAAAACAAAGAGATTCCCGACGGATCCCTGGTGATGGGCTCGCCTGGCAAGGTCGTGCGGGAATTGACTGAAGCCCAGAAGAACATGCTCGAGGCCAGCGCGGCGCACTATGTGCACAACTCACAGCGCTACGCCCGCGACCTGGCCGAGCAAGAGCCATGACCACGCCCGAACGCCCGGTCCCGTCGCCCTGCGTGAACATCTGCGCGCTGGACGATGATGATATCTGCACCGGCTGCCAGCGCAGCGTGGCGGAGATCACCCGTTGGAGCCGGATGGACAACGAAGAGCGCCGCAGCGTCTTGGCGTTGTGTGATGAGCGGGCCAAGGCCAGTGGGTTGATGTGGATGTTGCCGGCGCGGCCTTGATATCTATTTGTGTACACCCCCCTGTGGCGAGGGAGCTTGCTCCCGCAGGGCTGCGAAGCAGCCCCAATAACACTCTGGCAACTCGGTGCGTCTGGCAGATCCCAGGGGTCTGCTGCGCAGCCCAGCGGGAGCAAGCTCCCTCGCCACAAAGGCATCTCACAAGGCTTTAGCCGACCGCCGCCCCAACCACCGATCCACCCCCACCACCCCCAGCGCAATCCCGACAAACCCCGCCAGTATCCCCCCGGCATTGATGAACACCTGTGGATAACCCAGGGTCGCCACATCAATAAAAGGGTAGGGGTAAGCCGCCAGTAATTCCCCACGCAGCAGGAGCCAGGCGAAATACACCAAGGGGTAGATCACCCAAAGCCCGATGTGGCCCAGGCGCAAAGTGCCTTTGGGCACATGCAGCCACCAATAGACGAGGTACAGCAACGGCATCACGTCGTGCAGCAACTCGTCGGCCACGAACTGCCAGCCTTCGGGTTGCCACAGGTGCCGCAGTAGCAGGTTGTAGGCCAGGCTGACCAACGCGATGCTCGCGGCGATGCCGCTGCGTACGCTGGGCTGCAGGAACCAGCGCCGGGCCGCGGATTCGCCAGGGGTGAGTTCCCAGGTCAGCACCACCGCCACCAGCGTGTTGGTCAACACCGTGAAGAAACTGCAGAAGTTCACCAGCCCGCCCAGCAAGCTCGCGCCCAGTTCCCAGCGGCCCAGCAGAATCAGGTACAACTGGATGCTCAATCCCGTCCAGCCGAGCAATGCCGCCACCGCCACGAGCCGCGCGGGACGCCGAGCGATAGGCATGCCCATGGCTCAGTCCGGCCGCTTGGTGCGCATCAACTTGATATACAGGCGCTCGACTTTCTCCCGCGCCCACGGTGTCTTGCGCAGGAAGGTCAGGCTCGACTTGATGCTCGGGTCGCTCTTGAAACAACGGATATCGATGCGCTCGGCCAGGCCCGACCATTCGTAATGCTGCACCAGGGCGTTGAGAATCTGCTCCAGCGTCACGCCGTGCAGCGGGTTGTTGTTCGGTTCGTTCATGGCAGGCCTTTGCGCGAAGAGGGTGTAAAGCCGCGCACCTTAGCCGAGGTGCCCGTGTGGTGGAAGCATAGCCTGATCGTTTCGTCTCAAGACCAGGATCGTGCCGGGCACACTGTTACCAAAACCGAAATGATCCATGTCAACAAAAGCGCTTTCTCTATGAGTGACAGGACATTATCCTTGCGCCGCCTGCTGAAACGCTTCTTCTGCCGTGGCAAAGCCTCTGCGTTCAGCTCATTCCCGTATCCAGACCCAAGAACGCTTCCACTATGCTCGATGTTCAGACTCTGAAAGACAGCGCTGTCCCGCTCGGCGTGACGAGCCGATTTCTGTGGGAGCGAGCTTGCTCGCGATAGCGATTGCACAACCAGCATTGAAGTCGGCTGACACGCCGCCATCGCGAGCAAGCTCGCTCCCACAGGGACCGCGTCAACCGAATTTGCCTTTTTCAACTGAACCATGCCCCCTCAAGATCGTCATCTAAAGTGACTACTTGCGCGGGACTCCTTAAAACCTCACGGAGAATCACACTATGAGCACTGAGGGTGCTTTGAGTCGAAGCCGTCTGCTCCCGAGCCTGCTCGGCATTCTGCTTCTATTGATGGGCCTGGCCCTGTTGGCCGGGGGAGTCAAGCTGAGCACGCTTGGCGGCTCGTGGTATTACCTGCTGGCCGGTATCGGCCTGGCGCTGACCGGCGTGCTGCTGATCATGGCCCGTCGTGCGGCCCTGGGCCTGTATGCCCTGGTGCTGTTCGCTAGCACCGTGTGGGCGTTGTGGGAAGTGGGCCTGGATTGGTGGCAATTGGTGCCGCGCCTGGCGATGTTGTTCGCCCTGGGCATCGTCCTGTTGCTGCCGTGGTTCCGCCGTCCGCTGTTGAGCGCCGATGCCCCGGCCACGGGAACCCGCGCATTGGGCGCCGCCGTGGTCATCGCAGGTGTCGCCGCCCTCGCCAGCCAGTTCACCAACCCGGGTGAAATCAAGGGGCAACTGGACCGCGACGCCGTGCCGGGCATGACCAACACCGCACCGGCCATGCCGGATGGCGACTGGAACTCCTACGGCCGCAGTGCCCATGGCGATCGTTACTCGCCGCTGGCGCAGATCACCCCGCAAAACGTCAGCAACCTGAAGGAAGCCTGGACGTTCCGCACCGGCGACCTGCCTGGGCCGAACGATCCCGGCGAGACCACCGCTGAAAACACCCCGCTGAAGGTCAACGGCATGCTCTACGTGTGCACGCCCCACAGCCAGGTGATTGCCTTGGAGCCTGAAACCGGCAAGGAAATCTGGCGTTTCGATCCGAAGCTTTCCACGCAAAAAGCGGAAAACTTCAAGGGTTGGGCGCACATGACCTGCCGTGGCGTGACTTACCACGATGATGCGGTGTACGCCTCGGCCGAACAGAGCCCGACGGGCGCGGCCAGCACCACGCCCGCCAGCACCGTCTGCCCGCGCCGTATCTTCCTGCCCACCGCCGACACCCGTCTGATCGCCCTCAACGCCGACACCGGCAAGATGTGTGAAGACTTCGGCGATAAAGGCCAGGTCGACCTGACCGCCAACATTGGCGGCTTCACGGCCGGGGGTTACTACTCCACTTCGCCACCGGCGGTCACCCAGAACCTGGTGGTGATCGGCGGCCACGTCACCGATAACGTCTCCACCGACGAACCAAGCGGTGTGATCCGCGCCTACGACGTGCACACCGGCAAGCTGGTGTGGAACTGGGACAGCGGCAACCCGGACGACACCACGCCGATTGCCGAAGGCCAGACCTACACCCGCAACTCACCGAACATGTGGTCGATGTTCAGCGTCGATGAAAAACTCGGCATGCTCTACCTGCCGATGGGCAACCAGACCCCTGACCAGTTTGGTGGCTTCCGTACGCCGGAATCGGAAAAATACGCCGCTGGCCTGACGGCGCTGGACATCGCCACCGGTAAGGTACGCTGGTACTTCCAGTTCACTCACCACGACCTGTGGGACATGGACGTCGGCGGCCAACCGACCCTGATGGACATGAAAACCGCTGATGGCGTGAAACCGGCGGTACTGGCCTCGACCAAGCAGGGCAGCATCTACGTGCTGGACCGCAGCAATGGCCAGCCCATCGTGCCGATCAAGGAAATCCCGGTGCCGCAAGGCGCGGTGGAAGGCGATCACACTTCGCCGACCCAACCGATGTCCGACCTGAACTTCGTGCCGCCGGTCCTCAAGGAACGCGACATGTGGGGCGTGACGCCATTCGACCAGATGCTGTGCCGGATCGACTTCAAGTCGTTGCGCTATGACGGCATGTTCACGCCGCCGTCGCTGCAAGGCTCGATCGTGTACCCAGGTAATTTCGGCGTGTTCGACTGGGGCGGCATTTCGGTTGATCCGGTGCGTCAGATCGCCTTCGTCAACCCGAGCTACATGGCGTTCAAGTCGAAACTGGTACCGGCGGCGGAAGTGGCCGGTGGTCCGGGTCGCAAGAGCGAAACCGAAGGTGTGCAGCCGAACAAGGGCGCACCGTATGGTGTGATCCTCGAAGCGTTGCTCTCGCCCATGGGCCTGCCCTGCCAGGCACCGGCCTGGGGTTATGTCGCCGCTGTGGACCTGACCACCAACAAGACCCTGTGGAAGCACAAGAACGGCACCGTGCGTGACAGCTCGCCGGTCCCGATCCCGCTGAGCATGGGTGTGCCGAGCCTGGGTGGCCCGTTCACCACCGCCAGCGGCCTGGCGTTCATCAGCGGTACCCTTGACCAGTACCTGCGTGCCTACGACGTGAAAAACGGCAAGCAACTGTGGGAAGGCCGCCTGCCAGCCGGCGCCCAGACCACGCCGATGACCTACACCGGCAAGGACGGCAAGCAATACGTACTGGTCGTCGCCGGCGGCCATGGTTCCCTGGGCACCAAGCAGGGCGACTATGTGATCGCGTACAAACTGCCGGATTAAGCAAAACCGGCGCTCATGAAAAAGGCGACACCTTGGCGGGTGTCGCCTTTTTTATGGCTTGTGAGCACAGGCCTCTGAGCTTTTGTGGCGAGGGAGCTTGCTCCCGCTGGGCTGCGCAGCAGTCCCTCTCAAAGGCCACTCAATCAACCTGGCCCACCGCGTCGCCGGGTTTCAGGGCCGCTGCGCGCCCCAGCGGGAGCAAGCTCCCTCGCCACGGGATGGGTGCACGGCGTGGCTAAGGGAGTGCCTCGAATCAGGGTCAGTCTCGAGCAAATCTCCTGGCTGCCCGGAATGCCTTTGTGGCGAGGGAGCTTGCTCCCGCTGGGCTGCGCAGCAGTCCTTCTCAAAGGCCACTCAATCAACCTGGCCCACCGCGTCCGGGTTTCAGGGCCGCTGCGCGCCCCAGCGGGAGCAAGCTCCCTCGCCACGGGATTGGTGCACGGCGCGGGTTAAGGGAGTGCCTCGAATCAGTGTCAGTCTCGAGAGCAAATCTCCTGGCCGACCGGAATGCTTTTGTGGCGAGGGAGCTTGCTCCCGCTGGGCTGCGCAGCAGTCCCTCTCAAAGGCCACTCAATCAACCTGGCCCACCGCGTCGCCGGGTTTCAGGGCCGCTGCGCGCCCCAGCGGGAGCAAGCTCCCTCGCCACGGGATTGGTGCACGGTGCGGGTTAAGGGAGTGCCTCGAATCAGTGTCAGTCTCGAGAGCAAATCTCCTGGCCGACCGGAATGCTTTTGTGGCGAGGGAGCTTGCTCCCGCTGGGCTGCGCAGCAGTCCCTCTCAAAGGCCACTCAATCAACCTGGCCCACCGCGTCGCCGGGTTTCAGGGCCGCTGCGCGCCCCAGCGGGAGCAAGCTCCCTCGCCACGGGATTGGTGCACGGTGCGGGTTAAGGGAGTGCCTCGAATCAGTGTCAGTCTCGAGAGCAAATCTCCTGGCCGACCGGAATGCTTTTGTGGCGAGGGAGCTTGCTCCCGCTGGGCTGCGCAGCAGTCCCTCTCAAAGGCCACTCAATCAACCTGGCCCACCGCGTCGCCGGGTTTCAGGGCCGCTGCGCGCCCCAGCGGGAGCAAGCTCTCTCGCCACAGGGGTTGTGCCAGCCTTACAACTCGATCTTGACGGCTTGCGAAGCCCGGGTTGCCTTGGCGCGGGCGGTTTCGATGGATTCGTCGCGGGCCAGGGCCACGCCCAGGCGGCGCTGGCCGTTGACTTCCGGTTTGCCGAACAGGCGCAGGGCGGTGTCCGGTTCGCTCAGGGCGGCGCCGAGGTTGGCGAAAGCGGTCTGGGTCGACTGGCCTTCCACCAGGATCACCGCCGAAGCCGATGGGCCAAACTGGCGGATCAGCGGGATCGGCAGGCCGAGAATGGCGCGGGCGTGCAAGGCGAACTGCGACAGGTCCTGGGAAATCAGCGTCACCAGCCCGGTGTCGTGCGGGCGTGGCGAAACTTCGCTGAACCACACCTGGTCACCCTTGATGAACAGCTCGACGCCAAACAGACCGCGACCACCCAGGGCCTCGGTCACGGCCTTGGCCACGCGCTCGGATTCGGCCAGGGCCACCGGGCTCATGGCTTGCGGCTGCCAGGATTCCTGGTAGTCGCCCTTTTCCTGACGGTGGCCGACTGGCGCGCAGAACGTCGTGCCGCCAACATGGCGCACGGTGAGCAGGGTGATTTCATAATCGAAATCGATAAAGCCTTCGATGATCACCCGGCCTTTGCCGGCACGGCCGCCTTCCTGGGCGTAGTCCCAGGCTTTCTGCACGTCATCAGCACTGCGCAGCAGGCTCTGGCCCTTGCCCGACGAACTCATCACCGGCTTGACCACGCATGGGAAACCCAGGGTCTCCACGGCCTTGCGGTAGTCTTCGACGGTGTCGGCGAAGAAATACGGCGAGGTCGGCAGGCCCAGCTCTTCAGCGGCCAGGCGCCGGATGCCTTCACGGTTCATGGTCAGCTGCGCGGCGCGGGCGGTGGGGATCACGGTGAAACCTTCGGCCTCCAGCTCCACCAGGGTCGCAGTGGCGATGGCTTCGATTTCCGGCACGATGAAATGCGGCTTCTCGGCCTCGATCACCGCGCGCAGGGCGGCGCCGTCGAGCATGTTGATCACATGGCTGCGGTGGGCCACTTGCATGGCCGGCGCGTTGGCGTAGCGATCCACGGCAATCACCTCAACGCCCAGGCGCTGCAGTTCGATTACCACTTCCTTGCCCAGCTCACCGCTGCCACACAACAAAACGCGGGTCGCGGTGGGCGACAATGGAGTTCCGATACGGGTCATCTGAAGGTCCTCAAACAGGAGCGGAGCATCGAGGGTCGCGCGCCGGGCGAGCTTCCCATGGGGAGAAAGCGCGGCATTTTACATGAACCGCAGGGTTTGGCTTCAGGTGGCGACGGCCTGTTTGCGTAAACGCCAGGCCATGATCAGCCAGACGGCCGTGACCCCGGCGAATTTCGAGGCCAGGGCGGTGATCACCACACCCGGTGTCAGGGCGTCGATCAGACCGAAGAAAATAAAGGTGTCCAACGGAATGCTCAGGGCCGAACTGATCCACAGCCGATCATGCAACGGGCGTTTGGTGATGGTGAAGACCAGCCAGTCGATGCACTCGGACACGGCGAATGCCGTGGCGCTGGCCAGAGCGATGGTCGGGTCCGAGGTGACGTAGGACAACACCAGCGCCGCCAGCATCGCCACGATGGCGCCATGGCCGAAGCGGGTCTGCACCATGTCCCGCAGGATAAACACCAGGCCGCCCCAGGCCGACCAGATGATGTCCAAGTGCGGCGCGGCGGAAAATGCGAAGTTGATCAGCACGACGCTGGCGATGTAGGCGATCAGGAAGAGCATGGGGCGGAGTCTCTGGTGGGGTGTCGGGTAAAACTCTCAAGGGCAACGTTAGCCCCGTGGCGAGGGAGCATGCTCCCGCTGGGCCGCGAAGCGGCCCCAAAACCAGGCAACGCGGTGGATCAGGTTGATTGAGTGGCCTTTGAGAGGGGGCTGCTGCGCAGCCCAGCGGGAGCAAGCTCCCTCGCCACGGGTCTTGTGTTCAGCCAGTAGAGGCCAGAACACCGCCTTTCAATCCTCCTCACTCCCCTCCGCCTTCCAATACCCCACAGCCTTCACAAAATCCTGATCCAAGCCTTTCTCCTCCAGCAACACCTTGCGAATCTGCCGTGACAGCTTGCTTTCGGTGGCAACCCAGGCGTACAGCTTGCCCGGCGGGACTTCCAGCTGTTGCACGGTGGTCAACAGGTTGTCCTGGCGACCTTCGCGCAACACCCAGATCACGTGGACCTGCGCCGGACTCTGGAGGATCTGCTGTTCGGCACCGTTTTCCACTTCCACCACCACCAGGGCCCGTCGGTTCGGCGCCAGGCCTTCGAGGCGGCGGGCGATGGCGGGGAGGGCGGTTTCGTCGCCGATCAGCAGGTAGCTGTCGAAGATGTCCGGCACGATCATCGAACCCCGTGGCCCACCGATGTCGAGGTATTGCCCGGGGGCTGCCTGGGATGCCCAAGTCGAGGCAGGGCCGTCACCGTGGAGCACGAAATCGATGTCCATCTCCAGAGTGTCCAGGTCATAGCGGCGCGGGGTGTAGTCGCGCATTTCCGGCAACGTACCCTGGGCCTTGCCGGCGCTGAGGTTGACGCTTTCCAGCGCCGCCCGTTCCTCAGCGTTCTGCGGGAAAAACAGCTTCACGTGATCGTCAGTGCCCAGGCTGACGAACCCGGCCAGTTCCGGCCCACCGACGGTGATGCGGCGCATCCGCGGGGTCAGGTCCTGCACCCGCAAGACTTCCAGGCGACGGCGTTTGACCTCGTGATTGACACGGTGAATGGTGTTTGGATCGACTTCAGTCATGGTGTTGACTCCGAAACGGGTGGACGGTCGGGGCCGTCGATAATGGCTTTGGCGGTGTCGTTGAGCAAGTCGCATACCCGCGTGATTTCTTCCGGGCTCCAGTGGCCAGGATGCTTTTGCAGCGCCTGCCGCAGGTTATACACCGCTTCGTGGATCTCTGCGGGGCGGTCATGGCCGCGCAGCGTGCGCTTGCGTGTTTCTACGCGCCCCAGCACCTCATCCAGCGCCACGGCCTGCTCTTCAAGGGATAGACGTCCGGCGTCGGTCACGCTGTAGCATTTTTTTCCGTCGTCGACGCCACAGGTGACCAACGAGCTCATTTCCAGGAAGGTCAGGGTCGGGTAGATCACGCCGGGGCTGGGGCTGTAGGCACCGTCGAACATATTCTCGATCCGGCGGATCAGGTCATAGCCATGGCAAGGCTGTTCGGCAATCAGCGCCAGCAACAGCAGTTTCAGATCGCCGGGGGCGAACACCCGTGGACCACGGCTGCCACGCTCACGGACTGCCAGGGGCTGTTCGAAACCGTCGTTCCTGGGCAGGGAATAAGTGATTGTCATATGCGTGCTCTCCATTCTGCATAAGATAGAACTGAGATATATCTTTATCCGAAGATATATCTTTGATATTTTTCTGGAACTAAGAAGTATTTTTATTTGCAGGGCTCTTACTTGCTTTCGGAAAAAACCTTACATGAATGCTCTAAATCCGGGGTGACAAGGTTCGGGGTTGCATTCATTTGTAATGATTGAATAGCGTGTAGGCGGGAGATGTGGGTTGTTTCTGACAGCCAAACTTCAGTTTTATATGAATCTGCTTCTTTTTCCCTGTTATGTATGCGCGAAGTACTACACCCTTATGGGAAAGTGCCTGCTTATTTTTAGTTAAAGAGAGCCGATCATGCCCCGGCGTTGAAGGGGCAGGCCAAGTGGTTGTTGGTCTGCAACTTCAACCCTTCTCTTTATGCTAAGAACAGGTGTTAACAACATGCTCAAACAATTCGTATCCGGTACTGCTCTGGTCGCTGCTGCCTTGGGTTCTTCGGCGGCGTTCGCCCTCGACGATGCTCGTTCCTCGATCCACATCACGGCAACATCCCGACCCTGCAGTTCCATGTGCAGCCACGTGACCCGAACTTTGGTAAAGACGAAGTCATGACCTACAACACGGTCAGCGGCACTTTGACCTCCCTGCGCCAGACCTTCGACGTGAAGAACACCAACGGTTCGGTCCACGCCTACATCGAGGGTGGCCCGGCAGCGCTGTACAACGGCCGTGACGCCATCGACCTGACCACCACGTTCAACGGCGTCACCCTGACTGCCCTTCCTCAGGAAGTAGTGGACGATGCAACGTCGACTCCAGGTACCCAGGCTGACATGACCATCATCCCGGCCCGCCCCCTGGATACCCAGAACGGCCTGTACACCGCTGACATGACCGTGATCTTCGACGCCGTGCCGCGCCCGTGATGCCGCTCGATGCCCGGTGAGTTTCACCTCATTGCCTGGGCATTGCCGCAGGCCGTCCGGCGCTCCCCAGCCGGGCGGCCCGCACCTGAAACGCCCTGATCGTTCGCTGATTATGAGAATCCGTTGATGTTTCCGATGCCACCCATCGCGGGTGCCCTCGCGCTATTTCTGTGCGCGAGTGCATTGGCTGCGCCGACTGCCCCCGGTACCACACCCAGAAGCCTGCTAGCCCAGGCCAAGGGTCTGCCGGCTGAGTTTGAATCGCACTTTTTCGATGTGCCTTTGGCGGTTCGAGTTGAGCTCAATCAACAGTACCTCGGCGAAGCCATGGTGGTCTTGACACGGGATGATCGTATTACCCTGCTCGAATTCACCGACACGCAGGACAGCACGCTAAAAACGGTCGAGATCGAGCAATGGGAGCAACATCTCAAGCAAGGACAAAGGCTGGGTGCCTGTGAAGGCAGTTGCCCGTCCGGGCTGCTGGCGGTGCACTACAGTCTTGAAAACTCATTGGTGTCGATCCTGACCAGGGATGTGGAGCGAGCCAACGAAACCAAGCGTTACTACGATCAGCCGGCAGGTGGCAGCCTCGGCCTGATCTTCAACAACCAACTGAATATCAATGGTGGCCAGGAACAGGACACGGGCGGGCGTTATGGCCTCAACGCCAGTTCCAGTATTGGCAACTGGAGCCAGTCAATGGACCTTCAGCTGTCGCGTCTTGGCGGCCCGGACGACAAGCTGTACCACGCCGTCCACGAGCTTTATACCCAACGGGAGATGGAAGGGAATTTTTTCCGCCTGGGTTATTTCACACCCAACTCCGATGGCTTGAACCGTCAGATCCGTTCGTTCGGTGCCAACCCGGACACCGCACTCGGGGTCATGTACGGCAGCTCCGACAGCCTGGTAATGGAAAATCCCAAACCCAGCGTCTACCCCATTTATGTCACCGCCAGCCGCCAGGCTTCGGTGGAGATCTATCGCAACGGCCTGCTGATCAATACCCAGGCGGTCAGCGCCGGCTTGCAGAGCCTGGACACCCGGCCCTTGCCCGGCGGCATCTACGAAGTGGAGGTGCGATTGGTCGAGGACGGGCAAACCACCGCCACCAGCCAGGAGCTGGTCTACAAACCCAATAATTGGAGCAATTCAGAGGACCGCTGGCGCTACAACCTGTTCGCCGGGCGCGAAACCAGGCTTTGGAGCAACTGGGAAGACCAGCCCTCGGGTTTCACCACGGCGGGTTTGGGCTTCAACTATCTGCTGCATCCCCGGGTGATCCTCGGCGCCTCCACGCGCCAGGTGCAGGATAAAGTGCAAGTGGGCACCTCGATTGACTGGACACTGGCCAGCAACACCAGCCTGTACGCCAACGTCTATCAGACCCAGCAGTACGGCACCGGCATGGACGTGCAAGGCCTGTACAGCTATGGCCATGGCAGCGTCGTGGCGAGCCACAACCGCAGTTGGCTGGACACCCGCAACACCTATGAAACCCGGCCGGACGGCACCCGCATCCGCCAACGCAACGTGTTCGTCGGCCAAACCAGCAACTCCTCGTTGTCGGTCAATCATCGCTTGAGCAACAAGACCTCCATCAATGGACGGCTGGCCTACAGCGAAGGCAATGTCCAGGGCACCGGGCTGGACTTGGGCTGGACCCAGCGCGGCAAGCTGGGCGGCAGTGATGCCAACTGGCGGTTGTCGGTATTCGACCGCCCCGGTACGTCGAGCACCGCCGACCGGCGCAACCGCGGCGTCGACCTGAGCATCAGTGTCGCGTTGGGCGGGCCGGGCGAGTACTGGTCGGGCAGCATCGGCACTCGCACATCACGGGACGGGGACCGCGACCATAATGCCTCGGTGACCTATCGCCGGGACCTGCAGGATCACGTCTTGCAAAGTGTTTCCGCCACGGCAATGGCCGACACTTATGGCGTGGGCCTGTCCGGCATTGCCAGTTTCATGACCGATTCGCTGTACGGCGACGGTTTCGTCCAGCGCTCGTCCTATAACGACAACCTCACCGGCGGCTTGAACCTGAGCAGCACCGTGGCCGTGGGCGGCCAGAAAACCGCCTTCACCGGCCTGCCCCAAGGGCGGGGCGCGGGGATGATCGTCGATGTGGAAACCGATCTGGACGGTGTCGCCCTGCGTGCCGACGATTTGACCGGTGGCAGCACGGCGTTGCGCCCGGGCCGCAATTTCATCCCCATCACCGCCTACAAGAACAGCATGGTGACCTTCGACTTCGACGGCGTGCACCCACCGGCGGCGAACATCGAGCCTGCGCGTACCCGTTATCACCTGAACAAAGGCGGCGTGGATTACCGCAAGGTCCACGTGATGAAAACCGTGACCGTGCTCGGGCGCCTGGTGGACGGAGAGGGCGAGCCGCTTCGGGGCCATCACGTGATCAACCACGCCAGTCGCGGCGTCAGCGAGGCGGATGGGTTCTTCTCCATGGAAATGAACGCCAGCTCACCGACCCTGGAAGTGCGCTACGGCAGTGAATTGTTCTGCCGCTTCCGCCTCGACCCGGACAACGCCAACCGCGAAGGCGATGTGTTGATGATCGGTGATTTGCGCTGCACGCCGGACACCCTGGCGGATAACTCATTGGGCGAGGCCGGGAAGGACCGGCAGCGTTCCTGAATCCTGATGTGTCGTGGGGAGCAAGGTTCGCGCCCCGCGTGAAGGTTCTTTCTCCAATTTGCAGGGATTCGCTTTGATGTATGAGGTTGTATAGATGAAACCCTTATCGGTAGCCGTGCGCAGCGTGGTTTCGGTGCTGTTGTTTGCCTCGCTTCTTGCTGGCCCGACAACGGCCAGTGCATTGATCCAGGATATCAGTGCGCGTTTTCGGCCTGATCCGGCGAAACCCACGGAGAACAAGTTCACCAATACCACGCCGGTGAGCGGGTATTGCGCCACGCTCCCACGGGAGTGCGAAATCACTGGCATGTTCAGTATTCGGATGCCCATTACTTTCAATTCGTCCAAAGCTATTGAGGCCAATCACGGAGACAGTCGCCAAGGCGCCATGTTCAAGGTCCCCGCCAATTGGCGTACAGCCACCGTGGTCAACTCGATTACTGGTGAAAGTGAACTGGTTGAAATTCGTGTGTCCGGTATCGGCTCGCAATATCGGCTCAGTGTGAGCCCCGTCGAGCTGGTAGGGGGAGGCACCGTCTACGGGGCTCATGGAGCTCTATGGGGCAGTGCTTGGGTGTATGCTCCGGCGCCCTGCCGCTACAGTGGGGTTTCGATCTACAGCACTTATCAGTACGCTTTTTTTTGGAAGACCCCGCAGGAAAATGCTTGCGCCAAACAGGCTAAATATCGGGTACCCGATATGAGGTACAACTACCTGGATTTTGCCTACGAACTGCGCACGCCCAACCCGTTGAAAATGTCGACCGGACACTACACCGGCACCTTGAGCTATACCGTCGGGCCAGGACAGGACTTCGACCTGGGCGATGTCATGATCCCCAACGACTCGACGATCACACTCAACTTCAATCTCGAAGTCCAACACACCCTCAAAATCGAAATCCCCCCCGGCGGCAACCGCGTCGAATTGGTTCCCCAAGGCGGCTGGCAAGCCTGGCTGAACCAGGGCCAAAAACCAACACAGTTGTTCCGCGATCAACGCTTCCATATCTCGGCCTCCTCACGTTTCAAGATGGGGCTCGAATGCCAATACGTCAGCGGCAATACCTGCGCGATCTCCGAAACCGGCACCGGCCATGCCGTGCCAGTGGACGTCAGCGTGACCCTGCCCGATGGCTTGACCGACGCCGCCGGACAACCGGTCAACCGTCGCCGGCTACTGCGTGACGGCAGTGGCACTGAACTGTTCCAGCCGGGCTTCTATGTCGATCGCCGGCCGGGAATGCTCCACTTCGAAGTTGGCCGCACTCAAGTCGACGCGATGCTGGGCACTGGCGCCAAGGCGTATAGCGGCAACGTCACGGTGATCTGGGATTCGGAAGTTTAAAAAACCTAGCCTGTTCAATGGATGTTTGACCCCCTCACGATTTGCTCGGATGCATGAGGTTGTATAGATGAAACTTTCGAGAAAACTGGCAAGTGGTATGACTGCCGCAGTTTGGCTTGCCTGCTTGCCGGCTGTCGAAGCCGCCACGTTGGACATTACCGCGCAATTCAGAGCCGATAGCGCAAAGCCCCACGAGAATAAGTTCGTCAACACCACCCGAAACAGCGGTTATTGCGAGCAATTCGTCGTGCTGTGCCAGTCGGCCGGGATATTCAGCTTGATATTGGGTACAGGCGCTTCGGGGGGGCCGATCCAGGCCAATCATGAAGATAGCCGGCAAGGTGCGATGCTCAAGGCACCGGCTAACTGGCGTACGGTACAGGTGACCCATACCGGTACAGGCCATACCGAAACGCTTGAATTTCGCGTAGTCGGAATGGGCGGGGCGATCGGGCTGACGCCCAGCCCGGCTGACATCGTCGGCGGCGGCGTGAGTGACGAAACCGCCTATAACATGATCTTCGGCTCGACCTGGTGGCAAGCCCCGGCGCCCTGTGTAAGACAGGGGGCGACCATTTCCCACGCGTGGTTCTTCTGGAGGACTCCGGTTGAAGACGCCTGCGCCAAACCGGCCCGCTACCTGATTCCTCGATTCGAGTACCAGGGCTTGAGCTTTGCCTACGAGCTGCGCACGCCCAATCCTTTGCAAATGGCGGGCGGCCAGTACCGCGGCTCACTGAATCTCGGCATCGGGCCGGGCCAGGATTTTGATTTCGGTGACGTCGTGATCCCCAATGATTCGGCGCTCACGCTCAATTTCACCCTGGATGTCGAGCATGTCCTCAAGGTTGAAATTCCGCCGGGCGGAATTGGAGCCTAGAGAGGGTTGGAAGGCCTGGTTGAGTAACGGTAGCAAACCGACCGTGCTGTTTCGCGATCATCAGTTCCGTATCTCGTCGTCTTCACCTTTCACCATGAGTCTTGAGTGCCGGTACATGGCCGGCACCGAGTGCGGTGTCACGGCGCCGGGTTCCGAAATCTACTACCCGGTGGATGTCGATGTGACGCTGCCCGACGGCTTGACCAATACCAACGGGCAACCGGTCATTCGCCAAACGGTGCCTGTTGGGGCCTTTTCCAATCCTGTTCGATTTCTCCCGGTCAGGTATGTCGATCGCAAGCTCGGAACCCTGCATTTCAAGATCCGCACCAGCAGTGTCGCAGCGATGCTCGATCGCACGCCCGACACCTATACCGGCAGCGTCACGGTGATCTGGGATTCAGAGGTTTGAATGGCGTGCCGTCCGGCAGAGTTCGGTAAGTAGTGATCAGTGAGTTGCGTTTAATACATGAGGTTAAGAGAAGTGATGAAACATCTATTGGCATGGGTTGGGTTTCTTCTGTTTTGCAGCATGGCCCAGGCCGGGCCGCAGATTGGTGTCGGGGTGGTCTACGACTATCTCGACGGCGACAAAAGCACCTACATGAAGCGGGTGTTCAACGGCGGAACGTCCACGGCATTCGTCAAGGTCAACATCCTGGAGATCGTCTACAACGAGGACGGCAGCTACCAGGAATTGCCTTTGGAGAACCAGGCCGGCGCCACCTCCAAGGATGGCCTGATGGCCAGCCCGGCGCGCCTGATCGTGCCGGCCAACGGCATGCAGGGCACTCGGTTGCTGTTCATGGGCAACCGCGACAAGGAGCGGTACTTCCGGGTGCGTTTCGTGCCGGTGGTGCCGGAAGCCGAGGATGAATTCGCCGTCAGCGCCGAGGAACGCGAAGCGTACAAGAAGGAGCGCGTAGCGGCGGGGGTCAAGGTCCTGGCGGGCTATGGCACGGTGTTTTTCGTACGGCCCAAGGACACCCGTTTCGAGACGGTGATCGACGACAGCGCCAATCGCTACCTGATGCGCAACAACGGCAACAGCGTCGTGGTGATCGATGAGTTCAAGGATTGCGACGCAAAGACGGAAAGCGACTGCCGACCGACGACCAAGCACCACGTTATGGCCGGTCGCACGTTTTCCTTCGACAAGGAGTCGGGGCGTGAATACCGCTTCACGCTGATCGAGGGCGGCAAGAGCCAAGCCGTCGAGATCAAGGGTTGACGGTTATCGTCGCCGAACCGTCGCAGACGCCACAGGTAATCAATATGTCCAAGACACTGCTACGCCCTCTTGCGTTGACCGCGCTGATGTTGCCCTGGGTTTCGGCCTGGGGAGCGGTCGAGCGGGAAACCTTCGAACTCCACGTAACCATTCCGACGGTCGATTTTTTTGTGCTGCCCCTCGACCCGCAACTGGTCCAGCGTGAGCAACGCTTGCCTTTCAGCTCCATCACCGGCGAGCTCAGTTCGCTGCGGGCGACGTATGAAGTGAAGAACACCACCGGCGCCATCGGTGCGCGCCTGGCCGAGGAGGCTTATCTGTCCAATGGCCGTGAGCGGATCGACTTGAGGGTGAAGTTCAACAATGTCGAACTGACCCTGGACTCGACCCAGGTCGTGACGGCCCTCGAGGCCAGGCCCGGACGCCAGGTGCCCCTGGAAATCGCCGCGATCAAGCCCGGTGACGGATACAGCTCGGGTGATTACTACGGCACGGTGCATATGGTGTTCGATGCGGTTGCGCCGTGACCCCCGCGGGTCAGCCTACCCGAAGGCGTCAGGACCACGAATCTCCTGTGGCGAGGGAGCTTGCTCCCGCTCGGCTGCGCAGCAGCCGCAAAGATGGCAAGTCAGAGATTTCCAGCTGGTTGAAAAAGCGGGGGCGGCTTCGCCACCCAGCGGGAGCAAGCTCCCTCGCCACGGGGGAGTTTGCGTTTCGTTTTATTACTCAGAAGAGGTGTCAATCGATGTTAAAAAAAGTGGTGCCCGTAACAGCCTTGGTTGTTGCAGTCCTGAGTCCTTCATGGGCATTGGCGGCGGATGATGCACGCACATCCATCCACATCACGGCGAATATTCCGAACAAGCAGTTCCATGTGCAGCCACGCAATCCGGATTTCGGCAGGGACGAGGTCATGCATTACAACCCCGCGAATAACTCCCTGAGTTCCGTACGCCAGACCTTCGACGTGAAGAACACCGACGGCTCGATCCATGCCTACATTCAAGAGGGCAGGGCCTATCTGAACAATGGCAGGGATCACATTCCCCTGAGCGTTACGTTCAACGGCGTTTATCTCGACGGCATGCCTCAAGAAGTCGTCGATGATGCCTCGTCCACACCAGGCACCCAGGCCGAGATGTTGATCCGTCCGAATGCCATGTCGGTCGAACGCCACCCGGGCTTATACACCGGTCAATTCACTGTGATTTACGACGCAGTTCCTCGGTTTGCGGCCCTGTAGTTCGCGGTGCCGCGGGAAGTTTTCAATTCGTTTTTATTACTCAAAAGAAGAACAAGTATGTTGAACAAAATCGTGTCAGTAACGGCTTTGGTCGTTGCGACCCTGAGCCCTTCGTTTGTGTTGGCGGCAGATGATGCACTCGCATCGATCCATATCACCGCGAACATTCCGAATAAGCAATTTCATGTGATGCCACGGGATCCGGAGTTTGGTAAGAACGAGGTGATGCATTTCAATCCTGTGACTAGCGCGTTGTCGCCGGTGCGCCAGCTCTTTGATGTGAAGAACACCGACGGTTCGGTCCACGCCTACATTGATAGGCGACCCGATCTGTTCAACGGCTGTAACTCGATCCCCATTGCTGTTGTGTTTAACAACGTTTATCTGAACACCTGGCCGAAGGAAGTGGTTGATGACGTAACGTCCACGCCAGGTATGACGGCAGAGTTGCACATCTCCACGGCGTTTCCGATTAATCCCCAGGAACAGACTGGTTTGTACACCGGGCAATTCACCGTGATCTTCGACGCAGTCCCTCGGGTTAGCCTGTAACTCACCGTGCCACGGGGAGTCTCCACTTCGTTTTATTAATCAGAAGGAAAGAAATATGTTAAACAAAATCGTGTCCGTAACGGCCCTTGTTGTTGCAGCCCTGAGCCCTACGTTGGTATTGGCCGCTGATGATGCCCGCGCACCGATCCATATCACCGCGAACATTCCGAACAAGCAATTTCATGTGCAGCCACGCAATCCGGATTTTGGTAAAGATGAGTACATGTATTACAACACTGTCACCTACGACTTGAGCTCCATACGCCAGACCTTTGATGTGAAGAATACCGATGGCTCGGTTCATGCCTACATTGAGGGGGACTCTTTTTTGTCTAATGGTAGTGTGCGCATACCTCTGCGTGTCTTTTTCAACGACGTATTCTTGAACGAGTTGCCTCAAGAAGTAGTAGATGACGCCACATCCACGCCAGGGACCCAGGTGGAGATGTTCATCCATGCGAGTCATTGGCCCATCCCTCGCACGCCTGGCCTGTACACCGGGAACTTCACTGTCATCTTCGATGCGGTACCCCGTGTAACCCTCTGACTTTGTGTGGCGAGGGAGCTTGCTCCCGCTGGGCTGCGAAGCAGCCCCCTCAAGGGCCACTCAATCCCCCTGATCCACCGCGTCGCCAGGTTTCAGGGCCGCTACGCGCCCCAGCGGGAGCAAGCTCCCTCGCCACATGTGTCTGCCCCTCTCACTGCTGGAACTCATTGCCGAGCCACCAACGGCTTGCACTGGGTCTGGCTACCCGGCTGCAAGTAGGGCGACAGAAACGGCGCCATGCCCTTGAGCACCTGCACCGGCAAGGCCGAGGTGAACTTGAAGTTCTGCGCCGAAGCCCCCGGGACAAAGGCGGTGAGGGTGCCGAAATGGCTGTCGCCGATGTAGAACACGAAGGTGGCGGTGCGGTTGATCGATTTGGAACTGATCACTCTCCCACCCGAGCCGACGGCTTCGATGCGGTTGTCGCCGGTGCCGGTCTTGCCGCCCATGGCCAGCGGTGTACCGTCGGCCAGCTTGAAACTGCCGGCCACCCGTTTCGCGGTGCCGGCATCGACCACCTGGGACAGCGCGCCGCGTAAGGCCTGGGCCACTTCCACCGGCATCACTCGCTTGCCTTTATCCGGATCGTTGACCAGCCGCGTCTCATAGGGCGTATTGACGGCAAAGTCCAGGCTGTCGACGCGCAGCGCCGGTTGGCGGATGCCGTCGTTGAGGATGGTGCCCACCAGCTCCGCGAGTGCAGCGGGGCGGTCGCCCGAGCTGCCGATGGCGGTGGCGAGCGACGGCACCAGGTGATCGAACGGGTAGCCGACTTTCTGCCAGCGCTGGTGGATATCCAGGAACGCTTCGATCTCCAGCATGGTGCGGATGCGGCTGTCGCGGGCGCTCTTGTGCCGACTCTTGAACAGCCAGCTATAGACCTCCTGGCGCTCGAACTCGCTGGCCTTGACGATCTGGCTGAACTTGGCGTCGGGGTGGTTCAGCAGGTAACCCATCAGCCACAGGTCCAGCGGGTGGACCTTGGCGATGAAGCCTTGGTCGGGCAGGTCATAGGCGCCGGGGCCGTAGCTCTGGTAGAGCCGTTCCAGGCGTTCGTCGGTGAGTTTTTCGGCGCTCTTGGCCGACTTGAGGTGCGAGCGCACGAAGCGGTTGAAGCTTTCCTGGCTGTCGTTGGGAAAGAAGTACCGGTGCACGGCGGCCAGG
Organism: Pseudomonas sp. G2-4; assembly: GCF_030064125.1. Classification (NCBI taxonomy): domain Bacteria; kingdom Pseudomonadati; phylum Pseudomonadota; class Gammaproteobacteria; order Pseudomonadales; family Pseudomonadaceae; genus Pseudomonas; species Pseudomonas sp. G2-4. The sequence continues at coordinate 5,234,546 of NZ_CP125957.1, read as the reverse complement.
CGGATCGCCGTGGGGTGCATGCTGTCGAGGAAGGTTTCGAGACGCTGACCCGTGTCTTTTTTCTGGTATTTCTTCCAGAACTTGAGCAGGAACGAGGTGCCTTCGCGGTCGGCGAATTGGGCCAGGTATTCCTGGCGGCGCGGGTCCTTGTCGTCCTTGAGCAATTCGGCGCTGTTGCTCGGGCCAGCGTAGGTGGCGTAGCGCACCAGGTCGCGCATCAGGCGGATGAACGGCAGGTTGATCGACTCGCGCAGGGAGTCGCGCAAGGTCGGGATGCGGCCGTTGTCCTCGTTGCGGAAGTTGTGGAAGGTGTGCAGCCCGCCACCGGTGAAGAACGCCTCGCCGGGGCTGGCGGAATAGGTACGGTCCAGGGCAGCTTCGAGCATTTTCGGCAGGCTGCGGTCGGTGTTCTGGATCAGGTAGTCGACGGCCCAGCGGGAGAGGCGGTCCTGGTCGGAAATGTCGGTTTTCTTCAACGCCGCCGGAGTTTGCTGGGCATAGCGATCATGCAGTTCGGCAATGATCTGCAGGTACGTGGTGAGGACCCGCAACTTGGCGGTGGAGCCCAGTTCCAGTTTGCTGCCTTCGTTGATGTCGAAGGGCTGGTCGGTGCTGTCGGTTTGCACCCGAACTCGCGAGCCGTCGGGGGTCAGTTCCAGCAGGGTGAAGCTGTAGCGCACCTGGGTGGTGCTGGTGGGGGTCAGCAAGCGTTCGCCCATCAGGCCGATCTCGGCAGCGAAGGCCGGGTCGGCCAAACGCTTGAGGTACTCGGTGGCCTGGGCCTGCAAGTCACTTTGCAGGGTGCTGGTGGCGGAAAGATCCAGGCGATCGAGGTCGTACAGCGGGCGGTTGAGCAGGTTGGCGAGACGACTGCGGGCGGCGCTGATGCCTTTGTTGGTTTCGTTGGGCTGCACGGTCGGGTCCTGGACCCAGTCGCGATAACTGACCTTGCTGGCCAGGGTAGCCTCGGCCAGGGGCGCATCGATGACGCCGTTTTGCGCCAGCAATCGGACGTGGCTGTCGGTCAGGCGCGCCAGTTCGTCACGGCCCTTGGACAGGAAGTGAGAAGGGCGCCGCTGAGCGATCATCAATGACAGCATTTCCCGCAGGGCCAGGCCCTTCTCCGCCAGGCTCCGGGGATCGGTCGCGGTGCTGGCCAGGCGTTCATTGGCCCGGTTGAAATCGGCGCCGTACCAGACCCGCAAGCCTTCAGCCATGCCATGGACTTCACCATGCCCCGGCACGGCGGAGAGCGGCACGCTGTTGAGGTAGTCGCGCACGACCCGCTGCCGAGCCTCGAGGGTTTGCGGACCGGCCTGGTAGGCGCGCACGCTGGCGGAGATCATCTGGCGGATTTTCTCCGCGCCCGACACGGTGAGGCCTTCGGGGGAATGGCGGTATTTTTCCAGTTGCGTCGCCAGTGTGCTGCCCCCGGCGGACTGGCCCGGCAAACTCAACAGCTTGGCCACTTGCGACCAGGCCGCCATGCCAAAACGCGGCCAGTCCACCGCCGGGTTGGCCTGGGGGTGCTTGGGGTCGAGCAGAAAGCGGTTTTCGATAAACAGCAGGCTTTGCACCACTACGGGCGGGATCGCGTCGAAACTCGCATACAGCTGCTGCGGGTACTTGAACTGATACACCGGCGCGGCGCGGCAGTCGGTGATGGTCAGACCGGCCTGGATCTTTTCCGCGTAGGGCACGAACAGGCCTTTTTCGACGTAATCCATCAAGGCCGGCGAGAAACGCGCCTGGGCCTGGATCACGTAGTCGCGCTTGAGCAGACGCGGCAGGAATTCCCCCAGGGCGCTGTAGCCCAACCGCCGGTCGAACGGGCCTGCGCCGGGATAGACGATGGCATCGCTGGGGCCCGGTTGCACTGAATAGCCCAGGGACGCGGCGTACTTGCTGAGCTCCTCGGCCTGAAACCGCGACGTGCGCATTTCCTTGGCCACCGCCAGGCCGACCACCACGACGATAATCAGCAACAACAACCAGAACGCCCGCCAGCCATGCCGTGCGCGGCGAGTTTTTTGGGGTAAAGGTGCTTCTTCCATACGTTCAGTCGGGACCATAGGTTTATTCGGATCGGTTTGCCATAAAGCGCCCATAGTCGACTGATCCATTCACGCAGATTGATCGGACTTGCTTGAAGCTTAGACGGTGGTTGGCGTGGGGGAGGGGAAATTGTGGGCTGATGTCATTGCCGGTCTGGCTGACGGATTAGCTGATTGGCTGACTGATCATCTGGCTGACTAGCTTCTATGGCGAGGGAGCTTGCTCCCGCTCGGCTGCGCAGCAGACGCAAAAATGGCAGCCGAAAAATTTCCAACGGATGGGAAAAGCGGGGGCGGCTGCGCCACCCAGCGGGAGCAAGCTCCCTCGCCACAGGTGCCCGGTGGCTTCAAGAGTGGGGGGCGTCAGCCTTGGCTCAAAAAACGATTAGATCCATGCAGTATCCCAATGCGGGTAGTCGCCAATATGCTCCACCAGCCCAGCGCGAATAGGATTGGCGGTGATGTAGTCGGCAGCGGGGCGAAGGGATTGGTTATCGCGGATCGCGCAGTCATGGAAGCCGCTTTGCCAAAAGGCGCCGTTTCTGTTCATGGCTCGATTGATTGTAAGAGTGCTGCGGGATTTGATCGTCTGCATTACCTGAGAGAGTTGGGCTTGTTCCAGTTGCACTAACCAATGCAGATGGTCTGGCATCACAACCCAGGCGAGCGAATTAACCAAGCCTCGCTCATGAGCCAGACGCATTTCTGCAATCAGTAAGCGACCCAGTCGCAGGTCCTTGAAAATAGGCGCCCGTTGGTGTGTGACCGTAGTGACGAGATAACCTCGTCCACGTTCCGAAGAGCGGCCATGACGCAGGCGATGAGAGTTTGGACGTAGAGGACGCATTCCTTGGCTTCCTGTGGTTGGGGGTACCCACTTACGGTAGCTCCGCCCTCGACAATCCGACGCGGTGATGATTGAACGAATTTTCTGAAAACGATGTAGTACCCGTGGCGAGGGAGCTTGCTCCCGCTGGGTGGCGAAGCCGCCCCCGCTTTTCCCACCCGTTGAAATCATCGGCCTGCCATCGTTGCGTCTGCTGCGCAGCCGAGCGGGAACAAACTCCCTCGCCGCAGGTTCAGTGATGTCCGAAAGCCTTGTGCTAGAGCTGTCGCCGTGTGACCTGGCACCCTCCCTGTGCAATACTCGGCGCCGTTTTCAGAAGTGTCTGTCATCCCAGACAATGCATCTCCGGAAACACAGTTTTTGCTGAGGGTTCTCCCTGAAATTCCCCGGTTTTACAGTGAATCTCTCTGTCCCCGGCTTTTTATACTGCATGGCCCGCTGATCCTGAGGGCGTTGTTCTACAGGACGGTCTGTCCACGAAGCAGACCGGTTTCGGCAAGGTGGCAGGCTTACCAACCTGCGGCTTTGGAGACTCGGCGGTTAATCCAATAACAAGACGAGGTTGTATCCCTATGCCTGTCGGCAATCATCTGCCCCATGGCGAGACCGCTCAGGGTGGTCCGCTCAAACGTGAGCTCGGTGAGCGGCACATCCGCCTGATGGCGCTTGGCGCCTGTATCGGTGTCGGGCTGTTCCTCGGCTCGGCCAAGGCCATTGAAATGGCCGGCCCGGCGATCATGCTGTCCTACATCATTGGCGGCCTGGCGATCCTGGTGATCATGCGTGCCCTCGGCGAGATGGCCGTGCACAACCCGGTGGCCGGGTCGTTCAGCCGTTATGCCCAGGACTACCTAGGTCCGCTGGCCGGTTTCCTGACCGGTTGGAACTACTGGTTCCTGTGGCTGGTAACCTGCGTGGCGGAGATCACCGCAGTGGCGGTGTACATGGGCATCTGGTTCCCCGACGTACCCCGTTGGATCTGGGCCCTGGCCGCGCTGGTCAGCATGGGCTCGATCAACCTGATCGCGGTCAAGGCCTTCGGTGAATTCGAATTCTGGTTCGCCCTGATCAAGATCGTGACCATCATTGCCATGGTCATCGGTGGCATTGGCATCATCGCCTTCGGGTTCGGCAACGACGGCGTGGCCCTGGGCCTTTCCAACCTCTGGACCCACGGTGGCTTCATGCCCAACGGCGTGCAGGGCGTGTTGATGTCCCTGCAGATGGTGATGTTCGCCTACCTGGGCGTGGAGATGATCGGTCTGACCGCCGGTGAAGCGAAGAACCCGCAGAAAACCATCCCCAACGCCATCGGCTCGGTGTTCTGGCGGATCCTGCTGTTCTACGTCGGCGCGCTGTTCGTGATCCTGTCGATCTACCCGTGGAACGAGATCGGCACCCAGGGCAGCCCGTTTGTGATGACTTTCGAGCGCCTGGGCATCAAGACCGCCGCCGGCATCATCAACTTCGTGGTGATCACTGCGGCGTTGTCGTCCTGTAACGGCGGCATCTTCAGCACTGGGCGGATGCTCTACAGCCTGGCGCAGAATGGCCAGGCCCCGGCCGGCTTCGCCACGACCTCGGCCAACGGCGTGCCGCGTCGCGCCTTGTTGTTGTCCATCGCCGCGCTGCTGCTGGGCGTGCTGCTCAATTACCTGGTGCCGGAGAAAGTCTTCGTCTGGGTGACCTCTATCGCGACCTTCGGCGCAATCTGGACCTGGGTGATGATCCTGCTGGCCCAGCTCAAATTCCGTAAAAGCCTGAGTGCTTCGGAACGTGCGGCCCTGAAATATCGCATGTGGCTGTACCCGGTCAGTTCCTACCTGGCGCTGGCATTCCTGGTGCTGGTGGTGGGCCTGATGGCGTACTTCCCGGACACCCGCGTGGCGCTCTACATTGGCCCGGCATTCCTGGCGTTGCTAACGGTGCTGTTCTATACCTTCAAGTTGCAACCCACCGGTGATGTGCAGGGGGCGGTGCGTTCAACTTCGTAAGTTGACGGTGATGTAAAAGGAGCCCCGGTCGGATGATCGGGGCTTTTTTTCTGCGCCAATCACCTTCCCGTGAGGTCCTACCTGTTAACTCCTACAGTAGACCGCACACCGATAGAACCCTAGATTAAGTCGCCTGAACCACCCGCACGGTCGGGGGCATCCATGAAAACATTATGGAAAGGTTTTTTCAGCTACTCCCTGGTGGGGCTGGCTAATACGCTGATCCATTGGCAGATATTTTTCGTGCTGCGGGTGGCGTTCGGCCTCAATCAAGCGATGAGCAATTTCACGGCCTTTTGCGTGGCGGCCTCCTTCTCTTTTTATGTCAATGCGCTCTACACCTTCGAAGCCAAAACCTCGGCATTGGGCTATGTTCTTTTCCTAGGCGTCATGGGTGCCCTCAGTTTCACCGTCGGTTATCTGGGTGATCGCTGGCACGTCCACGGCCTGCTGACCGTGGCGGTATTTTCGCTGTTGAGCCTGGTGATCGGTTTTCTGTTGTCGCGGTTTGTGGTGTTTCGCGGACATTGTCCATGAACGTTTCTTTGATCGTTCCGGTCTTCAATGAAGAACAAGCCATCAGCCTGTTTTATGAAAGTGTCCGTCAGCATCCGGCATTGAAAGACCATGCCGTCGAAATCGTCTTCATCAACGATGGCAGCGGCGACCAGACCGCCGCCATCGCCCGCGATATTGCACTGATGGACAGCCGGGTCCTGTTGATCAACTTCTCCCGCAACTTTGGCAAGGAACCGGCCCTGTTTGCCGGCCTTGAACACGCCAGCGGCGACGTGGTGATCCCCATGGACGTGGATCTGCAAGACCCCATCGACGTCATTCCACGAATGATCGCCGAATGGGGAAAGGGCGCCGAAGTGGTGCTGGCCAAGCGCCGCGATCGCTCATCCGACAGCTATCTCAAGCGCCGGGGCGCGGCGTTGTTCTATGGGGTGCTCAATCACATCGCCTACCCGCACATCGAGCAGAACGTCGGGGATTTTCGCTTGATGGATCGCAAGGTGGTGGAGGTGATCAAGACCCTTCCCGAATACCAACTGTTCATGAAGGGCGTGTTGTCGTGGGCCGGTTTCAACACCGTGGTCATCGAATACGACCGCCCCCGCCGCGCTGCCGGCAAGAGCAAGTTCAATGGCTGGAAGTTGTGGAATCTTGCCCTTGAAGGCATCACGTCGTTCAGCACGGTGCCGTTGCGGCTGTGGACTTACGTGGGCGGTTGCATCTCCTTGGTTTCGCTCCTGTACGCGATTTACATGGTGCTGGACAAGATTCTGTTTGGTAACGACGTGCCGGGTTATCCGTCGTTGATGGTTGCAGTTTTATTCCTGGGCGGTGTGCAACTGGTGGGTATCGGTGTGCTGGGCGAGTACATCGGGCGGATTTATCTGGAGACCAAGCATCGGCCCCGGTATGTCATCAAGGAAATGATCAGGGAAGGCCGGATGAAATCCCGGGATGGATCCTGATGTTGTGAAGGAAGTCATCACCGCGATTACCGCAAGTCCTTATCGCCAGGGAAATCATGATCGATGAAGATGCCTCGCGTTTACTCAGGAGCACTCCCCAGCCGGTTTGTCGATCGTTCAGCTTTGGCGGCTGTGGCAGTCCTTGCGCTCGTGGTGCGTTTTCACGGAATCACGATACCCGTTATCTGGTATGACGAGGCGTTCAGCGTGCTGCTTGCCCGGCACGAGCCTGGGCAGATCTGGTCTCTTACGGCACGAGACGTTCATCCTCCACTGTATTACCTCGTGCTGCACTACTGGATGGTTTTGTTCGGCGACGGTGCCATGGCTGTAAGGTCGCTCAGTGCGTTGGTTGATGTTGGCACTGTCTTGCTGGGTGTAAAGCTGATGAGCCTGGTTTCGACGCGAAGAGCAACCTGGATCGCTGCGTTGTTATTGGCGTTACTGCCAATTTCGGTTCGATACAGTCAGGAAGCGCGGATGTACACCTTGCTCGGGTTTTGGCTGATGGGGGCAACCGTGGCATTGGTGTGCTGGGTTAAGGAGAGTGAGAGGAAGCCATTTGCATTCATTTATGTACTGCTGATGACCGCCGCTTTCTACACCCACTATTTTGCAGCGCTGTGTGTCCTTGTTCATTGGTTTTATTGGTGGTGGGGGCGTCCGGGCGCTGCTAGTACCGTGCTACCGACGCGCACCTGGGTACTGGCTAACGTTCTGATCGTCGTGTTGTTCCTGCCTTGGCTGCCTCATTTTATTGATCATCTGACTGGCCGATCGGGTCTTGGATGGATACCGCCTGTCACAGGACAGTCAGTGTTGGGTCTCGTTTGGCAGTTTATTGTGATGAGTGCTTGGGGGACCCAATCGTTGCTTCTGCGCATGGTGCCCCTAGGGTTGGTTATTGCATGCGCACTCGTGCTGATTCGGAAGGACAACCTCCGGCATCGTTTCAATGGTTTATTGGTAGGCTATTTTTTTATCCCGGTTGTAGTTCTTGCTTTGCTGGCGTTAATCGTTCCGGTATTCGTTCCTCGCTACCTGGTATTTTCCGCAGTTGGAGTGCCTTTCATCGTCGCAGTAGCGCTGGATATATTGGGGCGTCGGACAGGCGTTCTGGCCTTGGCCGTGGTGATTGTGGTTACTGCAGAAATACAGGGACTGCATTCGGTGTACCGACAAGCGGATGGCTTGAATGGAACCGATTTACGTAGGGATTTCAGGCTTGATGTGTTGGCCGCTGAGATTCAACAAATGATTCGGCCAGGTGATGACATTCTGCTTGATTCTTTAATTTGGTACTTGCCATTCAGTTATTACAATCAAACGGGTATGCGACCGACGCTTTATATCCACATACCTTCCGGTACAGCTCTAAAAGGTTTTGACCGTAACGGTTACGCCCTGATTTCTGAAGATGCTAGATGGATTAATTTCAATAGTTTGCAGGTACTTAAATGCAATGAGCCTAGGCTCTGGTGGATAGCGGCAAAAACTCATCCTAAGGACGAGCTGCTGCAGGAGAAAGGTTGGGAAAAAAAACTTACTCTTGTAGATCGAGAGATGGTTGCTTCTCTGTTCATCCTCAAAGCGTCACCAGCCTCAGATGAGGCTGGTAATCCAGCCACCACTACGCCGCCACTACCTCCTGCGGCTCAAAACTGTCCGCCCGCGCCATCTGCCACATCCGCGAATAAAACGCCCCATTGACCTCACCGGTCAGCAACTCCCCCGGCTTCAAGAACACATGCAACTGAGAAAACAGCTTGATCTCAGTGGCGGACATGCGCCGAACCAAATGCTTGGGCTGCAATTGCGAAGGATGCTCAAGCCCGGCGGCGGCGAGCATTTCGGCCAGGGCCTTGAGGGTGTTGCGGTGGAAGTTGTAGACCCGCTGGGCCTTGTCCGGGACGACCAGGGCGCGTTGGCGCAGGGTGTCCTGGGTGGCGACGCCGGTGGGGCATTTGTTGGTGTGGCAGCTTTGGGACTGGATGCAGCCGATGGCGAACATGAAGCCGCGCGCGGCGTTGGCCCAGTCGGCGCCGATGGCCAGGACGCTGGCGATGTCGAAGGCGCTGACGATTTTGCCGCTGGCGCCGAGCTTGATCTTGTCCCGCAGGTTCAGGCCCACCAGGGTGTTGTGCACGAACAGCAGGCCTTCGCGCAGCGGCACGCCGATGTGGTCGGTGAATTCCACCGGCGCGGCACCGGTGCCGCCTTCCTTGCCGTCCACCACGATGAAATCGGGCAGGATCCCGGTTTCCAGCATGGCCTTGGCGATGCCCATGAATTCCCACGGATGACCCAGGCAGAACTTGAAACCCACCGGTTTGCCGCCGGACAGCTCACGCAGTTGCTGGACGAATTGCATCAGCTCAATGGGTGTGGAGAACGCGCTGTGGCGTGACGGTGAAACACAATCCTCGCCCATGAGAATGCCACGGGTCTCGGCAATTTCCCGGGTGACCTTGTGCTTGGGCAGGATCCCGCCGTGGCCGGGTTTGGCGCCCTGGCTCATCTTGATTTCAATCATCCGCACCTGCGGGTTCTGCGCCTGGACGGCGAAGCGCTCCGGGTCGAAGCGCCCGTCGCTGGTGCGACAGCCGAAGTAGCCGCTGCCCAGCTCCCAGGTGAGGTCGCCGCCGTGTTCGCGGTGGTAGGGGCTGATGCTGCCTTCCCCCGTGTCATGGGCGAAATTGCCCAGCTTCGCCCCTTGGTTCAATGCGCGGATGGCGTTGGCGCTCAGGGAGCCGAAGCTCATGGCCGAGATGTTGAACACCGAGGCTGAATACGGCTGGGTGCATTGCGGACCCCCCACCGTCACGCGAAAACCGCTGGGGTCGCTCAACGGGGCCGGGCGCATGGAGTGGCCGATGAATTCGAAGCCGCTCTGGTAGACATCGATCAAGGTGCCGAACGGTTTGTCGGCGCTTTCGTTCTTGGCCCGGGAATACACCAGCGAGCGTTGGGCCCGGGAAAACGGCAGGGCGTCACTGTCGGATTCAAGCAGGTACTGGCGGATTTCCGGGCGGATGCCTTCAACCAAGTAGCGGATATTGCCCAGGATCGGATAGTTGCGGCGCACCGCATGGCGGCTTTGCAGCAGGTCGAACAGCCCCAGCAGGCTTAACAGCCCTGTCACCAATGCAATCGGCCAGAGCCAGTCGTGTTGCAGAAACGGCAGGCTGGCGAGGGTGAAGATCACACAGCCGGCAAAGAAGGCGTAACGGCTTAGCAGCGACAGGCTCATGCGGTTTCCTTGGGGTTGAGCGTTTGATGGGGGGATATGGTACTCAGGAACACCGCTCCTGTGGTGAAGGGATGGCACACAATCCCGTGGCGAGGGAGCTTGCTCCCGCTGGGGCGCGCAGCGGCCCTGAAACCCGGCAGCGCGGTGGGTCAGGTTGATTGAGTGGCCTTTGAGAGGGGCTGCTGCGCAGCCCAGCGGGAGCAAGCTCCCTCGCCACAAAGGCATTCCGGGCAGCCAGGAAGTTTGCTCGAGACTTACACTGCTTCGAGGCACTCCCTTAACCCGCGCCGTGCACCCATACCGTGGCGAGGGAGCTTGCTCCCGCTGGGGCGCGCAGCGGCCCTGAAACCCGGCGACGCGGTGGGTCAGGTTGATTGAGTGGCCTTTGAGAGGGGCTGCTGCGCAGCCCAGCGGGAGCAAGCTCCCTCGCCACAAAGGCATTCCGGGCAGCCAGGAGATTTGCTCGAGACTGACCCTGATTCGAGGCACTCCCTTAGCCCACGCCGTGCCCAACCCCGTGGCGAGGGAGCTTGCTCCCGCTGGGGCGCGCAGCGGCCCTGAAACCCGGCGACGCGGTGGGTCAGGTTGATTGAGTGGCCTTTGAGAGGGGCTGCTGCGCAGCCCAGCGGGAGCAAGCTCCCTCGCCACAAAGGCATTCCGGGCAGCCAGGAGATTTGCTCGAGACTGACCCTGATTCGAGGCACTCCCTTAGCCCACGCCGTGCCCAACCCCTGTGGCGAGGGAGCTTGCTCCCGCTGGGGCGCGCAGCGGCCCTGAAACCCGGCGACGCGGTGGATCAGGTTGATTGAGTGGCCTTTGAGAGGGGGCTGCTTCGCAGCCCAGCGGGAGCAAGCTCCCTCGCCACAAAGGCATTCCGGGCAGCCAGGAAGTTTGCTCGAGACTTACACTGCTTCGAGGCACTCCCTTAACCCGCGCCGTGCACCCATACCGTGGCGAGGGAGCTTGCTCCCGCTGGGGCGCGCAGCGGCCCTGAAACCCGGCGACGCGGTGGGTCAGGTTGATTGAGTGGCCTTTGAGAGGGGCTGCTGCGCAGCCCAGCGGGAGCAAGCTCCCTCGCCACAAAGGCATTCCGGGCAGCCAGGAGATTTGCTCGAGACTGACCCTGATTCGAGGCACTCCCTTAGCCACGCCGTGCACCCATCCCGTGGCGAGGGAGCTTGCTCCCGCTGGGGCGCGCAGCGGCCCTGAAACCCGGCAGCGCGGTGGGTCAGGTTGATTGAGTGGCCTTTGAGAGGGGGCTGCTGCGCAGCCCAGCGGGAGCAAGCTCCCTCGCCACAAAGGCATTCCGGGCAGCCAGGGGATTTGCTCGAGACTGACCCTGATTCGAGGCACTCCCTTAGCCCACGCCGTGCCCAACCCCTGTGGCGAGGGAGCTTGCTCCCGCTGGGGCGCGCAGCGGCCCTGAAACCCGGCGACGCGGTGGGTCAGGTTGATTGAGTGACTTTTGAGAGGGGGCTGCTGCGCAGCCCAGCGGGAGCAAGCTCCCTCGCCACAGGTGGGACGTTTACTCTCCATCAAACCAGTGGTTGCACCGAGCCTCTCAAACCGCCTGCTTCAACTGCCGCATCGGCAATTCAATGCGGAACGTAGTACCCACGCCAACCTCGCTACTCACCGTGATCTCGCCATGGTGCTTTTTCACGATGCCATAGGACAGTGACAGCCCCAGCCCCGTGCCTTGGCCGACGGGTTTGGTGGTGAAGAAGGGATCGAAGATTTTTTGCAGCGTTTCGGGGGGCATGCCCGAGCCGTTGTCGGCCACTTCGATCCACACGTTGTCACCTTCCACACCGTTGCGCAGGGTGATGGTGCCGCGTTCGGGGCCGATGGCCTGGGCGGCGTTGACGATCAGGTTCATGATCACCTGGTTGATCTGCGACGGCAGGCATTCCACTTCCGGCAACGGCGTGTATTGCTTGACCACGTCGGCCTTGTACTTGATTTCGTTGGCGACGATGTTCAACGTCGAATCCATGCCTTGCTGCAAATTGGCCAACTGCCATTCCTGGGAGGCGTCGACGCGAGAGAAGTCCTTCAGGTCCTTGACGATCCGCCCCACCCGGGCGATGCCCTCCTTGGATTCCTTGATCAGCATCGGGATGTCCTCGATGAGGAAGTCCAGTTCCACCTGATCACGCAGGCTCTTCAACTGCACCACCAGCTCCTGCGAGGCGATGGATTCCTCCGCGCCACCATAGGCTTCGAGCATTTCCTGGAGTTTGCCAAAGTAGCCGTCCAAGGCGCCCAGGTTGGAGGAGATGAAGCCGATCGGATTGTTTATTTCGTGGGCCACCCCGGCCGCCAACTGACCCAGCGAGGCGAGCTTTTCCGATTGCACCAACTGGCTTTCGAGCATCTTGCGTTCGTCGATTTCCATTTGCAGCAGCTCACTGGCCTGTTTGAACGCCAGGGTGCGTTGTTCCACCAGGTCTTCGAGCTTGCTCATCTGCAGTTGCGCGCGGGAGGTCATTTCCCATTTGGTGGTCAGGGTGTTGGCCATCTGCTGGACTTCGATGTTGTCGAAGGGTTTTTTCAGGATCAGCAACCGGTCGTGGCCGTTCAGGCGGTCCAGCAGTTCATCCCAGGAATAATCCGAGTACGCGGTGCAAACCACCACCTGCAACTGCGGGTCGCGCTTCCAGAGTTCTTCGATGGTCTTGGCGCCATCCCATCCTTCGGGCATGCGCATGTCGACAAACGCCAGGGCATACGGGCGCCCTTTCGCGGCGGCCTCCTGCAATTTTTTCAGGCCTTCCTGGCCGCCGTAGGCCGAGTCGAGTTCGAATACGGTGGCGGTCGGTTTCGGCGCGTCGCCGAACAGCGCGCTTTCCATGTCTTGCAGGTCGGCATTGTTCTCATCCTCCGGCGTGAGGATCTTGCGAAAGTCGTCATGGATGGCGGGCGTATCATCGATCAACAGGATGCGCCGATTACTCATGTTGTTCATGGTTCACCTTCCGCGAGTTTCAGGGGCAGTTGCAAGACGAACGTTGCCCCGGTGCCTGGCCCCTCGCTGTGGGCGGTGAGTTGGCCGTTCATTTCAATCGCCGCCAGTGCACAACTGTGCAGGCCGAACCCGTGGCCTTCCTTACGCGTGGTAAAGCCGTGGGCGAAGATGCGTGTCATGTTTTCCTCCGGAATGCCTTCACCTTCATCCTTGACGCTGATCTGCAGGGTTTCACCCTCTACGACCTTGGCCTTCAGAGTGATGTTGCGCGCATGGTTGGAAACTCCCGCCATGGCGTATTTGGCATTGCTGATCAGGTTGATAAGAATCAGCAGCAAGCGGTGCTTGTCGCCCATGATGCGCGGCACGTCGCCGTATTCCTTGATGACCGTCACGTGGTGGCGGGTGAGGGCGCCGGAGTTCATGCGCAGGGCGTCCTCGAGCAATTCGCTGACCACCAGGGGTTCTACCATGCTATTGGCGCCGGCGTAGGATTGCTGGGTGGAAACGATGTCCTTGATGTGGTCCACGCTCTTGCTCAACTGGGCCAGTTCGTCAGTAAGGCTTTGCTGCTCGAGCGCGATGGCATCCACCAGTTGATTGAGGTAACCGGGCAACAGCTTGCCTTTCTCGTCTTCGGTGAGGAAGTGCCCCAGGTCACGGGAATGCTCGTTAATCAGCTGCATCGCCTTGCCCAGCCCCAGGGCCTTGCTGCTGCGCAGCTTGCGGGAGACCAGGTCAGCGGAGATGTTCACGCTGTTGAGCACATTGCCCACGTTGTGCAACACGTTGGTGGCGATCTCCGCCATGCCAGCCTGGCGGGCGGTGTCCATCAATTCGCTTTGTGTGTCCTTGAGCTGGCGAGTCCGTTCCTCGACCCGTTGTTCCAGCTCGTCGTTGGCGGTGTGCAGGGCGGTGTTGACCCGCTTGATCTCGGCGAAGCTGCGCATCAGCCGGATCGCCAGCCAGATCAGGATCAGCACCAGGAACGTGGCGAATACCAACAGGTAGATATGGTTGCGCTGGTGCTTGGCGGCGGCCTTTCCCTGGTCCTTGTCGAGCAGGTTGGTAATGATGTCCAGGCGACTGGCCACGGGGACCGCTTCTATGTCTTGCAGCAACCCATTGACCAGTGGCTGTTCGCGCAGGATCAGGGCGATGTGCCTGCGCAGGATATCGACGGAAGCACGCAGCCCTGGCGGCAGCCGCTCCTTGTTGATCTCCAGCCTGTTCAGGCCCAGCAGGACTTCGGCCGCCTGTTCCCGGGTGGTGACCTGGGCGAATTCCATGCTGCTGAGCAACAGGTCATACGTATCGATGGCAACGCTTTGCAGTCGCAGTTTGTCCTCGTCGGACAGCCGGGCGAACTGTCCCTGAATGTCGTCTTCGGCCGTGGGCAGGAAGGCCAAGGAGTTTCGCAGCACCGCGTTGTGGGACTTGAACTGTTCCACCAGACGGGTTTTCTCCTTGACTGCCTTGAGGTATTCGTCGCGTTCGTTTTTCCAGAGTGATGGCGCGTGGCGACCTTCCACCAATTCAATGGCGTCGAGGCGTTGCCAGAGACGTGACATCTCATGAAGAGGGGAAACCAGGGGATCGTAATTGTGGGTGAGGGCGATCCGCGATTTGAGGACTTCGTTGTCCCAGATGGCATCCTGTTGTTTAAGCAGGCGGACCAGGTCCCGGGATTCAATGTAGGAGGCGGCCTGTTGGGCGCCCGACTGGATGTACATGAACAGCAGGACAGAAGCCAGCAACAGACCAATGAGTACCAGGCCCAGGCGACGGAGAATCGTCATAGCGGCTTGCCCTCCCATTCACCGGTGAGGGTCTTGAGGAATTCGACGATCAGTGCCGTATCGTTTTTGAGTGGTTCACGTCCCAATTGGTACTTGAACATGACCTTCACCGCGTCCTCCAGGGTCGGCGCGGACGCATCATGGAAATACGGGGCGGTGACGGCCACGTTGCGCAGGCTGGGCACCTTGAACACCTGGCGGTCGGCTTCATCGCCGGTGATGTTGAAGCGACCCTCATCGGCGCGGGTCACGTTGCCCCGGTCCTGAAAGTAGTCGCCCATGACGCCAAACTTCTGGAACATATTGCCGCCGATGTTCACACCCTGATGGCAAGCGATGCAGCCGTATTCCTTGAAGCGCTGGTAACCGAATTTTTCCCGGGGTGTCAGGATGTCGGTATTGCCCAGCAGGTATTGGTCGAAGCGCGAGTTGGGGGTCAGCAGGCTGCGTTCGTAGTCCGCCAGGGCGCCTTGGACATTGAGCTTGGTCACCCCGTCGGGGTAGGCGTCCTTGAAGTCCCTGGTATAGCCGGGGTCCTCGGCGATGCGCTTGACCACGGATTCCCAGGTGCTGCCCATCTCCACGGGACTGGTCACCACGGCGTGTACCTGTTCTTCCAGGGTGTCGACGCGACCGTCCCAGAACTGATGGAAGTTCAGGCTGGCGTTGAGCACGGTCGGCGTATTGACCTCCACCGGTTTGCCGTCAAAGCCCAGGGAAAACGGCTTGTCGTCGGCACCGCCCTTGTCCAGGCGATGACAGCTGGCGCAGGACAGGGTGTTGTTGACCGACAGGCGCGGGTCATTGAACAACCGCAGGCCCAGCTGGACACGCTTGGGGTCCAGCGCTGGAGCCGCAGGCAGCGGTTTGAGGGGTTCGTCCAGTGGCTCGGCGTGAGCGGCCACGTTTAATCCCATGAGCAGGCCAAAAACCAGAATCAGTCCATGTGATGCCATGGGATGTTTTCCTTGGAACGCTTGGTTTAGAAACTCAGGTGTTTACGAAAACGGGCTCTGGCGGGTTTCCCATTCAGCCATCCATTCGGCGAAGGCTTGCGGTTCCACGGCCTTGCTGAAGTAATAACCTTGGGCCTCCTCGCACTGGTGAGCCTTGAGAAACTCCAGTTGCTCACGGGTTTCCACACCTTCGGCAATGATGTGCAGGTTCAGGCTCTTGCCCAGGCTGATGATGGTGCTCACCAGTTTGGCGTCGTTGCTGTCGATGCTCAGGTCGCCGACGAACGATCGGTCGATCTTCAACACGTCCACCGGAAATTTCTGCAGGTAGCTCAGGCTTGAGTAGCCGGTGCCGAAATCGTCGATGGCCAGGCGTATCCCCAGTTGCTTGATAGCCTTGAGGGTGGCGACCGTTGTATCGATGTTATGCATGAGCACGCTTTCGGTGATCTCCAGTTCTAACTGTGTCGGGTCGAACCCGGTTTCCTTGAGCGTGCGGGCGATGCCTTCGACGAACCCGCGCTGGCGAAAATCGATGGCCGAAATGTTGACCGACAGGATCAGCGGACGCATGCCCTGCGCCTGCCAGCGGCAAGCCTGCTGGCAAGCCTCCTGGAGCACCCATTGGCTCAGCGGCACGATCAGCCCGCTGTCTTCGGCCACCGGGATGAAGTCCGACGGGTAGATCAGGCCTTGATCCGGCCGGTTCCAGCGCACCAGCGCTTCGACGCCGACCACTTTGCCGCTCGTCAGGTCGAGCTTGGGCTGGTAATGCAGCACGAATTCCTTGTGTTGCAGCGCCAGGCGCAGACCGGATTCGATGGTCTGCTGCTGCCGCGCCCGGCGGTTCATGTCTTCGGTGAAAAAACGGTAATCGTTGGGGCCGGTTTCCTTGACGTTGCGCATCGCCGTCTCGGCTTTCTTGATCAGCGCCACCGCATCGTAACCGTCCGCTGGGTAAAGGCTGATGCCCAGGCTCGCGGTGACAGTCAGGTCGTGGCCGTCGATGGGTTGCGGGGAGCTGATGGCGTTCAGCAGTTTTTCGGCCACGCCTTTGGTCTGCTGCGGGTCGCTGACGTCTCCCACCAACACTACGAACTCGTCGGAACCGTAGCGAAACACCGAGTCGGATTCACGCACCACGGTCGCCAGTGCCCGGGCTACCCGCTTGAGCATCTCATCGCCCACCGGGTGACCCAGGGCGTTATTGATGCGCTTGAAGCGGTCCAGGCCGATGAACATCACCGCCAGTTGCCGGTCATGCCGGCGACAATGGGCCATGGCCTGGGTCAGGCGATCGCCCAGCAGCATGCTGTTGGGCAGTTCGGTGAGCACGTCGTATTGCAGCAGGTGGGAGACCTTGAGCAATTCCTGGACCCGCTCTTCTATCGTGCGCTCCAGGCTGCGCATTTTTCGCGCGGCATCCTGGGCCAGTTGCCATTTCCAGGTCATGGCGCTGGCCATCTGGCGGATTTCCAGGGTGTCGAACGGTTTCTTGAGGATCAGCAACTGATCATCGAACTCGATCCGCTCGGACATGGTTTCCCAAGAGTAATCCGAGAACGCCGTGCACAGGGCAATTTGCAGGCGCGGGTCGGCCTCCCACAGCCGCTCGATGGTTTGCAGCCCGTCCCAGCCCGGGGGCATGCGCATGTCGGCGAACACCAGGGCATAGGGCTGGCCTTCGGCCTGGG